>DASVGE010000386.1:0-11217 GCA_036379695.1 Pyrinomonadaceae bacterium | reverse complement strand
CCAAGGCACCGCACTCCAAGGAGGCGCTCGATTTGTGACTTTGTGTCTTTGTGGTTAGTCTTTCCGCGAGGGATCAACAAAAGATGCTTAATCGAATAATCGCGACCTCCGCAACCTGGTTTACGATGCCGGTGCGCCTGGCGCTCGCGGCGGTGATGATCGCGCACGGCGCACAAAAAGTGCTCGGCAGCTTCAACGGACCCGGGTTCAACGCATTTATCTCCGGCAACACACCTTTCAGTTTCATGCGGCCTACATGGTTATGGCTAAGCGCGGCAGCGTTCGCCGAACTGGTCGGCGGCCTGCTCGTCGGTCTCGGATTCCTGACTCGCGTGGGCGCATTCTTCATCGCCTGCACGATGCTGACGGCAATAGTGGGAGTACACTTGCCCGGCGGCTTCTTCGCCGCAAACCGCGGTTACGAGTATCCCTTAAGCCTGCTCGCAATGGCGCTGGCGCTGCTGATTGCCGGCGGCGGGCAAGCATCAATCGATCGCGCGTTGAGCAGAGGACGCAGGTAAACAACAGGCACAATGAAGCGCTCACCGCTCGTCGTCATCTTAACCACTGTCTTCATCGATCTGGTCGGCTTCGGCATCGTCATTCCGGTGTTGCCGTTCTACGCCGAGGGCACAGCCTTCAACGCCACGCCACGCACGGTGGGATTTCTCTTCGCGTCGTATTCGATCATGCAACTGATCTTCTCGCCGGTGCTGGGCGGTTTGTCAGACAAGCATGGACGACGACCCGTACTGCTGCTCTCGATCATCGGCACCGGCATCGGCTTTCTCATACTCGGATTCGCGAAAACCCTCGTCATGCTTTTTGTCGGCCGCATCCTCGACGGCATCACCGGCGGCAACATCTCTACCGCTCAGGCTTACATCGCCGACGTCACTACGGAAGAGAATCGCGCCAAAGGAATGGGGCTGATCGGCGCCGCGTTTGGTCTCGGATTCATCTTTGGACCAGCGATCGGCGGCATCCTGAGCCGTTGGGGCATTCACGTGCCGTTTATCTTCGCCGCGGTCCTCTGCTTCGCAAATGCAATGCTGCTGTATTTCACGTTGCCGGAGACAGTCACGCCGGATCATCCCGCGAAGAACTCCGCTGTCCGTGGTCGCAGCCTGCGCCAGGTGATGCGTTCACTCAAGGAGCCGCGGCTTGCGTTTATCCTCGTCATTTATTTTCTGTTCATCGTTGCGTTCTCGATCATGACGACGGCGTTCTCGCTCTACACGATGTTTCGCTTCGGTTACGATGCGCAACACACCGGTTACCTGTTTGCATACGTCGGATTGATCGCAGTGATCATTCAAGGTGGACTGATCGGACGTCTGGTGAAGCGTTTCGGCGAACTGCCGCTGGTGATCGTGGGCGCGTTTTGTTTCGCGATCAGTTTGTTTGCGGTTCCGTTTGTGGGGCCGGCGGCGGGAGGTTTGCTGGGGCTGCTCGTTGGCGGTGGCGTTTTTTCGATCGGCAACTCGCTCGCGACTCCAGCCCTCACGAGCCTCGCTTCAAAAAGCGCAGGACCGGCGCAGCAGGGCGTCGTCTTAGGTGTGACTCAATCGACGGCGAGCCTCGCGCGGGCCGTCGGTCCTTCGCTTGCAGCGATACTAATCAGCAGCTCCATCGCCCATCTCGGCGCGGACGGCCTGCCACACTACATGAGCGACCACTCACTCTTCGTGACCTTTTGGACCGCCGCCGCCATCATGCTGGTCGCGTTTTTCCTCGCATTCTATTTAGCCACGGATAAACACGGACTTCGTCCACAGATATAAAAAATCCGTGTATGAAATCCGTGTTTATCCGTGGCTTATTTAGCGAATTGAGCGACAGGCCCTTCCGGATTTATGAGATCCTTCAACGTCGAATACGGCACCAGCACAAACTGTGGGCCGGCAGCGTAGGGGGCGACCTGGTAGGCGTCGAAGGTGATGCCCAGGCCGCGTCTGGTGATGGTCCAGCTTCCGTAGTTGTCTGACTTGGCAGCCGCGCCTTCCTCGATTTGGTCCACCGGTAAATCTTTCGCCTGTTTCTTTAGATCCCCGATACAGGAAGTCGCGATCGTCTGCAGAAACTTCGCGCCGGGCTTGAAGAGATCGCCGAGTTTTAGTTGCTTGCCGTTTTTCAGATCGAAATTGAGCACGTCTGAATAGGAATTCGGATGCGCCGCACCCTGAAAATAACTGCTGACAACAAACTTCACGCTCACCAGGTCGTCCTGCGCCAACACCACATCGTAACTAACGCTCAGATCGCTGCCCATCGAGCCCTCGGGACGCGGCTCCTCTTCGCCTTCTGTGGGTTGCACGTCCTTCTTGAACCCCGCAACTTTCCTCGTCACTGACGCTCGCGCGGCCTGGTTAAACTTCTCGAAGTTTGGATTGGTGCCGCCGGTGATTTGCGGATACTGCACCGAGATCTCGTACATCAGTTTCTTGTTGCTCTCTTTGATCTGCTTCGACACGATCTCGACGTCGCCGGTGAAAGCAATCGGCTCTTCGTGAACGGAGAAAGCAGTCTTCTTGTCGCTACCCTTTTCACCCGGCGGCTTGGACCAGTTGCCGGCAAGACTGATCAACCCATCACTTGCATCGACGGTCCAGATGCCTTTGAACAAGCCCGTCTGTTTGCCGGCCTGATCGAACTCTTCAAGCGTGAGATTGCCGTCCTTATCGACGTTGCCACGCAGGTTAATGCGCGCCCCGATCTTCTGGTAGAAGTAGCTGCCCGTGAGCTGGTCGCCGGTGCGCACGAGTTTCATTTGCAGATCGAGCGAGCTGCCGATCGAGCCTTTGAAATACTTGGTCTGTGGCGCGGGTGTCTCACCACCGGCGACGTGACTCAACTCGGGCGACGGAGTGGCGGTTCCGGGCGGCGGCGCCGTTGGTGGAGGGGTTGAAGTTTTTCGACAGCCAAAAGAAACGGCTAAACATGCGATGAGCAAGCAGGTGCGGAGGTTCATCGCGACTTATCTTAGCAAACCGCGCTTCGCGATCTCAGCCCGAACGTCAGAAAACGTCAGTTCACATAGCCTGCCGCCGCTGAACATCGGCTCGTTGGTTACATCGACGAGCGCGAAAGGCGGTTTCGGGAAGTTGTCGAGATCTTCGTCTGTTTCGAAGCTGACTTCGGCGAGCACCAGGCCAAACAGGTCGCCGAGATACATGTCGATCGCGAACTCGCGCCCATCAAACTCAAATGAGTAACGGTTCTTGCGGATCTCGTTGCTGTTGAAGAGCGACGATAAGGTTTCGGCTTCGAGCGCGTTGAGGTAAGTGTTCGTGATGATCGTGCGCGATAAGTCGTCCGGGTTGGGCGCGAACTTTTGCGTGAACTTTACTGTCCACTTATTTGTGCGCGGCTCACGCACTTTGCGCAGTCGCAGGCGCGAGCCGGTCATGTAGTTGTCGGTGATCTGTAGATGCGGATCGGCGCGCGTCATTCCCTCCGGTAAATCGCGGAGGAGGTAACGGCGTTCACGCTCGACGCGTGCGTACTTGCTGTCGGGGACAATCGTGTTCTGATCGGTAAGCTTAGCTACACCCATAAGAAAAAAATAAGCCACGGATTACACGGATTTACACTGATTAAACAATCCGTGTTTATCCGTGTAATCCGTGGCTTAATTAATTAGATCTTTCCGGCTTTCATGTCAGCCAGTCGCTTTTCGAAGGTCGTCGTATCGACTTTATCAGTCTTCCCGCGCTGGACTGCCTGTTCGCCAAGCGCGATGGCCTCTTCTTTCTTCCCGGCCTTGTACAATGCGTTCGCCTTGGATGAGAGGTTCTGGAAAGTCTCTTTCACCTTGATCGACTGATCCAACCATTCCATCCCCAGTGCATCATCCGCCGCGTCTTTGTTGTTGAGCAGGTAATTTCCAGCCTGCAGCCGCGTGCGCCAATCGTCGGGCTTGGCGTTACCGACTGTGCTCTTCAGCCTGGCCATCGTGGCCGCCGGCACGTCGGGCACTTTAACGGTGAACGGTACACTGATCTTTTCCCAGCGAATGTTTACCTGCGCCGAGTCTTCACCGACGGGATCGATACTGTATGCCAGCCATTCCTGGTTTTCGTTGACCCACTGTGGCTTCGCTTTAACGCGCAACGTGTCCTTCGCCGGATCGTAGGCGAAACTGCCCCACTGGTTCGCGGTGCCATTGAAGATGATCGTCCACTCTTCTTTGTTCGGGATCGCGTGCAGGCTGTAACTTCCGGCGGCGAGCTTCTGTCCGTTAATCAACACATCGTCAGTCACGACGAACTGTGTGGCCTCGTTGGCGCCGGCGCGCCACATGTGGCCGTACGGAACGATGACCGCATCTTTCGGACGCTCGTTCTGGTTGTCGAGGGTGGCCTCACCTTTGGCCTTGGCCTCTTGCTCCGGCAGTGGGTCACCCCAGATTTTTCGACCCTTCACGCCGGGCCGGCTGTAAGTGATCGTGATGTCGGTGACACCGACTCTTTGCATCACGCTCGCGGCCTGACTCGGACGCGGCACAGTGATCTGCGCGAACGCCGTCGCGGCGCAGCACAACACAAACAGTACGGCGAAGATGGAAACAGAACTACGCTTCAGGGAACTCATGATCTTTCTCCTCGTGGTTGGTTTGGCGGGAATTCTACAACGAATCGAGAATTCAATATAGGCCCTATAAGACTTATATGACCTATAATGTCGTCCTTTTTCAACCCGCAGCCCTGGAGGACACATCGCATGTCTAGCCGCATTTCTCTCCTGATCGTCCTGGTCTTCTGCTTTTTGGTTTTTTCTCCAAAAACCGGAGCACAGAACGGACACGGAGGCCAAACCCGACTCCTGCGCACGCCCACAGTCAGTTCAACTCAGATCGGTTTCGCGTACGCAAACAATATCTGGGTCGTGCCGAGAACGGGCGGCAGCGCGCGGCGGCTGACGAGTTTCCAGGGACAAACCGCCAACCCGCACTTCTCACCTGACGGACGTTGGATCGCGTTCAGCGGCGAGTATGCGGGCAACTTCGACGTTTACATCGTCCCTTCGGAAGGTGGCGAGCCACGCCGGTTGACATGGCATCCGGGCGCCGACTTGGTGGAAGGCTGGACACCCGACGGCAAATCGATCCTCTTCTCCTCAACACGCGCTACCTGGGCGCCGAGCGGCGCACCGCGCTTTTGGACGGTCTCTTCCGAGGGCGGCGTGGAACAACCGATGGCGTTGCCGCGCGCTTACCAGGGAAAGATCTCGGCTGACGGCACTCGCGTCGCGTATCGCATGAACAACTCGTGGGACGAAGAACGTCGCAACTATCGCGGCGGACAAAATCGCCCGATCTGGATCGTCGATCTCAAAACGTACGATCTCGTCGCTCCACCGTGGACTGACTCAAAAGACATCAATCCGGTGTGGGTCGACGACTCCGTCTTCTTCATCTCTGATCGCGACGGCGTGGCAAACGTCTGGGAGTATCAGACGAAGAGCAAAAAACTCGCACAGGTTACGAAGTTTACTGACTTCGACGTGAAGTCGATGGATTCCGGCGCGGGCACGATCGTTTTCGAACAGGCCGGCTACGTACACGAGCTCGATCCGAAGAGCGGCAAAAGCCGCGTCGTGAACATCGTCGCCGCCGGCGATTTTCCGTGGATGATGCCAAACTGGGAAGACGTCTCGAATCGTCTCACCAACATGGCCCTCTCGCCCACCGGCAAGCGCGTCGTCGTTGAAGCGCGCGGCGAGATCTTCACGATACCGGCTGACAAAGGCGACGTGCGCAACCTGACGAACTCGAGTGCGTCCGCCGAACGCGATCCGGCATGGTCGCCTGACGGCAAGTTTGTTTCATACTTCAGCGACAAATCAGGCGAGTACAAACTCGTGATCGAATCGCAGGACGGACTGACGCCGCCGCGCGAAATCACGCTCGCAAAACCGACGCGCTACTACACGCCATCGTGGTCGCCTGATTCGAAGAAGATTCTTTTCACCGACACAAACCTGAAGGTGTGGGTGCTGGACGTGGCGACAGAGCAGGCGAAAATTGTCGGCCAGGATCCGTGGATGGTGCCGGCGCGCACGTTGAACCCGGTTTGGAGTCCTGATTCGAAGTGGGTTGCGTATTCGAGTCGTTTGCGCTCGCTGTATCACGCGATCTTCGTGAGCAATGTCGAGACGGGCGAGACGAAGCAGGTCACCGACGGGCTCGCGGACGCGGTTTGGCCCACGTGGGATGCGAGCGGAAAGTATCTCTGGTTTTTAGCTTCGACAGATTTCGGGTTGCGTTCGCAGTGGCTCGATATGACTTCGTACGATCACGTAACCACCTTCGGACTGTATTTCACAGTGCTGCGCAAGACTGATCCGAGTCCACTGCTGCCGGAGAGTGATGAAGATCGCGGCGTGGGCACCGGCACGCGCAGGCTGCCACCGGGCGCGTGTGCAGGCGATGCTGCCGGCGGCGGCGCTGAAGGCGGTGGCGGTGGTGAAGGCGCTGGTGGTGGCGGTGCTCAACGCGGACCGCGTGCTCCAGTGACGGTCCAGATCGATTTTGACGGACTGCAACAACGAATAGTTTCCGTGACTGGTATCGCGGAGCGACCGTACGCGGATCTGCAAGCCGGCGTCGATGGTCAGGTGTTCTTCCTCGAAGCGAGACCTAACACTGGACCGGGCGGTCAGGGTGCCGGCGGCGGAGGCAATGAACTTTGGCGCTATCGCTTGTGCGATCGACGTGCGACAACCTTCGCCGGCAATGTCGCTGCTTACGAGATCAGCGCCGATCGTCGCAAGCTGGTTTATCGCGCCGCGGCCGGTGGCGGCGGTCAGGGTGGTGGTCCAGGTGGCGGACCAGGTAACGCTCCGCCGCCGCAGTTGTTTCTCGTCGATGCCGATCGCGCGGCTCCACAACCAGGAACGGGGCGTTTGAACTTCGCCCTGCGCATGTATCTCGAGCCGAAGGAAGAGTTCAAACAGATCTTCAACGAAGGCTGGCGCAACCAGCGCGACTATCTCTACGTGCAGAACATGCACGGCACGGATTGGCCCAAGATGAAACAGATGTACGGGCAGTTGCTGCCGTACGTGATGCACCGCGCCGATCTCAACTACCTGCTCGACATCATGGGCGCTGAGATCGCAGTCGGGCACTCGTACGTGCGCGGCGGCGACATGCCGACTGTTCCGCAGCCCGTCGCCGGACTGCTCGGCGCGGACTTCGCGATCGAAAACGGCCGCTACAAGGTGACGCGGATCTACGACAACGAGAGCTGGAATCCGGATCTGCGTTCGCCACTCGCAACACCCGGCGCAAACGTCAACGCTGGTGACTACATCCTCGCGATCAACGGCATCGAGTTGCGAGCGCCTGACAACATTCACCGCTTGCTGGATGGAACCGCGAACCGTCAAACCACGCTTACCGTGAACAGCACGCCAACCATGGAAGGCGCGCGCACAGTCACGGTCGTGCCGGTCGCCAGCGAACAGGCGCTACGCACGCGAGCGTGGGTCGAGTCGAACCGGCGCCTGGTTGAAAAAATGTCTGATGGTCAGTTAGCTTACGTTTACCTGCCCAATACCGGTCAGCCGGGTTACAGCAGTTTCAATCGCTACTACTTTTCGCAGCAGGACAAGAAAGGCGTGGTCGTCGACGAGCGTTTCAACGGTGGCGGCTCCGCAGCCGACTACATCATCGAGGTGCTCGCGCGCGACTTTGATGGTTACTTCAACAACGTCGCCGGCGATCGTTACCCGTTCACCAGTCCGTCGGCAGGCATCTGGGGTCCAAAGGTGATGATCATTAACGAGATGGCCGGCTCTGGTGGCGACTTGATGCCCTACATGTTCAGGCGACGCAAGATCGGCCCGTTGATCGGCAAGCGCACATGGGGCGGGCTCGTTCACACCGCCGACACGCCGCCATTCGTCGACGGCGGATCGATGATCGCGCCGCGCGGCGGTTTCTTCACGCGCGATGGAAAGTGGGCGGTTGAAAACGAAGGCGTCGCACCCGACATCGACATCGAGAACTGGCCCAAAGACGTCATCGCCGGCCGCGATCCGCAACTCGAACGCGCCGTCCAGGAAGCAATGCGACTGCTGAAAGAGCGTCCGGTGGATCGTTCACCCAAGGAACCACCACCACCCGTGTGGGGTCAGCGTCCGTGATCCGTTATCAATCCGTGAAGATCTGTGGCAAAGTAAGTTTCCGGGGAGAAACATGAAGTTCCGCTTAATCCTATTACTCATCGCGCTATGCTCAGTGGCGAACGCGCAACAGCAAACGGACGTCATCCGCGTCGACACCGAACTAGTGCAAACCGCTATCACCGTCCTCGACAAGAAAGGCAACTTCGTCGAAGGTCTACAACGCGATCAGTTTGAATTGATGGTCGACGGCAAGCCACGCCCGATCGCCTTCTTCGAACGTGTCGCCTCCGGTAGCGCGCGAGAACGCGAACTCGCAACCCTTGGCAATCCCAACGAAGCAACCGCGAAAACGATCGCACCGTCGCGGATCCCCGGCCGCACCATCGTCTTCTTCGTCGACGATCTTCACCTCTCACCCGACAGCATGAACCGCACGAGAATGATGCTTCAGCACTTTCTCGATCGCGAAATGAGTTCGAAAGACAACGTCGCGATTCTCACCGCCAGCGGACAGATCGGATTTCTCGAACAGTTCACAACGAGCAAACCCGTGCTCGATGCGGCTCTCGCGCGCATGGTCCCGCGCCCGTACGACGCCAGCGGTTATAGCGCCGGCGGCAGCGCGAAGATGACGGAGTACATGGCCTTCCAAATCAATATCGGGAAGACCGATACGAAGGTGCTCGACGCCTACGTCGGCGAATGCATGAAAGGCGCCGCCACTTTCCAGCGAGTGAAGAAGTTGATCCTCCCCCTGATTCGCCAGGCTTGTGAAACAGAGGTTAAAAATAGCGCGCGCGCTATCCTGATGCAGTCGGCGCAAATCACTCAGAACACTTACAACTCGCTCGAGTCAGCCATGCGTTCGGTGGCCCGCGCGCCGGGACGCAAACTCGCTTTCTTTATTTCTGACGGCTTTCTCCTGGATGCCGGACCAAACGCCGCCGGCGTGCGCGACAAACTCGATCATGTAATCGACGCAGCCCAACGTGCCGGCGTAGTTGTTTACACGATCCATTCGTCTGGTTTGGTGAACAGTTCTTACAACGATCCTGCCGTCAAGAAACCGCTGGATGAACGCCTTCACATTGCTTCGATCGGAGAACTCGAAGCAAACCAGGATGCACTCCACGCCATCGCCAACGACACCGGAGGCCGCGCACTTCGCAATACAAACTTCTTCGATCGCTGGGTCACCAACGTGCTTGACGAGACTTCAAACTACTACGTCGTCGCGTGGCGTCCGGAGAAAGACGAAGAGAAGGCGGCCAAGTTTCGGAATGTGAAGATCAATGTCGTGGGCCAGCCGGAGCTGTCGGTGCGTGCGCCACGCGGATACGTCGCTGCTCCAAAACATGAAGCGACTGCGGCGGCAAACGAGAAGCCTGGCAGTAAGAAAGGGCCGGACGCAGAACTCCGCGAAGCGTTGAGCGATTTCTATCCCACGGGTGGTTTGCCGGCGCTGCTCTCGCTTACATACCTCAACACGCCGGCGAATGGTCTGGTGGTTACTTCGTCGATGGAGATCTCCGGCCGCGGTGTTACTTACGGCGACAACGGCAAACAACCGGCGACGATCAAGCTGGCCGGCGTGGTGCTCAATGATAAAGGCAAGATCGCATCGAGTTTCAAGAATCAGTTGAACATCGATCCGCCGAAGTCAGGTGGGTCTGAGGCGATCTTTTACAATCACCACACGCCGCTGGCGCCGGGCATTTATCAGTTTCGTGTGGCTGTGCGTGATGAGAAGTCGGGAAATGTTGGGAGTGCGATTCAGTGGATCGTGATTCCGGATCTCGCGAAGAGCCAGTTGACGCTCAGCAGCGTGTTGCTCGGCGGGCAGGTGCTGGAAGATAAAAACAAGGGCGGGGCCGCGCACGTTCAGTTGAGTGTGGACCACAGTTTTCTGCGCAGCTCGCAACTCGGTTACTGGGTGTTTGTTTACAACGCAAAGCGCGACGCGAGCGGAACCCCGCAACTGACAGTACAAACGCAGGTGCTGCGCGACGGTCAGGCCGTACTCAGTTCACCACAACGCAAAGTCAGCAGCGCGGGACAGGATGCGGAGCGCATTCCATTCGGCGAAGAGCTCGCCTTAAAAACCCTCTCCCCCGGTAAATACGATCTGAAAGTAACGGTAACCGACGGCGTCGCCGGCACGAGCGCGACCCAACTCGCGGACTTTGTGGTGAGATAAGCATTAGCCACGGATAAACACGGATTTCATACACAGATTTAAAACAAAAAATCCGTGTATGTAATCCGTGTTTATCCGTGGCTAAAAATTATTGAGAATGCGGGCGGCTGTACCGGAGAAGATCTGTTGCTTCTCTTCCTCATTGATTTCAAGCTGTTCGATAGAAGTGACGGCGCGATCTATTGAGCCGAGGAGGTGCGGGTAGTCGCTGCCCATTACCATGTGGTCCGCTCCCACCATGTCGCGCACCATCTTTAACGTGTGCGGACTGAACGACACCGTATCGTAATAGAGCCGCTTCAGATAAACGCTCGGCAGCTTGTCGATCTTCACGCGACAATCCGCGAAGTCACGCCAGCCATTGTCCATGCGCTCCATCAGGTACGGCACCGCGCCACCGAGATGGCCGATGATCCAACGAATGTCCGGAAGCTCTTCAAACATGCCGTCGTAGCACATCCGCGCGACCGCGAGACTCGTGTCAAACGGAAAGCCGATGATCGGCCCAAGCACGTACTCACGAAACGCGTCGGAATTTGCCGGCAACATCGGATGCAGAAAGATACAAAGCCTCATCCGGTTTGCTTCTTCGAAGAACGGGCGATACTCAGGCGAAGTCAACGGCTTGCCGCCGATGTTGCTGAGCAGGATCACGCCGTTCAATTTGAGCTCGTCGATCGCACGGTGCAGTTCTGTTAAAGCATCCTCGGGCGCGTCCATCGGGATCGACGCAAAGCCTTTGAATCGTGTGGGATGTTTGGCGATGAGTTCGGCGTAGGAATCGTTGATCATCCTTGCGACAGCGGGTTGGTGCTCAGCGTCGGTAAAGAAAACATTTGGCGTCGAAAGAGAGACGACTTCGACGTCGATGCCGGTGCGGTCCATGT
>DASVGE010000385.1:0-2229 GCA_036379695.1 Pyrinomonadaceae bacterium | reverse complement strand
AGTTTATGAGCCACGGATGAACACGGATTACACGGATCAAAAACAGAAATCTAATCTGTGTTATCCGTGTTCATCCGTGGCACTAATTCTTTTCTTAATGTTTTTCGCGGCGTGCCGGTCCTCACCTTCAGCCGAAAGTTTGCCAGTCACACTGACGGTTTCGGCGGCTTCGGATCTGACGCCGGCTTTTGAAGAACTGGGCAAACTGTTTACAAGCGACACCGGAATCAAAGTGACATTCAACTTCGGTTCTACCGGACAACTCACACAACAAATAGAGCAGGGCGCACCCGTCGATCTGCTCGCCGCAGCGAATGTGAGCTTTGTCGAAGAGCTAGAACAGCAGAACCTGATCCTCCCGGATACGAAGACGCTTTACGCGCAGGGACGCATCACACTTTGGATGCGTAATGACAGCTCGCTGCAACTGGAGCGTATTGAAGACCTGGCCAGACCGGAAGTACGTCGCATCGCGATCGCCAATCCCGAACACGCTCCGTATGGCGACGCGGCGCGCCAGGCGCTGGAGTCAGCCGGCATTTGGGATCGCGTTTCTTCACGACTGGTCTTTGGTGAGAACATCAGCCAGACACTTCAGTATGCAGAGACAGGAAACGTCGACGCTGCGATTGTCGCCCTCTCGCTCAGCGTCAACAGCAACGGCCGCTGGGTGTTGATTTCAGAGCAACTGCACAAGCCACTGAATCAGGCTATGGCCGTCGTCCGCAGCACGCGACACGAAGCTGAGGCGCGTCGCTTCGCGAGCTTCGTCAATTCTGCGCAAGGGCGTCCGATCATGCGTAAATATGGCTTCATTTTACCTGGAGAGGAGCCGGTTAAATGAATTGGTCGGCGCTGATGTTGTCGTTGCAGGTGACGCTTGTGGCGACGATCATTCTTTTTGTGGTCGGTCTGGTGTTGGGAGTGTTCCTGGCGCGCTTTCGTGTTCCCGGTCAGATTTTCATTGAGATAATTATTTTTCTGCCGCTCGTGTTGCCGCCGAGTGTCATCGGGTATTTACTGTTACTTGCGCTGGGGCGTGGCAGTCCGATCGTCGAGTGGTTTCACGTTAATCTGCTCTTCAGTTGGTATGCGGCAGCGATCGCGTCGGCTGTAGTCGGGCTGCCGTTGATGTTCCAATCGGCGCGGACTGCGATCGCAAGTGTGGATCATATGCTTGAAAACGCCGCGCGTACGCTGGGCTCATCCGAGTTGGAGATTTTGTGGCGCGTGACCTTGCCTCTCGCGCGGCGTGGAGTTATCGCTGGGTTAATCCTGGGTGGTGCGCGTGCACTGGGCGAGTTTGGCGCCACGCTAATGGTTGCGGGCAACATTCCAGGACAGACGCAAACGCTACCACTCGCGATCTACGATGCGGTGCAAGCGCGTCGCTATGATGAAGCGCAGATGATGGTTGTCGTGATGACTGCGGTAGCGTTTATTGGTTTGTGGTGCGTGCGGCAGCTCGAACGGCCGCTCGATAAACGGAAGACGGCTTTGCGTTGATGAAACCACTGCATCTCAAAGTGAATATCGAAAGGCGACTGGACACGTTCAATCTCGCGGTGCAGATCGATGTCGGCGCGGAGATACTGGTGCTGTTTGGACCATCAGGCGCGGGCAAGACGCAAACGCTGAACGCGATCGCGGGGCTGATGACGCCTGATTCTGGAGAGATCACGCTGGATGGCACGGTCTTCTTCCGTTCTGCGAACAACGGTGCGCCGATCAATCTACCCGCGCGCAAACGCCACGTTGGTTACGTCTTTCAGCAGTACGCGTTGTTTCCACACCTGAGTGCTTTAGACAATGTCGCGTACGCATTGTGGCGACAGCCTCACGCTCGCGAACGCGCCGAAGCGTTACTGGAGCGCATGCACCTGATCGAATTGGCGCACCGCTATCCGCATGAACTGTCAGGTGGTCAGCAGCAAAGAGTTGCAATCGCCAGAGCGCTGGCCATGGAGCCGCGCGTATTACTGCTGGACGAACCGTTTTCCGCGCTCGACAGTGAGATTCGCAAACGATTACACGAGGATTTGTTGCGCTTACAAGCGGAAGCGGAGTTGATCGTCATCTACGTGACTCACAATCTCGAAGATGCGTTCACCGTCGGTCATCGAATGGCAGTCGTTCGTAACGGCACCATCGAACGCACCGGCGCGCCACGCGACATCTACCCACAAGAAAATAGACCAGAAAATAGAACAAGTCAGGAAGAGGGGCTTG
>DASVGE010000384.1:0-6676 GCA_036379695.1 Pyrinomonadaceae bacterium | reverse complement strand
TGCAGGATGCCTTCAGTCGCGGCCAGCACTGAGGTGACGAGTAGAAGACCACCGCATTCGAGTCTGAATCGCCCGAGCAGTTGAAAAAACACCCGCAACGAATGGCTCGAGCTTTTTTCTGTTTTATCGGGTCGGTGGTCCACGTCATGTACTCTCTTTTAAACAGTGGCAAGAAACTGCGGCGCAAACTCCATCAGCGCATCGAAGGTAGAATCGATTGACGGGCTGCCTTCCCAAACGATCTCACCGGCAAGTGTCCGGCGTGATGAAAACATTCCGACGCGCGACTCAAGCGATCGTCTCACTGTCTCACGGCTTCGCTGGCTATCAACGAAAGGAACGGAACGATAGAGACGGTAGCTGCTCTCGAGGTACTCAAAAGCAGTATCGCTGCTATGGCCCAACAGTTCGGCAGCAAGACCCAGTTCCCAATAAGCACACGCGCGTTCGAGCCGGAAGAACGTTGTGGACGCGAGTTGTTTAAGCTCCTCGTACCAGCGTCGCTGCGCTGCACGCGAAGGCGTGATGGTGGTACGGCTGCAAATACGCAGCAACAATATGGCGGACTTGATCATTCCGACTTGATCGTTCAACTCACTGCACCAATGGAACGCCTGTTCAGCGGACTCCAGCGCTCTCGAGTTGACACCCAAAGCGTGACGCTCGAGCGCCAGCCGGTAAGCGACTTGCCTCAGGATCGGCAACTTGCGGATATGCTGAGCCACTGCCGAGAGATGCTCTTCCAGTTTGTTCAGGGTTTCGTGGGCTGAATCTTCGCGGCCCCATTCACGATAAATCTGGCTCAACAGCAGGTGTGCGACGATGCGATCGGTGTTCGTCCCGGGCATCAAATCACAACATTCTTCGAGTGCTTCGAGCGCCATATCGTATTGGCCCATGTGAAGCAGAGCACGGCTGGTTAGTTCCAAAAGGTATTGCTGGAAAAAGACGTTCTGGTATTCCGGCAGGCTTTCGTTTCTTTCGACCAACATTAGCAGCGCAGAATAATCTTCGACAGTTTGCAGGACTCGCGCCGCTTCGATCACCTGGCAGGACAAAAGCAGTTTCTGAAACTTCGGTTCCGAGACCGCGATCATTGCTGGTGCATCGGCAACGCTGATCCGGTGTCCGAAGATGTAGAGATCTTGTTGCTCGAGACCGAAGCGATAGATGTCTTCGAAGATGCTCAGGCTCTCTTTGACTTCGCCTTTTTGACCGTAAATGCGAGCGAGGTTGATGTAGGGCGCGATCATGTTTGCGAGGCAGAGCGCGCGGTGTTCCGAGTGAGAGCTGAGCGCGGCGAACATCTCGATCGATGCACGACAGAGTGTTTCGGCTCGCTCGATCTCGCCGTACTGGTATTGCAGCAGTGCGCCCTGGTTGAACTGGACTGCGATGCGGTTGAGCTGCTCGGTGGAGTGCGGTAAAGAGGCGGAGTCGCAGAGTTGTAAGTTATCGAGAATTAACTTGCTGAATGCCACGAGATCGACTTTCAGACGGTCTTCCATCTTGGTGACCATGTTGGTTCGTTCCAACCGGTTCAGGTCACATCGAAGATCCGTGGTAAGCAAGTTGGTACTCATAACTTTGCCTCAATTCATAATATCCATGGTTCAACCCACTGGCTGTAGCGCAGCTTCGAGGTCGCGAACTGTGGCTGCCGGGACAATCTCGTCGAGTGTGAAGTCGGCTTCGTCCTGATGAGTGAAGCGATGCAGAGCGCGCAACACTCCGGCGACGCCAGTGGCATAGTCACACGACACGCGAAACAGATTGTCACCGGGCGTGGCCCATCCTTCCGGTCGCTCAATGAGATAAAGATCTCGTATCCCCGTGATCGGACGCTTCGCCATCTCGAGATACTTCACGTCGTCCGAAAACAAGTAAGCATCAGTCAGAACATCGACGAAGCTTCCCAACCCGTACAACAACCCGACAAACCCGGCATACTTCCGGTGTACATCAGCCAAAATCTTTTCCAGTCGTTCATCCCAGATGCCATACCTGATAGCGACCTTTGCTATGCCAGCGCTGCCCTCTTCGAGATAAGGCACAACCGTCGGATCTCCGGGCGCACGCGGGAACGACAACACGCCAGGCTCACGTTCCTCGCCGTGCGACAGATCAAACTCGAGCGCGCGTCGCCCTTCGTATAGAAACTTTTCTTTACCGCTGAGCTGGAACAGCCGCAGGAAGAACAGTGCCACACCACTCTGACCGTACCCGTAACCCAAATGCAGCAACCCGTCGTTTTCCCAGTAAATACCCTGCTCGATCTCCTGCGCGCTTCTCAGCAGTGCATCACCCAACTCATTCGCCATCGACAGGTATTCGGTCTTGTTCGTGCGCGCGTAGAAGTGCAGGTTCGCCATTCCGATTCCCGCCATGCCGTAAAGGTATGAGTGATGAGCTTTCAGCAGCGCGTTTTCGTTTGCGACTTTCATCAACTCGAGCGCGCGATCTTCAAGCCCCAACTCCGAAAGGCTCCAGGCAATGCCGGACGCGCCCGTCAAAAGACCCGGCGGTAGCTCACGTGCCTTAACTTTGTCGAGTCGTTGTTCGAGCCAATCAAACGCAATCTTCGGAATCTCAAAGCCACAACGTTTTAGCGTGTAAAGAACGCCACTCGCGCCGAAGCCCAGGCCGAGAGTATTGGTGCGATGAATGAACGGATCTGCGGGAAACAGGCCGTCGTCTCGATCGGCACGAATGCTCGCCAGAAGGAAGCGGCCCAGTTGTTGTGAGATCTCTTCGCAGGAAGACGCGTCAATGTCGTCAGCAAATGCCGGCGCCTGTATTTCTGCCGGTTTATCAAGCAGCTCAATTGCACCTGCAGCCGTGATCTCGTTTCTCGAGAGACCATTGATGACGTTGAAGACTGCTGTCTGCGACCAACCGACGTCGCTGAGCATCGTCTGCAGCACCCGGTCGAAAAGATCGTCGCAGAGCGTAGTAAAAGCGGCGATTGGAAACAGCATGTACAGCATGTTTGCCGCCAGAGCGAAGAGATCGTCTTCGAATCCCTGGGTGTTTTTGCGGATGCTCGCAACGCTCTTGAAGCCGGGCGTGTAGAGATAAGTTGGCTGGTCTGAGTCGGGCCGGAAAGCTCCTTCGAAATCAATCAGCCGGATCGTGTGGGTTGCCGGATCTATCCTGATGTTCTTGGCGTTCAGATCGCCAAACACGATGCCCTGCTTGTGCAGTAGATCGACTGCCTGCGCAAACGCTTTGAGTGTTCGGCGACAGATCTCGAAATAGTCCCTGCTGTCGCTGAGCGAAGGACGCGCCAGCATGAGAGGACTTTGCGTGAGCATGATCTCGCGAATGTCCAATCCGTCGAGATACTCTTCAACGACGAAGAAGTGTTCCGCCGCCTCGAACGCATCGATCGGCTCAGGAGCGATATTGGTCCCTCTCAACAGTTCGAGCAGTTGATACTCTTTCCGCAGCAGCTTGACGGCATCGTTTCCCTGATCGTCCATTGCCGTGTGTGGTCTTGCTTCCTTGACGATCACTTCCCTGCCAGTCTTACGGTCGTCTGCCACATACACTCCGCCGGAATTGGAAAACGCGATTGCTTTCTTAACGCGAAAGCGGTTGTTAAGAACGATTTCCTTTTGTTCCGATTTTGGCGTCGGAAAAGGATCTGTTTCCCATGGAGGAAGATTGAAATAAGGAGTGCGCACATCGGGAACTGTTTCTCCATTCGGCGCAGTCAGGACCAGGACTTGCTCGCCTTTGATGTCGCGCCGCGTTACGCGTTGCATTCCGCCGTAGCGGTAGTACAGCACGCGACAATCCTTGTAACGCTTATCGGAGAGGATGTATGGACCTTCTTCAGCGTGCAGTTCGGCATAGAGGTCTTCAAGCAGACTCTTGAAACACGAAAGATCCGGCGGGTACATCGTTATGAATTTTCCCGAACCGCCGCGCGCCCAGCGTTTCGAGCTCATCGTGGCCAGCACGTTCTTGTCGAGAGCAAACTTGAATGGCACCTTTTTTATGAGCGCTACTTGCGCCGCGCGCTTCAGGATCGAGACAGCATTGCCGATGTTCGCGGAGACGTGGACTTTCCATCCCTGGGCAGGTATCTCGAATTCGTATGTGGGATGGACCATGTTCCAGAACCCATCGCGCGTGATGGTCCAATCGGTGGCAACCTCCTTTATCAACTCGGCGACCGGGGTTTTGTATTCATCCCAGGGCCGGTAACGAGTTTCCACCGGTTCGTAGAACAGTTCATCCATGAGCGTGTACATGAACTTGTCCAGATGACGGGCGTCTCTTAAATATTTGCCGGTTTTCATCAAGCTGCTCCTCTGACTAACGACATCAGTTCGCCTCTCTGAAGTGCGGTGCCTCGGCCCACTTTGGTCGAATTTCCCCCGAAATATGGCTGCAGCAGTGCCAACGCATCGCACTCCACAGAGGCGCTAACGAACCTTGTTTTCAATGACGACTTCTCTTAAACTGCGCGCGGAACTCCTTGGGGAGCAGACCCGTTTCGGTTCCTAGGCCTTTGGGATCTGTCCCCCTTGGAGAGCCTTGAATTGCAATTGCAATTCAGATTAGTTCTGGTGACCATTACAACAACCGCTTGAGCTGCTGCCGGTGCTGCTTCCGAATAAGTCCTCTTCCTGAGGCACTTCCAGTTTCTGAAGATCGAGTACGATTTCCATTGCCATTGTCCTGTTCCTCCTTTCCTTAGTAATAATCAAAACAAACTTGTTGTCGTTACTGTTGGTTGTTGCAACAGTTGGTCGAGCTGCTACCAGTGCTGTTTCCGAATAAGTCTTCTTGTTGAGGAACTTCGAGCTTCTGAAGATCGAGTACTATTTCCATCGCCATTGTCTTTCTCCTCCTTTCGTTAGTGATAAAGCCAAAGAGAATTCAAAGCGTCTGCTGTTAAGTGACACAAAGCTTAAAAAGATCACATGCTTTGAAAACGTGAGAGTCTTGTGGGCCATGCTCAGTGGTCGAACATTGGAAATTTGATCGGGATATTTTTGGCGAGGCAATCCGAGAAGTATCTGATTGCCGAATGGAACAACTTGTGTGAGGGTCATGAGCATAAACTCTTTCCCACCTCGTGAGCGTAGTAAGTCCTGAACGCGGCGCCTGCCTGGCTTCGCGAAATTCAATTGAGCAGTTTCTGCAACGTACGGCTGTCAGATCGGAATGAGTGAAAGTCGTACTACTTGCAACGCGCAAAAATTTTGCATTTTGGGTCAGGTGAAGATTTGAGGAACGCAGGACATCATTTGATTCTCCTCTGTTTGTAATCGTCGAAGGAGAAAGTTGCTGAACTCGTGAGTTTATTAGTGAGGGTTGAAATATTTTTTTGCGAGGAGTCAGTGCGCTTCTTCTTTTATCACTTTCCGATTAAGCTCAAGCATGATTCCTTTTTCGATTCTCGATCTCGTTCCCGTCATCCTTGAGGAAACACCGCGCGAGGCGCTGCGCAAAAGCCTCGACCTCGTACAGCACGCGGAAGCGTTTGGCTATAAGCGCTACTGGGTCGCCGAACATCACAACATGACGGGCATCGCCAGCGCTGCGACGTCGGTTGTGATCGGTTATCTCGCTTGCGGAACGTCGACGATTCGCGTTGGTTCGGGTGGGATCATGCTGCCGAACCATCCGCCGCTCGTGATTGCCGAGCAGTTTGGCACACTCGAATCACTTTACCCGGGTCGGATCGATTTGGGTTTGGGCCGCGCGCCGGGGACAGACTCGCGCACATTGCGTGCGCTACGTCGCGATCCAGCGCGTGAAGATAGTTTTCTGCAGGATGTGTTGGAGTTGCAGGCGTTACTCGCTCCGGCGGAAGCCGGGCAAGCGGTGCGTGCGGTTCCGGGCGCCGGCACGGAGGTTCCGATTTGGATCCTGGGATCGAGTACGTTCGGGGCAGAACTCGCTGCCAAACTCGGGTTGCCCTATGCGTTCGCCTCGCACTTCGCGCCGAACGCTCTGCTCCCTGCCCTCGACATCTACCGTAAAAAATTCCAGGCCTCCAAGCAATTGGACCACCCGTACGCGATGGTTGGCGTCAACGTCGTCGCCGCCGACACAGACGAAGAAGCACGGCGACTGTTTACGACGATCCAACAGTCGTTCACCAACCTTGTTCGCGGCGCGGGCGGTAAACTGCAAGCACCGATCGACAACATCGACGACTACTGGACTCCGATGGAAAAACACCACGCGTCACACATGCTGAAGTACTCCATCGTCGGTTCCCCCGAGACTGTCCGCAGAGAGTTGGATAGCTTCGTCGAATTAACGCACGCAGACGAATTAATGATCGTCACCAGCCTCTACGACCACCCTGCCCGCGTTCGGTCTTACGAGATCGTTTCTGCCTTGTATTAGGAAATCAGATGGCCCCGGCTGCTGATGTAAAGTCCCCGGCTCTGATGTAAGAGGTATCGCCTCAGAAGCTCTCTCATTCTCACCGGGCTTTAGCCCGGTGCAGGCCTCCGGATCCGGCAGAAAACCGTTTAAACGGTTTTCGATAACCATCGTTCCTCCCTCTTCGGTTCTTCGGGTTGAAACGCTTTACCATTCTGGAGTAAAACTTTCGCACGCATAATAAAGCTCGCAGCACTATATTTGAACGAGCTTTGCCTCAAAAGTCGGAAATCGCTGAGAAATCGGGTCAGTACCGTAACGCGGT
>DASVGE010000383.1:0-8382 GCA_036379695.1 Pyrinomonadaceae bacterium | reverse complement strand
CGGCAATGGCGAAGAGCGGCGCGTTGAATCGTGCGCTCCTTTACAGTGATGCCGAGTTCGTGACAAATCTGAATGATGCTGTCGCGCGTGATGCCCGGAAGAATTGAAGAGGAGAGTGGCGGCGTCAAAACAATGCCGTCCGTCACCAGGAAGATGTTCTCGCCCGAGCCTTCGGACACGTAACCGCGATCGTCGAGCGCGATGCCTTCGGCGAAACCGTTCAAAAGCGCTTCCATCTTGATCAACTGCGAGTTCATGTAGTTTGCGCCGCTCTTTGCCATCGCCGGCATCGAGTTTGGAGTGAGCCGGTTCCAGGTGGAGACGCAAACGTCAACGCCGCTCTCGATCGCTTCGTCGCCCAGATACTTGCCCCAGTCCCACGCGCCGATGTAGCACGCCAGCGGATTCGGGAACGGGTTCACGCCGAAGGCCGGGTGCGCTTCGTCGAGACTGCGAAACAGGATGGGCCGGATGTAGCAGTGATCCATCTCGCTGCGCCGGACCAGTTCCACGGTAGCCTCGCACAAATCCTCGAGCGTCCACGGGTGGTCCATGCGGTAGATCTTTGCCGAGTTGAGAAAGCGTTGCATGTGCTCGCGCAGGCGAAAGACGGCCGGCCCCTGCTTGGTGGAGTAACATCTGATGCCTTCGAAGATGCTGGAACCGTAGTGCAACACGTGCGACATCACGTGCACCCGCGCATCGTTCCAATTGATAAACTCGCCGTTATGCCAGACAACGTCGCAGATGCGTGGTGTTTTAATATCTTTGCTGTTGCCGTCTTTTGAGAACATGTTGTTTACTCCTTTAGGAAATACCGAGACCGGGGGAGGCCCATATCTCTGTTGCGCAGAGCACCCCGACAGCGGGAACTCCAGGTATCTTTGTGCGCTGAGTGGGTATCAAACGGGCACAATACCGTAGTTTTGACTCGCTTGGCAAGAACGCTTGCGTACAGTATTTATGCTTGTGCCACAACTGAATTGAGCCACCTTAAACTAGAGATTACTAATCCGTGGGCCTTACCCAAAAACCGCTCAAAAAGTCTCACCTTCGGCTGTTTTATTTGCGTTGCTTTGCTGCTAACGTTGGCTGCCGGCTGTAGTGACAAAAAGATGAACCGAGACAATCAAAACACAATTGCCACCCAAAGCACATCCGTGGATCCACTCTCAATACATCAACGCGCCATCGCGATCGATATGCACGTAGATACTGCGCAGCGTTTGCTTGATGAAGACGTCGATATTCAACAGCAACTCAGCGACGGGCACTTTGACGCGGTGCGTGCGAAGGCGGGCGGTCTTGACGCGCAGTTCTTTTCGATCTGGGTCGAGCCGCAGTTGTTTGGCGGTGGTGGGCCACGCGCGATGAAGCGGGCGGACGATCAGATCGCGGTTGTTCGTGCGCTTGCCGAGAAGCATCCGGAGACGTGGTTGCTCGCCACTTCCGCCGCCGATATTCGCCGTGCGGCCAGTGAAGGGAAGATAGCTGCGCTGTTGGGTCTCGAAGGTGGCTATGCGATCGACGACCGGTTGGAAAACGTGCAGCGGTATTACGATCTCGGTGTTCGATACATGTCGCCGGCGTGGAGTGTGAGTACGAGTTGGGCAGGCTCGTCAGGTGATGACGTTGGCGCCACGCGCGGGCTCAACGAGTTTGGCAAGAACGTCGTGCGCGAGATGAACCGGTTGGGGATGATGATCGACGTTTCACACGTTTCAGATCCGACGTTCTGGGACATCGTGAACACCTCGACAGCGCCCGTAATCGCGACACATTCTGCGTGCCGGGCGATTGCGGACGTGCCGCGAAATTTAACGGACGATATGATCCGGGCGCTGGCGAAAACAGGTGGCGTAGTCAACGTGATCTTTTATCCGGAGCACCTCGAACCGGGCTGGAGTCAGAAGAAGAAGCAGCTTGATGTCGAGATTGCGCCGATGGTCCAGGAGGCTTCCGCGTCCGAGCCTGGCGACGCAGTGCATAAGAAAATGGCGCGCGATCGAATAAGGACTCGTGAATACACGCGTCGCCTGCCGCCGGTGAAGGTCTCGCGCATCGTGGACCACATCGATCATATCGTGAAGCTGGTTGGTGTAGACCATGTGGGTATCGGTTCTGACTTTGATGGCGTGCAGATCACGACGACGGATCTGGGCACGGTGGCCGAACTGCCGAACCTCACTAAAGAACTCTTGCGACGCGGTTACACTGCAAATGACGTCGACAAGATTCTGGGCGGGAACATGTTGAGAGTAATGGAGGCCACAGATTTTCACAGATGAATTACGGATAATCCGTTTTTTGTATCCGTGAAAATCTGTGGCTAAGATCTAAACATGCAAAAGATCGGATTTCATGCGCCCATCAAGGGCGGGGTTCACAATGCGCTGTTAGTTGCCAGAAAAACGGGTTGTGATACGGTGCAACTCTTCTCGCGCAATCCGCGCGGGTGGATGGCAAAGCCACTGACACTCCAGGACGCACTCCTGTTTCGAAAGACACGGAAGCAAGCAAAGATCTCGCCGGTTTTAATTCACTGCAACTATCTCGTGAATCTCGCGGCTGTGGACGATCTCATGCTGCAAAAATCGCGCGCGTCGTTTCGCGAGGAAGTCGAGCGGGCGCTGGTGCTCGGTGTTGATTATCTCGTGGTGCATCCGGGAAGCGCGCGTGGCGCGTGTGAAGCTGACGGCATCGCGCTGTGTGCGGAGAGTTTAAAGATCGCGTGCAAGGGTTTGAAGTTTGGCTCGCTGCGTATTCTTTTGGAGAACACTGCCGGGCAAGGCGACTGCATCGGACACCGCATCGAGCATCTCGAGGAAATCATGCGCCGCTGTCCGAAGCTGCCGCTTGCCGTCTGCCTCGACACCGCACACGCCTTCACCGCCGGCTACGACATACGCGAGGAAGACGGCCTCGAAGCGTTGCTCCAGCGCGTTCAGAAAACAGTTAAAACCAAAAACGTTCACGCCATCCACTTCAACGACTCGAAGGTCCCTTACAACTCGCGCGTCGATCGTCACTGGCACATCGGCGAGGGGCACATCGGCGCCGACGCCCTCCGCCGCGTCGCCCGTCACCCAAAACTGAAACACGCAGCCTTCATCCTCGAAACCCCCTACGACGACCCCCTAGCCGACCTCAAAAACATCAAGATGCTCCGCTCGTTTATAGCCAAGGATTGACACAAATGGTCATCCGTGTAAAATCCGTGGTTAATGTTTTCGCAGCATCCTTCAACTAGCCTCCTCCTATCGGTGCCGCTTCTGCGCCGCGCCTAAGTGCGTGGTTCCGGCAGGGCGGCGATTCCCACACTCAGAAGCAAGCAAGTTTAATCAGGGGACGTGTATGATTGGATAACGTTATGGACGAAAAATACTTTCCCGAACAGATCGAGAATAAGTGGCAGCAACGCTGGGCTGAATCAGGCGTTTTTCAGGCGCCTACGGACGATCCGCGCGAGAAATTCTATTGCCTCGAGATGTTGCCTTACCCGTCAGGCTTCCTGCACATGGGACACGTGCGCAACTACGCCATTGGCGACGCGCTCGCCTGGTTCAAACGCCTCCAGGGTTTCAACGTGCTGCACCCCATCGGCTGGGACAGCTTCGGCCAGCCCGCGGAACAGGCTGCGATCAAGCGTGGCGTTAACCCGCGCGACTGGACCGAACAAAACATCGCGCACATGCGCGGGCAGTTGAAACGACTCGGCATCAGTTACGACTGGTCGCGCGAGATCGCTGCGCACCGGCCTGACTATTACAAGTGGGACCAGTGGTTCTTCCTGAAGATGTTCGAACGCGGTTTGGCCTACAAGAAAGTCTCGCAGGTCAACTGGTGTCCGAAAGAACAGACCGTGCTGTCAAACGAACAGTCGTCGGGCGGAATCTGCTGGCGCTGCAGTACGCCCGTCGAGAAAAGAGACCTGGAACAGTGGTTCCTGAAAATCACCGATTACGCAGAACAACTGGTCGCCGACATAAAGCAGATCGAAGACGGCTGGCCCGATAAAGTCCTGAAGCGACAGAGCGACTGGGTAGGCCGCAGTGAAGGCGCATACGTCGACTTTCCGGTTAAGGACAGCGACAAGAAGATCCGTGTGTTCACCACGCGCATCGACACGATCTACGGCGCGAACGCAGTGGTGATGTCGGCTGAGCACCCGCTGTTGGCTGAACTGCTCGAAGGGTCGTCGCTCAAACCGGACATCGAAGCGTTTGCGCAGAAGATCAGGACGCAACGAGCCGCGGGTCGCGAAGTAGGCGAGGAAGAGAAGGAAGGACTCAACACGGGCGTGCTCGCGATCAATCCGTTCAGCGGCGAGGTTCTTCCTGTCTGGGTAGCGAACTACGTGCTGATGGAATACGGCACGGGCGCCGTGATGAGTGTTCCGGCTCACGACGATCGTGACTTCGAGTTTGCACAGAAG
The DNA here is from genome assembly GCA_036379695.1 of Pyrinomonadaceae bacterium. Classification (GTDB taxonomy): domain Bacteria; phylum Acidobacteriota; class Blastocatellia; order Pyrinomonadales; family Pyrinomonadaceae; genus PSRF01. Next base: position 3,947 of record DASVGE010000383.1, on the reverse strand, counting down.
TACTCGTTGCCGATCAGGCAGGTCATCGCGCCGGTTACTCATCAACAGTTGGACGCCGAACCGACGCCGACCACAGGCGGCGACGCATCAGCAGAGATCAAACACTCGTTCACTGATTACGGTGTTTTGATCAACAGCGGCGACTGGGGCGGCAAACTCTCCGAAGTCGCGATGCGTGAGATGGCAGAACACGCGAAGACAAACGGTTTTGGCGAGCCTGCCGTGACGTATCGCATTCGCGATTGGGGTGTGTCGCGACAACGGTTCTGGGGTGCGCCGGTGCCGATGATCTACTGCGATAAGGACGGCATGGTGCCGGTGCCTTACGATCAGCTTCCGGTAGTCCTGCCGCAAACAGCAGCGTTCACGGGGACAGGCGAGTCGCCGCTGGCGGGCGTGCCGGAGTTTGTAAACACAACGTGTCCGCAGTGTCAGGGTCCCGCGCGACGCGAGACTGACACGATGGATACGTTTGTCGATTCGTCCTGGTACTTCTTCCGCTATCTCGATCCGCGAAATGAAGGCGAGGCGTTCGATCCCAATGTCGCCAAACAGTGGACGCCGGTGGACCAGTACATCGGCGGCGATTCACATGCCGTAATGCACTTGATCTACACGCGGTTCTGGACCAAGTTCATGCGCGACATCGGCCTGGTCAACTTTGACGAGCCGGTGAAGCGTTTGTTGACGCAGGGCATGGTGACAAACCGCGTCGAAGGAACCGACGAATGGAAAGCGATGTCGAAGACTCTCGGCAACGGAGTCGATCCCGATCAGATGATCCAGATATTTGGCGCTGACGCGGCCAGGCTGTTTGTGTTGTTTGCCGCGCCCGTCGAAAACGAGTTGCGCTGGTCTGACACGGGAATCGAAGGCTCCGTGCGCTTCCTGAGGCGCGTCTACACGATGGTCTGGAAGTGGCACGAGCGACTCGCAGATCGAGGTGGTCCGCAACCCGCAGGTGAGTTCAGTGCGGAGGCGCGAACTTTACGCCGCAAGACACACCAAACGATCGCCAAGATAACGAGCGACTTAACACAGTTGCACTTGAACACGAGCGTTGCAGCGTTGATGGAGTTGTTCAACCAGATCTCGGATTTCAACGCCGATCCGGCAACTGCATCGGCTGAAGACGTCTTTGTGGTGCGCGAGGCGTTGGAGTCGCTCGTGATCTTGCTCACTCCCTTTGCGCCTCACGTTGGAGAGGAGTTGTGGGAAGCGCTGGGACACGCGGGCGGGTTGCTGAAAGAACTGCCACGCTGGCCGGTCGCCGACCCCGAGCTCGCGCGACGCGAAGAGCTGGAAATCCCGATCCAGGTGAACGGAAAACTCCGCTCGCGTGTGATTGCCGCGCCGGATGTTTCCGAGGACGACCTGCGCGCTTCGGCGCTCGCCGACGAACGGGTGCGTGCGTTGATCGACGGTCACGAAGTGGTGAAGGTGATCGTCGTGCCGCGCCGTCTCGTAAACATCGTCATCCGGTGATCTTATCCACAGATTACGCAGCTAACCGGTAAATCCATGATAATCTGTGTAATCTGTGGACTTGCGTAGATGAAAGAGTGTCCAACCTGCAGGCGCTGTTATCCTGACGAAACCAATCACTGTCCCCAGGATGGTGATGCAACGACGCCGTCACTTTTGGGTGAACCCACACTTGATGCCCGCTACCTGCTTGAACGACGTCTCGGGCAAGGCGGCATGGGCGTCGTGTTCCAGGCGCGCCACATCTTTCTCAAAACCCGTCACGCGATAAAAGTCATCCTTCCGGATCTCGTCGGCAACGATCCGATGCTCACCACGCGTTTTCGCCAGGAAGCGTTGGCGGCCGCGGCGATACGTCACCAGAACATCATTGCTGTAACTGACTTTGGCGTGGTGCGCGGCAACATGCCTTTTCTGGTGATGGAGTTTATCGAAGGGCGATCGCTTCAGGACATTCTGACGACGGACGGAGCGATGTCGCCGCAACGCGCGTGGGAGTTCATCAGCGCGATCGCCGCGGGTGTCGGCGCGGCCCACCGGCAAAACATCGTGCATCGCGATCTCAAGCCGCTGAACATAATGGTCCAGGACAACGTGCCGGTTGCCGAAGGTGTGAAGATCCTTGACTTCGGTTTGGCGAAGATCAAATCGGGCGAGCTGCTCGGTTCGTTCGTGCAGGCGCAAACGAGCGGGCTGATGGGCTCGCCGTTCTACATGGCTCCGGAACAGTGGTCTGACGAAGAGCCGGATGCACGTGCCGATATTTACAGTCTCGGCGTCATCCTTTATCAGATGCTTTCCGGTGAAGTTCCTTTCAAAGGTTCTTCGATTCCGTCGATCATGAAGAAGCACCTCACGCTTCCGCCTCCGAGTTTTCAGTCGATGGGAATTGCAGTGCCGCCGCCGATCGAGGCAGTGGTGCGGCATGCATTGGAGAAAGAAGTCTCAGCGCGCATTGAGTCGATACCGGCGTTCCTGCGAGACTTGCATGCGGCTCTCAATTCCTCGCCCGTAGTTGCTACCGCGTTGCGAGAGACGGTGGCAATGGATCCTAACAGGACCGTAGCTTCAATAACTCAACCTCCCAACACGCCTGCTCCCGATCTGTCTGCGACTTCTGCTCAACCTCCGGTCGCACAGGACACGAATTTCGGCACGTCCTTCGGCTCGTTGGCTGGGGTCAGCCGAGACGCGGAAGAAGAGCGAGAGCGAAAAGAGCGCGAGCAGCAAGAGAAACTCGAACGGATGGAGTTACAGGCGAAGGAGCTTGAGGACAGGCTCGAGCGACTCTCGGGAAGCATGCCGCCGGCGATTGATCCTGAAGTGACGCGCGTGCAGGGAAGTTCCACGAATCCGCAATGGGCTTCGACTGGTGGTTCGGCGCCGGCAGTTGGGCCGGGCAAGCCGATGATCGTCGACTTTTCTCCCAAGCGGAAAGGACCGTCACCATTGTTGTTCATCGGGGTGGGATTGTTGGTGCTCGTGCTGGCGGGTATTGGTATCGGCGGTTATTTTATGTTTGGACGTCGAGCAGTAGTCGTCGACGGTCCGCAGCCAACGCCGACTCCGTCAGCATCCCCGAAAGCCCTGTTAGCGACGATCGAAGGTGGCACTTTTCAGATGGGACGTAGGAATGGTCCGCTGCAGGAGACTCCAGCTCACGCCGTAACAGTACAGCCGTTTCTGATGGACACGACGGAAGTCACCAACACCGAATACGCTGACTTCGTAAGAGAGATGAACTACACGGCGCCCAGTCATTGGGCCGGAAACAAACCACCGTTCGGCCAGGAGCTATGGCCGGTCGTAAACGTCTCACTCGAAGATGCGATGGCGTTTGCGGCGTGGCGTTCGAAACGTGATGGCGCTGCCTACCGGTTGCCGACTGAACAGGAGTGGGAGTATGCGGCGCGCAATGGCGAGCGTGGTGACTTGTATCCGTGGGGACCGGAGTGGCAGGACGGCGCCGCGGTTCTCAAAGACGCCACTCCGTTTCCCGTCGGTTCTCGTCCAAATGGCAAGAATAAGTGGGGTGTGTTTGATTTGATCGGAAACGTTTGGGAGTTGACCTCCTCAAAAGCCTCGGTATATCCGGGTAATCAGAGGGTAATTCCCGAAAGCTACCGGGATTGGATAACTATTCGCGGTGGTGGTTACGTCAGCGATCCCGCGAATGCCGAAGCGCCCGTGACGGCTTGCTTGCGTGATTTTGTCCCCCCTTCCACGAAGAGAACGCTGTTAGGTTTCCGGCTGGTGCGCAGCCCCTGAAACAAAATAGGTCTTATAAGTCATATAAGACCTACAGGGGCTTTGCCTCAAAAGTCAGGTATGGTACTTGGAATCGGGTCAGTACCGTAACGCGGTAGCGTCGGGTTGTTCTCGAGAAACGATAATTCTTAGGATATTGAGACCAATGCGTTCACCCGACGCTACCGCGTTACGGTACTGACCTGATTTCTCAG
>DASVGE010000382.1:0-38452 GCA_036379695.1 Pyrinomonadaceae bacterium | reverse complement strand
CTCGCCGTCAGCATTCTTAAATTGCATTGGGCTCAGCCCAACCTGCAAAAATTCAAATCAACGGCGAGGCAAAGCCTCGCCTCACATCCGGCGGCGTAGCCGGAGTGAGAAGCGTTGATAAATCAACCAAGAGAACTTAGTAACCTGGCCGACTTCAAACCCAACGCTGCGCGTGCGCGACGACGCGCGTGGTGCGTGCGCTTGCGCTTCGCGCGCGCATGATTCTGCGTCGTGGCTGCTGTGGGTGCGGCGGTTGTCGCCGGGCCCGCTGACAGTAAGCGTCGCTGCTCGGCGTCGTCGAGCAGGAACATGTACCGAACCAGCAAACGCGCGTGATCGTCGTGGTACGCAACTGCGCTTGCAGGCGGTTGCGCCAGGTTCACCACCCAGCGTTGACCCTCCTGCTTGAAGAGCCCGCTCGGCATCGCCGTTCCCGGACTGATCTCCGCCGGATCCAACAACCAACGGAACGTCCAATCAGGCTTGAGTCTTTCCGCCGCCAGCAGGAAGTTCGGCGCGATCGCCTTCGCATCCCTCGCCGGATCGCCCGTGATATGACACTTCAAACACGGCGTTCCCGACGTAAACATCTCACGCGCAACCAGTATCTCCTGCGCCGTTAACGGCTTCATCGGCTCCTTAATATATGGATCCTGCTGTCCGGACATCGCCATGAAGAATCTCACCAGCATCTGTAACTCGTTCGGTGAGAAATTGAACGTCGGCATACGGAACTGCAAATACGGACGTATGCCGTTGCGGTCCTGTCCGGGTTGCGGGTGCAGCTTCAACTCGCCATTCGTAGCCGCGGCTTGAGCCTGCGGCGAACCTGAAGGTTGCGGCGAAGCTTGCGGGCTCGGCGTCGCCAGCGCATTGATCTGTTGCTGCTGCGCCGGCGTCTTCTCACCACTCAGCGATGGATCGTGCAGGAACTTGAGCAGCCACGACGGATCGACACGCGCACCTTCACTCGTCAAACGTGGCGGCAGCAGATCCTTTCCTTCCGGTGTCTGGTAGAACGGCAGATCCTGGACCACCGAACGCTGTCCGACCTGAATCTCGTGACAGCCCATGCAGTTGTACTTCTTGATTATCCACCAGCCATTCTGGATATCCTGCCGGCGCTGATCCTGCGGCGTGTAGAAGAGCGTTGCCGGAACGTTCGCGCCTTCGACCCCGACGCTTCCCAAAAGGAAAGTTGTCAGTGCCGTGCGCCATTCCTTGGTCATGTACGGCTCCGGCATCTTCAACTTGTCTTTCGGATCCTTTTCCTTGCCCTCGTCGTAGATCGACGGCTCTTCAATCTTCCGTTCAAAGAAACCTTTGTGGTTGTACCAGGGCTTATGCTTGTCTTTCTCCTCGGGCCGTAGATTCAGCGGGTCTTCACCCTTCTCCGCATGGTGCGTTTGCAGGGCGAAGTCGAGACGCTCAATCGGCGTAGCGCCTTCTACCGTCAACTCTTTACCGATGCGCTGTTCTTCTTCGAAGCCCCTGATCTCATGACAACCGGCGCAGCCATATTGCTTGATCAGATCGCGTCCCTTGTTCTTCAGGCTGGTGTCGTCCATGAACGCGGCAGCCTCGTAACTCGGCGGCGACGAGAGCGAGAAGAGATAAGTGGCGATGTCGCGCGAGTCTTGTTCCGACAAGCGGAAGTTGGGCATTACCGTCATGTTCTGCACTTGCAACTCCGCGCCGTCGTTCGGGCAGGTTGAATGCAGTTCAGTGTCGAAGACAAACGGCAGGTTTTTCTTCTTGTAGTCTTCGGCCGTCAGATCGCGTTTTTCTTTGGGACAGTAAGGGGCGACACGTTCGCGCGGATTGTGAATCCAGCGCACGACGTAATCGAAGTTTGCCTTTTCACCGACGCGCTGCAGGTTCGCGGCAAAGTCTCCGCCTAACTTATTGTCGCCTTCGCCAATCGAATGACACGCCAGACAACCACGCGTCTCGAAAAGCTGTTTACCTTTTCCGGCATCGCCTCGCTGCTGTGTAGCCAGTTTGGCGTCGGAGCTTTCCTGCCAGAGATAAGCAGCGATCGCCTGGATCTGTTCCGATCCATTTTGGTCGCGCATGCTCACGCGAGCGCCTTCGTGCGGCTTAGAAAAACGCCAGAAGGTCGGCATCTTCGTGCCGGGACGGAAGGTCTGCGGATCTTCGAGCCAGTACGGAACCCATTCTTTGCGCAGCTTGACCCGTACGTCCTTGAGGTTTGGTCCAACCTTCTTCTGGTCCTGCATGAGATACTTCGCTTGCAGGTTCATCTGATCTTTTCGGGCAGCCAGCAAGCTGTTCGTCACGCGCAGGCTCTCAGCCTTGGCCAGGAGTCGTCGTACTTCGGATTCATCTTCGACAGTTTCCGAAGTGGCCGTGTCTTCGCGAATCTGTTTTTCGTTGGCCCGGATCTGATCTTCGAGCTGTCCAATCGTCTGGCGCGCACTCGCCAACATGTCGGTCTCGCGATCGAAACCTTCGTAACGATGACAACCCATGCAGCCGCGTTCCGCGAACAGATCGCGTCCGAGATTCAGCACCTCGGCGCCCTGCGTTACGCGATCGCGAGCGTGACACTGCTGGCAACCGGCTTCGGTGTTCTCTTTCTCGAACATCGGCCATAGCCAGAAACGGTGGCGACCATGGCCCTTGGTGAGATTGGTGGTGGCGCGGCCATTACCCCAGTGACAACTTGCGCAGCCAAATTTTTCCGGATTGTGAGTTTGAAAGATCTCGCGGTTCGGATGGCTGACGAAAGCACGAGCCAAATCGTCAGGCGTTTTTCCTGGCCCATCGGGCGCCATGTCGGAAGCCTTGATCGTGAGAGGCTCCCTGATTCCGGCGTGACACACCTCGCAGCGATCGACGATCTCGTAAGCGCCGACGCTGATCTGATGACCGAGGATCGAGTAGTCGTAGTTGGCGACCTTGTTCTTTAAACCTTCGATAGCAGCGGGACCTAATCCGATGAGTTGGTCCTTGAGATAGTCGTCGCGTTTCTTTGCTAACTCCGATGGCTTCTTGACGAGTTCGGCCTGTTCACCAAGATACTTGGCTTTCTCCGCGCGCAGTTCCTCGTACAAACCTTCGAGCCCTTTATAATCGAACGTCTCCGTCTTCGTCGTGCCGTCGTCCTGAGGCAGATCGATTGCGACCTTTTCTTCGCGCTTTGCCTTCGCCTGGTTCCGATACCGTTCCTTTGCGGAGCCTTCCGACGTCTCTATGTTGTAGTTGATGACAGTGAGGCGCCCGCGCTGGTTTTGAAATGGATCGGTAATGGCGTCGAGCTTCTTCTGGATACGCTTAACGCTGGCACTGAGCTCCTGAAACCGCGGTTCGATCTCCTCGCGAGCAGCAGTCGCTTCCGCATCGAGCGCCTGATATTCCGGGCTCTCTTTGATTTCCGCCTCACTCTTGCCGGCTTTGCTTTTTATGCTGTCGAGATAGCGAGTGTAGCGGGCGACAAACTCACGCTGCATTCCCTTCCATGGTCGCTGGCCAAACGCTTCATCCCAAAGCGCCCAGACGATGGAAATGGTCAGCAGCAGCGCGCTGATCAGCATCCACCCGCTGGAGGACCAACTGACAATGGGATCATCCTGAGGTACGTCCGGATCCTTTTTTGCTATTGCTGTGCCCAACGATTCGTCCGGCCTTGGAGAATCAGCCACTATGAATGTTCCTCCACCTTACTCATATGTTGAACCAGGGAGTTACCCACACGTACTTGATCGTAAAGACCAGCCGCAAGAAAAGCTTCACCGGCAACGCCAACAGGACGCTGATCGCAAAGAACTGGAACGTCACGTATTGCAAAAGGCTGGTGCGTGCCAGGAGCTTCTCTTCAAAAGGCTTCTTCGGAAACAAATTCAGCGGGCGTAGCGTGATCTTCTTGAAGTCGACAGTCATCAACCAGTGAAAGAACAGCGCCCCGACCAGATAAAACCCACTTACTACGATGAACCCGAAAATGATTTTCGGCCAAAACCACGTCAGAAAATGAAGACCGAACTTTTGCGCAATCAGGTCGTGCAGGTCGACGTTCTTATCAAACACGACTGCGTTGTGGTCCCACGTTTGTCCCGGCCAGAACCAGATCCAACCCGGCCCACGAATAAACGTTCCGATCACGATCAGCACGATCCACTGCAGGAAGCCCGCGCCAAACATCCAGAGCGCGAAGCGCCGTTGCTTGAGCGTGTAGTAACCGTTTCCGAGTGGATTCGAATCGACGTACGGAAAAACCATCAAACCGACCATGATGATCGACGGCATCACGACGCCCGCGATCCACGGATCGAAATAAACCAGCATCTCCTGCAGACCGAGGAAGTACCACGGCGCTTTCGACGGATTCATCGTCAGGTTCGGATTGGCCGGCTCTTCCAAAGGCGCGTTGAGCGTGATCGACCAGACGAACAAAATGACCGTGACGATCACTGTCGCCAGAAACTCAATGCGCACGAGGTACGGCCAAACGTGAACCTCGCGCGCCCAGCCGGGCCGCCACGGTTCAACCTTGCGGTGATGCGTCTTTGCTGCTTTGGGATCTGCTTCGAGTTCATCGATGAGTCGATCGTTCGCGACCGCCTGCTTGATGCCCAGCCAGGTAAAGAATGGAACCAGAAACAGCATCGCAACGATTGGCACGTTGTCAGGTGCAGACGAAATCTTCCACAACTGATGCCAATCATGGACGTTCAACGCCCAGATGCCGGCGATCACCAGAAGCGCTCCCCAAATCGTCCACTTGTTGATGTATCTCTTCATTTACTTCTTCTTCGCTATCGCTTTCATTTCCGACTCGAGCATCACGGGCGCAGGCCCGGAGATGCCGCCGTCTTTTCGAATACGCCAGAAATGCACTGCCATGAAGATCGAAGCTACCAGCGGAATGCCGATACAGTGCCAGATGTAGGAACGCAGTAACGCATTGGCATCCACGATCGAACCGCCGAGTAATCCAAAGCGGACGTCGTTGTAGGCCGTCATTCCGAGTTGGGGACCGAAAGGCCCGTCGTGACCAAGCATCGGGGTGGCGCGCGCCATGTTCGTCCCCACGGTTACCGCCCAGAAACCAAGCTGATCGTCCGGCAGCAGGTAGCCGGTGAACGACAGCAGCAAGGTCAGCACGAGCAGCACTACGCCCACGCACCAGTTGAATTCGCGCGGCTTTTTATAAGAGCCGGTGAGCACTACTCGAAACATGTGCAGCCACGTCGTGATCACCATCAGGTGCGCGGCCCAGCGATGCATGTTTCGCAGCAACTTGCCGAAGGGCACGTCGTGTTCGAGATAGAGAATGTCGCGGAACGCATCGGCTTTCGTCGGGTGGTAGTAAAACATCAGGAGCACACCCGTGAACGTGAGCACGATGAAGAGATAGAACGTGATGCCACCCATGCCCCACGTGAACGGGTAACGCACCGCGTCGCGATTGATCTTCGCCGGATGAAGGTGCAGGAAGACGTTTGAAAGAATCGCGAGGGAGCGGTTACGCGGATCGGAACGATCGTGAGAAACGCGAAAGATCGATTTCCAGAGCTGCGTGTCCTGCGGGTCTTTATATTCCTTCGCCTCTTCGACCGCACGGTCTTTCAGCGCCCCGCCGGTTTCCTTCACTCTCGTGACCAGGCTCTTTTTATCTTCCTCGCCCGTGGTCAGTTGTCTTGTTTCTTTTGGATCGTTATCCATCTGCGTCTATACCCTGATGAATGCGCCGTCGTCGTCAAACTCGTTTCGCTCGCCTTTCGGCCATTTGTAGAGTCTGCCGATGTCGACGACGATCTGACCTTCCGCGTCCAGTTCGACTTTGGCGCGGTCCATCGGACGCGGCGCCGGGCCTTCGAAGTTCACGCCTTCGCTGTCGTAGCCACTGCCATGACATGGACATTTGAACTTGTTTTCGCTGGCTTTCCAGTCGGGGGTGCAACCGAGGTGAGTGCACACCGCATAAATTACGAACAGTCGATCGGAAGTGCGGGTCACCCAGATGCGATACTGTTGCTGCCACTTCGTGTCCACGCCGAGAGCGTAATCAGCCGGCGAGCCGATTCTGAATAAAGGCGATGGTTCGAGAATCGAGCGCGGCAGGAAGAAGCGCACGAACATCAGGAAGAAGGTAAGCAGCGAGCCGGCAACGGTGGCCCAGACGATCCGTCGCCGCATTTTGTTCACGGGAGGATCAGAATTCGCCTCCACAACCGCGGCCGGAGCCGGCGGTTTTGCTGCGGCACGCGGTGGCGCCGTGGTGCCTACACTTGGGGCGGACAATTGATCGGCTTGACTATCCAAGACCAGACCTCCGTCGAATCAATTCCGAATTGCCAGGTGTTGCGAACTTCCGCTGGGTACACTTCGACTTTACTAACGAGAGGGAGAACTATACAACTTCACCTTCAGGGATTCCTCTCTGTGCAGTAAAACGAATTATTAGCTTAAACATGAAGAGCGCCGCACCTAACAAAACAAATATAATTATGGTCGGCGGCGCTATTTATACCTAATTTACCGATTAGCTGGCAAGCAAGTTTAATGAAACCCCACGTGATCATCTATTCCCGCCCCGGCTGTCACCTCTGCGAAGACGCAAAAGCCGCCATCCAGAGCGCCGGCTGCTCCGATCTATTTACATTTGAAGAGATCAACATCGAATCTGACAGCGAGCTACTCAGAAAATATAAGTACGACATCCCCGTTGTTACCATCGACGGCGTCGAGACCTTCATCCACCGCCTCACGCCACAAGAGTTCAAAGAAAAACTCTTAGCCACAAAAAGGCACAAAAGGCACTGCCAGTAATCAGGTAAATACGCCGACCACGTCGCCGCCACACGAGTTGAAGAATGATTCACAAAGGCTTTGCCCTAAAAGTCAGAAATCACTGTTGGACCGGGGTCAGTACCACTTCGCGGTAGCGGGTGGGTGCGCAGCCCTCAAGCAGGTCGGTGGTGACAACGCAAAATATACGCAGCATTCAAATGCGTGTGATCCTCGACGCCTCCAACAATCAAAGTTTCGCAGCCGTGATTGCGGAGCATCTCGGCAAGGTACGCGTGCATTTCGACACGTAAGACTTTGTCATGCAGAAACGGATAGCGGTTTTTGGTTGAGAAGATGAGGTGTGTCCAAAGACGTGAGAGCGATTGAGCCATTGTGAGGTGGCCTCCTTCTGAGTTTTAAACCCTTACAGGGTTGGGCGTGAGTCTAGCATTGAATTCCCAGGGTTGTCGCTGGCGCTCCAACCCTGGGCTCGAATTAGCGAACGCCTTCGGCGTTAATGCCAATCATCCCCATTGGTAATTGCGGTTCTCATCCTTACTTTTGTGTGCTTTGTGCCTTTTTGTGGCTAGAAATGGCTTTCGTGGCGGAGTTCTTCGATGGAGGCGTAGAGGCGGGCGCGTTCGGGTTCGTTGGTTGATTGGCGGTAGGCCATGACGAGATCTTTGAGAGAGGCGAGTTCTTTGTAGAGGCCGGCGTTTTCGATGGGAGGTGTCAAATAAGAGATCAATTCGGCGTAGGAGCGGCGCTTGGCGATGGAGCCTTCGGAGGGGTTGTTGACGCTGTAGATGTAAAAGTTTGGGAGTTCGTCGATCAGGCGATCCGGCCAGCACTCGCCCGAGAGGCCGATCTGTTTGCCGGGCATGAATTCCAACGCGCCGTGTGTGCCGAAGTGAATCACGCCGTCCGCGTTCATCACTTTCGACAAATATGTGTAGAACGCCATGAAGCCATGATGCGGCGAGCCGCTGCGCGCCATCATCAGTCGCATCGGGTCGCCTTCAAAGCCAAACGTCGGTTGCACGCCGATGAAGATGTTGCCGAGTGTTAAGCCTTGAATCATCAAGTCGCCGCCGAAGGAGTTTATTGACCCCGGCGCAGTTCCCCAGTCCTGCTCAACGTCTCTGACGTACGGACACAAGCGCCGATACTCCTGAACGCTCATTCGATAAGCAACGTTAGCTGCAGCGCTAAGCGATTCGGAGTTGCCGCCTAAAAGCCTGTTTCTGAGATCGTCTGCTGATGCAGGAAGCTCAACACGGTAACCTTCAGAACGCAGTCGTTTCAGCACGTCGAACACGCCGGGGAAAACGTCGAGGTCGGCAGCCGTTCCGATGTTTCCTTTGTTTGGTGGAAAACAGAAGAGCACGATCGCGAGGTTGAGATCGTCTCGAGGCGCGGTGCGTAAGCGGTTCCAACGCTTCAAACGTCGCGCCAGTCGTTGGCAGCGATCTTCGAGCGCAACGGGCTCCTGCCCGCGCACAGGGATGCCACCGTAGATGAACGGCTCTGTAGCGCCGTCGATCTCGGGTATGGCGATCTGCATTCCGGCCTGGACCGGATTCAAACCCGTTGCCGAATCACTCCACGCCTCGATCGTTTGCGTATCGAGACTCACCGCCGAACGATACGGAAGATTCAACTCGCGCAAAAACTCAGACGCCGCGGCGCTGTCGTTCATCGCCGGTCCGCCGACAAAACTAAAACCCGTAAGCGAGACGATCTGGCTCACTCGCGCTTTACTAGATTCGACGAAAAATTTCGAGACTGCCTCACGATTGTCCATCAAGGTCGCGATCGCGGGAACGACACTCAGTCCTTCAGCCTCGATTGCACTTATGAGCGCGTCGTAATGTTTTGTCGTCTTGCTGATCACCTGCGGCCGCATCAAGAGCAGCCCAATCGTCGCGTCAGGATCGAGCGAGCGGTCGTACCATTTGCGATACTCAGCAAACGTGCGAAACAACGTCCGTGCCTTCGGGTGATAGATCGCAACTGATGGTTGATGCTCAGGCTTCGGAACGCGAACCTTCCGCAAGCGTTCATCGCGAACGTACTGCGACAGCGCATAAAGCAACATCGATTGAATGTTTGCCGGCGTCGGTTGCAGGAAATAGCAAAAGAGATACAGGTAATGCTTCGCGTCGGTCAGTGCGCCCGCGGTGGGGACAAACTTGAGAATTCCCGGCAGGCGATCGACCAACTTCAAATACTGACCGTGCCCGCGATTCGACTTACCACGCTTCGCGGCCTGGTTCGCCACCCACGAACCGACTGATTTCAACAACCGTCCGCTCTTGCCGTTCTGTCTTTTCCCAACGGAGGAGATATCGAGCCGTCCCATGCGTGTCCGGCGCATCAGCTCCGGCATGCAGTTGATGACGATCACAGCATCGTGCCGAAATCTCTCGAGCGCGGCCACGAGGCGCGTCGCGTTCTCGCCGTCCATGACGTGGATCACGAAAACGATGTTCGCCTCTTTGAGATCACTTTCAACTTCCACCCACTCGCGATCGCTGAGCGGCGAGCCGAAGTTGTATGCAGCCACACGCAGCCCGAGTTTATGCACACGATTGATCTCTCGCTCCGCGTGTTTCAGCGGCGCCAGTAGACTCGAACCGACGTATAAGACCGTGATGTTCATGCCACGCCTTCTAACTGATCTTCGAGGCTGCGACTGATCTCGCGCAGTTTTTCCAACACATCATCGTCCACGTCCCAGTAACCGCGCCCATTCGCCTCCAACAGACGCTGCACCAGCGAATGTGCCGAGTGTGGATTCAGATCTCGCAGCCGTTCGAGCATCGACTCGTCAAACAGAAACGTATTCGCCACTTCCGAGTAGATCCAGTCGTCAACCGCATCCGCCGTCGCGCTCCACCCAAACGTGTTCGACACGTGGTTCTCGATCTCAGCCACACCTCGAAACCCGTGCTTCAACATGCCCTCGTACCACTTCGGATTTAACGTCTTGGCGCGCGTCTCCAGCCGCACGGTCTCTTCGAGCGTCCGAATCTTCACCTCACGAGAAAGACTGTCGGACAAGTAGATCGCCGGACGCGCCTTGGCCCGCTTCTCCACCGCTTTCGAAACGCCACCGAGATACTCAAAATAGTGGTCCACATCCGTAAGTCCGATCTCGAACGTGTCGATGTTCTGGTACGTCGCTTCGACTCGCGACAGCGCCCGATCCATCGCGACGCGCGCTTCCCTGCCCTCGATCGCGCGTCCCTTCGAATCGCGGCCGTACGCAAAACATTTTCGCGTCACAAACAGATCGCCGAGCGTCTCTTCGCGTTCCCACTGCGAATCCATCACCATGAAATTCACATTCGTACCGTAATTGCCAGGGGCGTTGGAAAAGACACGAACGGCAGCGTCGTCCAGATCACACGCATCCTGCTCAACCTGCTGCAACACATGCTTGCGGACGTAGTTCAGCTCGAGAGGCTCGTCGAGTTGGGCCACCAAGCGAACTGCCTTATCGAGCAACTGCACAGTCGGGCTGAACAGATCGCGAAAGATGCCAGACACTGTCATCACGACGTCGATGCGCGGCCGCCCGAGCTGGTCCAACGGAATCACTTCCACGCTGGTTGTCCTATTTAAAGCGTCACGCACCGGGCGCACGCCGAGCAGCCAGAGCGCCTGCGCCACTCCCTCGCCCTGCGTCTTGATGTTATCGAGTCCCCAGAGCACGAGCGCCATCGCTTCCGGGTAACGCCCATTCTCACTCCGGTAACGATCGAGCAGGCTGTTTGCGACCGCTTCGCCACGCGCAAAGGCGACGGCGGAAGGCACGCCGTAAGGGTTGATGGCGTGCGTGTTTCTTCCGGTCGGCAGTATGTCGGGGTTCTGAATGATGTCAGCGCCCGGTCCGGGTTCGATAAACTCACCGCGCAGCGCGCGTAGCAGTGAATCGAGCTCGTTGTTTCTTTGTAGTTTGGTGGAGACTGATTCGAGTAATGTGAAGAGAGGGCGTGTGGCTTCCTCACTCAAGCCCTTCTGCTCTAAAAGACGAACGGCGGCATCTGTGCCTGAAGCGACAAACTCGCGCACAGCTTCGTCAGCCAGCGCTTCCGGCAGCGCGCAGACGCCTGCTTCAGGGCGGTCAAAGGAAGCGATCATCTTCAGCAGATCGGTTTTTTCCCCCGCGGATGAGGGACGGCCAAAGACGTGCAGACCCGTGGGGATCAATCGCTGTTCGATCTCGACCAGTTGCTCGTAAAGCGCAAACACTTTCGCATCGCGCTCATCTTTAGAGATTAGTTCATCCACAGATTAACAGATTAAGCCGGGGAGATTTTCACGAATCGGGCGCGCAGGATTCCCGCGAGACGGCGCGTGTCTGCGGCCGATTCGAATTCTTTCTGCGTGTCAACAACGACGACGCGCGCTCTCGTCCGGGTGAGCGCCACCGTGAGCTCTCGCAATTCTGACTCGATCTTCACTTGCCGGAACGCGCGCAGGTTGAGACCGCCGCGCCTGAGGGGCACGTTCGAACGCCCATCGGTAAACAGCAACACCACCGTCTCACCAAACTTGTTTCCCACCAGTTCCAGCAATTCGATCGTAGTCACCAACCCTAACGCGAGCGGCGTGCTGCCACCCATTCGCAACGAGTCGAGCACCCGCCGCGCGCGCAGGATGCTGCGTGAAGGCGGCAAGTCGACGTTCGCGGTCGTACCATGAAAGGAAACGATCGCCACGCTGTCTCGATTCAGGTACGACTTGCGCAGCAACTTGAGAATCGTGCTCTTCGCGCGCGCGATGCGATTCGCCGCCATGCTTCCCGACGCGTCGATCGCGAAAACGAAGAGCGTGCCCTGCTTGTGTTTCAGCAGTTTGTAACGCAGCGCCTGCGAACTCACCGGTGCTCGCAGCGATGAATCCAGGCCGGCGAGCGCGCGCAACGTCGCATCGATCGCGATGCGTGCGCCTGCACTTCGAAACGTCACCGCGCGTGTGTATCTGCCACGCTGTTGGACCAGCGCCGCTTTTCCTCCACTCGTCCGCCGGCTCTGCGAGATCGCTTTCTCTTTTCGATCGGTGGTTCGGAGGTGTTCGTCCAACCGCACTTCACCAGATTTCTTCTCGACCGCAGGCGGCGACAAAACATCAGCAGTATTCGGCCTCGCGCTACTGCCGGAAGCGGTTGCACGTTGCCGCGGTGCTTGTTTGTTGCTCTTGCCGGGTCCTTCCTGCCTCTGAGTATCGCCACCACCGTTTCCACTCGACGGCTGCGGCGGCGTCGTGCTCGGAAACACTTCATCAACTGCCTGCTGAATCTGCTCGCTGGTCGCCGTCTCGTCCAGGGCATCACGGCGCAAGCGGTGTCGCAACGCCATCGCAGAGACTCGCTTCACCTGCTCGTCTGTCACTGCACGCCGGCCTTCAAACGCCGCCAGCGCACGTGCAGCACGCATGATCGTCAGCTCACCACGATGTCCATCGACTTTGAGATCCGCGCAGAGTTGCGCGATCTTCTCGAGCACGGGTCGCGCGATCGGGAGCTTATTCAGGCTCGCACGCGCTCGCGTAATACGTTTGCGGAGCTGCTCCTGATCCGCGGCATAAGATTCACAAAACGCGTCCCGATCTCGATCGTAGCCTTCGCGACGCACGACAATGTCGACACGATTCTGGAGATAATTTTCAGTAGTGACTTCAGCGTGCAGTCCGAAACGATCGAGCAGTTGCGGCCTGAGTTCGCCTTCTTCCGGATTGCCCGAACCGATCAACACAAAACTCGCCGGATGCTCGACCGAAACACCCTCACGCTCAACTTTATTGATTCCCGTCACCGCAACGTCGAGCAATAGATCGACCAGGTGATCCTCGAGCAGGTTTACTTCGTCTATATATAAAAAGCCGCGATTGGCACGCGCGAGTAAACCCGGGTCGAACGCCTTGCGACCCGCCGCAAGCGCCCGCTCGATGTCGATCGTGCCGCAAACGCGATCTTCAGTCGCTCCTAAAGGAAGTTCCACGACATTCACGGGCGATTGTGTCTGAGCCAGTTCACCACCCGCGCTGCACTGGTCACACAGATTGCGTTTGTCTTGCGGATCGCAGTTATACGGACAACCCGCTACGACCGTGATCTGCGGCAGCAGGTCAGCAAGCCCACGCACGGCGGTAGATTTTCCGGTGCCGCGATGGCCCATGATCAAAACGCCGCCGATCAACGGATCGACAACGTTCAAAATCAAGGCCAGCTTCATCTCTTCCTGGCCAACAATCGCGGTGAAGGGATACGTTTTATGCCTTTTCCTGTCCACGGATTACACAGATTACCTGATTTGAATAATTGTGCAATTTTGGGCGGAATAAATTTCTTGACTTTGTACCTGAACGGGCATAGAGTGCGGCCCACTCCCGGCTAACATAACAGCCCAGCTTATTCGATTTTATATTCGAGCAGAAACCGCGCATCTGCCCTCTCTCTCACAACCAGGGTTGTCCTGGTTATCTTCTTCAGTGAGGGGAATCATAACTCCGGTCGAACCCCCCTACGGCTTGAGCTGCCTCAGTTAAAGGTCACATCAAGCAGGTTAAATACTAAGCAAAACCGTGCCGTCTGCCATGGGCAGACTGTGCCAGTTTTGATGCGCAACCCGTTTGTAGCTCTTAGGAGGCAAAGTCCAATGAGGAAAGTCGTACCTATCTTAACTCTACTCTTGTTCGCGGTCGCGCTCTTTATACCCGTGAGCTCGCCCCAACCCGTCGAAGGCCAGACTGCAACCGAGGCACTGACCA
Organism: Pyrinomonadaceae bacterium; assembly: GCA_036379695.1. Taxonomy (GTDB): domain Bacteria; phylum Acidobacteriota; class Blastocatellia; order Pyrinomonadales; family Pyrinomonadaceae; genus PSRF01. Next base: position 24,919 of record DASVGE010000382.1, on the reverse strand, counting down.
CCGACATGGACGCCAAGACCGATGACTTGTTCAACGGTTTCGGCGCGTTGGGCACACCGATCGACGAATGCGTCAGCGAACCGGAGCCACCTACCGCGCGCGGGAATGGCAGGTTCGAGGACAACAAATTCATCTTCTCGGAACGCGAAACTATCGAAGACGGTCTTGGACCAACCTATAACGACGTAGGTTGTGTTGAGTGTCACCAGTCAGTAGACGTCGGCGCATTCGGACAGCAAATGGAATTCAGAGCCGGTCATATTACCAACGGCCTATTCGTGGATGCACCCGGCGGGCAACTCGTTCATGCACGCGCGACTGATTCCGACATCGTCGAACACATATCGACGGCTGAAACCGTCAAGGCGTTCCGCGTCACTTTGAGCACGCTTGGCGATGGATTTGTCGAATGTCTCGCGAATGCTGCACTGCAAAACAATGTAGCGGCTCAACCGCTTGCACAACGTGGCACCCTCACGCAGGTGCCGGTCACGGAAGCGAATAACACGCTTCGCATTGGCCGGTTCGGTTGGAAAGCCCAACACGCGAGCCTCGTTTCGTTCTCCGGCGATGCTTATCTCAACGAGATGGGCATAACCAACCCGTTCGATGGTTTCGGCGGACGTAGTTCCAGTGCGCCGGATGCAGGCACGCACGAAAATCCCGCGAGCACTGCTGACGGTGTTATAAACGTCACGTTCCCGTCACCTTTTGACCCGGTTCAAGATCCTGAAGACGATGGACTAGACGTACTTGCGTTTGCCGATTTTATGGCAGCAACGCGAGCGCCGCGTCGTCAACAGCCAATTCCCGCCGCGGCCACACGAGGTGATCCGCTGTTCACCAACATCGGTTGCGCCGTTTGCCACACGCGAACGTTTGTGACGGCTGCGCCCGGAACACTGATCAACGGCGGAGCGTTTACAGTACCAGCAGCCCTCGGCAATAAGATCATTCACCCCTTCAGCGATTTTGCCTTACACAACGTCGGTACAGGGGATGGAATCGTTCAAAACGCCGGCCAGGGCACCGCGAACATGATACGGACTCCGCCTCTGTGGGGTATTCGCGCCCGCAACAGACTCATGCATGACGGTCTGACCATCACCATAACTGATGCGATTCAACTCCACGCCGGTCAAGCGACGGCGTCGAGAAATAACTTCAATGCATTGACGGCGGCGCAGAGAGCGGATCTCGTTGCATTCGTACTGTCGCTATGAGCTACAGGCGACATCCGAATTGACGAGCACTATCCCGAAGCTCGCCGGAACACATCCGGCGAGCTTCGGCTTCCTTCAAGCCCAAATCTTTAGCGAGGATCAATCCATCATGAGACAGAGCTCAGCCTGGTTACTGACTATAGTTCTGTTAACACTTTCTGCCTGCACTTCAACTACAAAACGGGTGGCGGTGGAACAAGCACCGGCATATCAACCAACTCCTGAATCGACCCCGGTGCGGCTGGCTGCTGCGGCGGCTCCGAAGCTGCCCGAGGTTCAGGACGCAATCAAACGAGTCTTCAAGGATGCTGCGGTCCTTGATACAAATCGCAAGCCCAACTTTCTTATGGGCGACTTCAACGGAGACACTTCTCAGGACATCGCCGTCATCATAAAACCCGTAAATCTCGAAGAGATGAATCAGGAGTTTTCGCCGTGGCTGGTCAGGTCTCCGCTCGCAAACAAACTCGATCGCGCGCAACTCAAAATCGAGAAGGATGAGCCACTGCTGGCAGTCATTCATGGATACGGCACTAACGACTGGCGCGATCCGGAAGCGACGCAAACTTTTGTGCTCAAGCACGTCGTCGGGGACGATCTGAAGGTACACAGTGGAAAAGAGTTTGTGGCTTCGAATGCGGGGCGGAAGTTGCCGCGCACGCAAGGTGATCTGATCGGGGAGACAGTCCAGGGAACGCAGGGCTATCTTTATTACGCGGTCTCGACGTATGCGTGGTACGACCCGAAGTCGTATAAAGACAGCCAAGATGCGCCGGGCGTTTTCCATAAATCCCGACCGATGAGATGAGCCACAAAAAGGCACAAAAGATTTCTGAACATCGGAGGAGCTTAAATGAAAAGGTGGAGATACTTGCTGTTTATGCTCATTGTCGCTGGTTTATCGGCGGTTAGTGTTCAGGCACAAGCACCGGCGGCGGTTGAGACGATCACGGCGGAAGAGTTGAAGGCGAAGCTGGCGGGCAATCAACCGGTCACGATAATTGACGTCCGCAGCCCACAGGGGTATGCGGCAAGCACCACAACGATCAAGGGCGCGATTCACTTTAAGGCCAGGAAAATTCAGTCGCGACTCAAGTATGCTCCGTTGAAAGATCTGCCGAAGGATCGAGAGATCGTCACCTACTGCGCTTGCCCCAACGACGAATCGAGCATCACGGCGGCGCAGGTGCTAAAGGCGAACGGCTTCACGCGCGTGCGGGTCCTGCAGGGCGGCTGGAATGAATGGTTGCGAGCGAAAGGCCCCGTCGAACCGCGAGTCAGAACATGATTGCGAATTGGCAATCGGCAAGCGGCAATCTACAATGACCACGCGGAGGAATAAGGACAATACTGGAGGTCACTAAGCTCGGCTGCGTGCGTGGGGATCGCAGGCTCTTTAGCGGACTCGACCTGTCAGTGTCTCCCGGCACGTTCGTCCAGCTCACGGGACCAAACGGCAGCGGCAAAACCAGTTTGCTCCGGATCTTGTGTGGACTCCTCCCTCCGGCTGAGGGCCAGGTCAACTGGGAAGGTGCGGATATTCGCTCACTCGGTGAGGAATATGTCGCCGCGGTGACTTACCTGGGTCATCGTCACGGTGTAAAAGACGAGCTGACAGCCATTGAGAACCTGAGGATCTCGAACGCATTGAATGGCGTTGAAATCAGCAAAGAACGCGCTCACAACGCATTGAAAGAAATGGGTCTCGCCGGCCGTGAGTCGCTTCCGGCACGGCTCTTGTCAGAAGGTCAACGCCGCAGAGTGGGACTGGCGCGACTGCTGGTTTGCAATACGAAGCTCTGGCTGCTGGATGAGGTGATGACCTCATTGGACAAAGGCGCCGTCGCCCTTGTTAGATCTTTGATTCAAAACCACCTGACGGGTGGCGGCATTGCGATCGTCGCAACGCACCAGGATTTAGAGTTGTCGACGGACCGGATCCAACGACTCGAACTCACAACGTGAAAGCACCTTCGAGCTTATCGATGTTGCGCTGGATCGTTTGGCGCGATCTGATGCTGGCGTGGCGTCGCCGCGCTGACATGCTGTCGACAGTTTTCTTCTTTGTGATCGTCGTCAGCCTGTTTCCACTTGGCATCGGTCCGGAGACACAACTGCTGCGCACGATTGCGCCTGGTGTGGTTTGGGTCGCAGCGCTGCTGGCGTCGATGCTTTCGCTCGGGCGTTTGTTTGCGAATGACTATCAGGACGGCACGTTGGAACAGTTGTTACTGACGCCGCAGCCGCTGTTTTTAGTCGTACTGGGAAAGACCCTGGCGCACTGGATCGTCGCGGAGGTGCCGCTGGTGTTGGTAGCGCCCCTCGTGGGAGTGCAATTCGATCTCAGTCGTGAGACGCTTTGGATTCTGTTTGCGAGTTTGTTGATCGGCACGCCGGTGCTGAGCTTGATCGGATCGGTGGGAGCAGCATTAACACTCGGGCTGCGTGGGGGCGGCGTGCTGATCTCGATACTGGTGCTGCCGCTTTACATTCCGGCGTTGATCTTCGGCTCCGGAGCTGTAACAGCGACCATCATCGGAATGAGCCCGGCGCCGCATCTCTACCTGCTCGCAGCATTTGCAATCGTGGCGCTGCTCTTTTCTCCCTGGGCCACAGCCGCAGCATTAAGAATTTCTTTGGAGTAAAAAATAGGTCCTATTCTTAATAACCATGAACCTCTACAAATACGCATCACCCACAATGTTCTACCCGGTCGCCGGCAAGATGATCCCGTGGTTCGCGATTCCCGCGACGATCCTCTTTGCCGCCGGCATGTTTGTCGGGTTCTTCATTGCCCCGGCGGATTATCAACAGGGCGAAGCATACCGGATCATCTTTATTCACGTGCCGGCGGCGTGGATGGGAATGCTGCTCTACGTGCTGATGGCTTTCTACGCCGGCATCGGTTGGGCTTTCAACGCGCGGCTTTCGTCAATGATGGCGTCGGCGCTCGCGATTACCGGGGCGATGTTCACATTGATCTCACTCGTCACCGGCGCCTTCTGGGGAAAGCCAACCTGGGGGACGTGGTGGGTTTGGGACGCGCGCATGACGTCAACCCTAATCCTGATGTTCCTCTACATCGGATTCATCTCGCTGCAAGCCGCCATCGACGATCCGCGGCGCGCAGATCGTGCCGGCGCGGTGCTGGCGCTGGTCGGCGTCATCAACATTCCGATCATCTATTTCTCAGTCAACTGGTGGAATACCCTGCATCAGGGCGCTACGATTCGCCTGCTGCAAAAGCCGACCATCCGCGGATCGATGCTGGCGGCGCTGCTGATTATGCTGGCGGCTTGCTGGCTTTACTCCGTGGCGGTTGTGCTGACACGCCTGCGATGCATTATTCTTGAGCGCGAACAAAACGCTTCTCGCCTTGCTGAAGTTGGAGTGTAATTATGAACTGGCCAGATCTATCAATGGGTGGCTATGGCTTCTATATCTGGGGCTCATACCTTTTTTCCTTGATCGCGATTGTTTGGGAGCTCGTGAGTTTGAGCCAACGCAAGAAGGCGCTCACGCAACAACAACAACAGCGATCTTCTGATACTGTTCCTGCTTCCGTTTTGAGAGGGAGTGCAAATGAAACGACGTCATAGACGGATTGCGTTTATTGTTGTGGCACTGGCGAGCCTGGGCCTCGCGGCGTATTTGGCGGCTAGTGCGTTTCGGAATAATCTCGTCTTCTTCTTCAGTCCGACCCAGGTAGCCGCGAAAGAAGCGCCTGTCGATCGCACGTTTCGCATCGGTGGCCTGGTTCAGGAAGGTTCGTTGAAGCGCGACGGTCTCAACGTTCAATTCACCGTGACTGACACCGCGCACAATGTTCCCGTCGTCTACAAAGGCATACTGCCTGACTTGTTCAAGGAAGGGCGCGGCTGCGTGGCGCAGGGCAAGATCGGCACGGACGGCGTCTTCCAGGCCGAGCAGGTGCTCGCCAAACACGACGAGAACTACATGCCTCCCGAAGCCGGCGAAGCGCTCGACAAAGCCAAGCACGCTAAGGAAGCCGCCAAGACGGTTGTACAGTAGCCACAAAAGGCACAAGAGTTCACAAAAAAAGCTTTAGAGATTGTTCGAAGCAGTGATGCAGTTTAGAGTTCACGAGACAACATCTGTTTTGTTATTCATTTTGTGCTTTATGTGCCTTTTAGTGGCTGAAACTTTTGTGCCTTTTGTGGCTCCACTATGATTCCAGAAATTGGCCAATTCGCATTGATCATTGCACTGTTGCTTGCGCTGACGCAGGCAACTTTGCCGCTCATCGGCGCTTCACGCGGTAACCGCACCTGGATTGCGCTCGCTGCGCCGACCGGGCAGGCGCAGTTTATCTTTGTCGCGATCGCGTTCTGCTGCCTTGCCTATTCATTTATCACTAACGACTTCTCTGTACTGAACGTCGCGACTAATTCCAATTCACAACTGCCGCTGCACTATCGTCTGGCCGCAACGTGGGGCTCGCACGAAGGCTCGCTGCTCTTGTGGACGTTCATGCTCGCCCTCTGGACTGTCGCCGTTTCGCTTTTCAGTCGGCATTTGCCGGAAGAGATGGTGGCGCGCGTGCTCAGCGTGATGGGTATCGTGAGCGTGGGCTTTCTGCTGTTCATGTTGCTCACTTCGAATCCGTTCGTGCGCCAGTTCCCTGTTCCGTTTGACGGTCGCGACCTCAATCCACTGCTGCAGGATCCGGCGATGGTGGCGCATCCGCCGATGCTCTACATGGGTTATGTCGGTTTCTCCGTCGCATTTGCCTTCGCGATCGCGGCGCTGATCGGCGGCAAGCTCGACGCAACGTGGGCGCGCTGGTCGCGGCCATGGACCACCGTGGCGTGGATGTTTCTCACGTGCGGTATTGCACTCGGAAGTTGGTGGGCTTATTACGAACTCGGTTGGGGCGGCTGGTGGTTCTGGGATCCGGTGGAGAATGCTTCGTTTATGCCGTGGCTGGTGGGAACGGCGCTGATACATTCGCTCGCCGTCACCGAAAAACGCGGCGGGTTCAAAAGCTGGACGGTGCTGCTCGCCATCGCGGCTTTTTCGCTGAGCTTGCTGGGAACATTTCTCGTGCGTTCCGGTGTGCTGACTTCTGTTCACGCCTTTGCAACCGATCCGAAGCGCGGCATCTTCATTCTCGCGTTTCTGGTGGTAGTGATTGGCGGCTCGCTGTTGCTTTACGCGTGGCGTGCGAAACAAGTCGGGTTGGGTGGCAAGTTCGACCTTGTCTCGCGTGAATCGCTGCTGCTGTCGAACAATGTGCTGTTGACTGTTGCGGCCGGTTCGGTGCTGCTCGGAACTCTTTATCCGTTGTTTGTCGATGCGTTCGGCGGCGCGAAGCTGTCCGTTGGTCCGCCGTACTTCAATCTGGTGTTCGTGCCGTTGATGGCACCCGCGATGTTCCTGATGGGCGTTGGGCCAATTGCTCGTTGGAAAAAAGCGAGTCTTCCCGATCTCGTTACCAGATTGCGTTGGGCGTTTGTGATCAGCGTGATCAGTGCGGCGACGTTGCCATTTCTGTTTGGACAATTCAAGTGGCTCGTTAGTTTAGGACTATTGCTGGCGATCTGGATCGTCACCACTGTTTTTGCGAATCTTTGGGAACGGGTGCGAGCGACTACCGGACAGCTCAGCACGTTCCAAAAACTGCGCTCGCAGAGCCGGAGTTATTACGGGATGCAGGTCGCGCATCTGGGCGTGGCGGTGTTTATCGTCGGTGTGACTCTCGTCACCGGGTATCAACTCGAACAGGACGTACGCATGGCGCCTGGAGATAAGGTGAGTGCGGGCGGATATGAGTTTCGCTTCGATGGTGTGCGCAACGTAAACGGTCCAAACTATGTCGCCGGACGCGCGGAGGTCACCGTCAGCCGCAACGGACAGGAAATTGAAAAGATGTTCCCGGAGAAACGGAACTACACCGCGAGCGGAAACGTCATGACCGAGACGGCGATCGACAGTGGACTGTTTCGAGATCTCTACGTATCGCTGGGTGAACCCGTTGGCGGCGGCGCATGGACGGTTCGTGTTTACTATAAACCGTTTGTCGGCTGGATCTGGGGCGGCGCCCTGCTGATGGCAATCGGCGGCGGCCTGGCAGTCAGCGATCGACGCTACGCATTGGCAGCACGCAAGGAACGCGAAGCCCGTCAAACGGTAAAGTCCGCCGAAGTTCCCAGCACCGTCGCTGCATCAGTGCAAATCGAATCTTAGTTTTATCCGTCTAATCCGTGGCAAGAAATGCTTAAGTATTTAATCCCACTCGGTCTCTTTCTCGTACTCGTCGTCTTCCTGGCGGTTGGGCTCAGCCGTGATCCGCGCGAGATCCCGTCTGCCCTCGTAAACAAGCCGGCGCCCACGTTCCGTCTGCCGCAATTAAAGGATCAAAGCAAAACGTTCTCCGCCGAAGACATGCGCGGTAAGGTGTGGCTGATGAACGTCTGGGCCTCGTGGTGCATCGCGTGCCGCGAAGAGCATGAACACTTATTCGAGTATGCGAAGTCGGGAGTCGCTCCGATTATCGGCCTCAATTACAAAGACCGGCGCGAGGACGCACTCGCATGGCTCGGAGAGTTGGGGGATCCTTATCAACTCAGCGCCGTCGATCTCGATGGACGAGTGGCCATCGATTACGGAGTCTACGGCGCGCCTGAAACTTACGTCATCGATAAGAACGGCACGATTCGACTCAAACACGTCGGACCCGTAACACCAGACGTTTGGTCGACGAAAGTTCTCCCTCTGGTCCAGGAACTAAATCGTGAGGGGAACAACTAAATGACGCGTTCGAGTGTGCTCGCACTGTTGTTGCTCTGTGTTCTGTCGTCCGTCGCCATGGCGCAGGTGCAGCAGGAAGACCAGCCGAGCGGCGATCCCGTGATCGAGCAACGCCTGGCAAGACTCTCTCACGAACTTCGTTGCCTGCAATGCCAGAACCAGACTCTCGCCGATTCGCCCGCCGGACTGGCCACCGACCTGCGCAACGAAATTCGCGCGCAGATGAAGGCCGGTAAGAGTGACGAGGAAATCAAAGTCTTCCTAACCCAACGCTACGGCGACTTCATCCTGTATAAACCTCGCGTCACGTTCACCACTTACCTGCTGTGGTTTGGACCATTTGTCTTACTACTCGGCGGCTTGTACGTGCTCTTCCTTTACATCAAGCGACGTCGCGAAATGATTCCCGAACAGCCGTTGAGCGCTGATGAGCGGCGCCGCGCGGAAGAATTGCTGGCAGCTTCACGAAAGGAGACGGCGTGATTCTCTTCTGGGTTATTTGTGCGGCCATGATCATGATCGCGCTGGTGTTTGTCCTGCCGCCGGCGCTGCAACGTTCCGAAGAGTCGAATCGCGAAAGTGACGACGAGCGAAAGAAGGCAAACATCGCTGTCTATCGCGATCAACTTTCAGAGCTCGAAGCAGACGTCCGTAACGGTATTGTCAGTCAGGAACAGTACGCGCAGGATCGTGAAGAGATTGAACGACGCCTGCTCGAGGATATCGCCACAACCAACACCAAAAAGACCACAGCGGCGCCGGTTTCTGGACGGAACACGGCTTACGTGCTCGGCATCGGACTGCCGCTGGTCGCGATCATCTTTTATCTAAATATTGGCAGTCCTAAGGCTGTCGAAGGACCACCAGCGGCCACGGCATCGCAATCCGGCCCATTTGCCGGGCAGGAACGTACGCAAGAACAGATCGCGGCGAACGTAGAGAAGCTGGCGGAACGTCTCAAGTCAAACCCGTCAGATGCGGAAGGTTGGGTGATGCTGGCCCGCTCCTACTCCTCGATGGAGAAGTTCGGCGAAGCCGCGGGTGCGTACGCGAAGGCCACCGAGCTCAAGCCCAACGACGCCGATCTTTGGGTCGATTATGCGTTTGCGACAGCTATGGCCAGTGGCCGAAATCTGGAAGGCAAGCCGATGGAGTTGATCCAGCAGGCTTTGAAAATTGACCCCGAAAACGCAAAGGCATTACAACTAGCGGGCAGTGCTGCGTTCCAGGCCAGGGACTACAATAAAGCCATCGAATACTGGAATCGCGTGCTGAAGCAGGTTCCGGCTGATTCAGAAGTGGGCCGGCTTATCGTTCAGCGAATCGAAGAAGCGAAAACACTGGCAGCGGGTACTAAGTAGAACATCATGTCGAGAGAGAACATTCTTTTTGCCATCATCGGAATCCTTTTCGGGTTCATTGTCGGGTTCATGTTCGCGAGCTCGATGAGCCAGAAGCAGGCGTCGCAACAGGCTACTGCCGCTTCGCAGGGAATGCCCGCGGATCACCCAGCGGTCGGTGGCGCACAAGCTCCGGCCCAGGATCCGCAGGCGGTGCGTGAACAGGTCACAGCTTCAATCGAGAAGGCACGCAGCGAACCGAACAATTTCGACGCACAGGTCAAGGCTGCCGAGCTTTATTACCAGATACAGCGTTACGATCAGGCGATCGAGTTTCTGCTTAAAGCGAATCAGCTCAAGCCAACTGACTATCGCACCGTCGTCATACTCGGCATGGTAAACCTCGACGCCGGGCACTTCGACACCGCTGAGAAGTGGTATCGCGCGGCGATGAAGATGAAGTCTGACGACGTGATGGTGCTGGCTGGATTAGCGGCAGCGACGTTGGAAAAGGGCGACGCAAAAGCTGCTGAAGACGCGATCGCGAAGCTGGAGAAAGTCGATCCAAACAGTCAGGACCTGCCGCAGTTTCGGGATAAGCTGGCTAGCTTGAAGGGTGGAAAATAGTCCGCAGATTACGCAGATTACGCAGAATCAGGAAACAGCATGCTTTTTTGAATCTGTGTAATCTGTGGATGGTTTTATGGTGAGATCGACATCCTCACGACATTCGCCAGAAGTATGCGATCGATCTTTCCGTCCCTACCAACCACCACGACCTGACCATTCTCGACCGTCACACGTCTCACCGTACTCATCGATCGATTGATTAGAGTGCCGTCGTTGGTTTCGATCACGAGCCGTGGACCAACTTCGGGCTCGGGCTCGACCGGTGGCGGTTTCGGCGCCGGTGTTTCAGTGGCGGCGGTGGTGTCGCGTGTACGTGGCGCCGGCCGGCGTGCTGCGGGCCTGCGTCCGCGAGGGTTCCGAGTTGGCGCGGGTCGTTCGCTTTCGACTTCGGGAGATTTTTCCGGCGTGGCTGCGGGTGTCTCGATCGCTTTGGTTTCCGGTGTTGCCTCGGGTGTTGGTTCAGGCGTCGGCGTTGCCGCCACTTCAGTCACGGGCGGTTCTGGTTCGTTGATCCTCGCTCCTGCTGAGGTGACACGCCTTGTTCCCGGCGTTCTCGTTGGTTCCGTTGCGGGCGTTTCCGTTTCGGCGATGTCAGGTCCGCCAAGGATGGGTTCAAACGAGCCGCCGAAATGGAGACGGTACGTTCCCTCATCGTCGTTCGGACTGCGCGCCTCGATACGCAGGACCAAATCTTCACGCTTGCGCAGGTAGATACCTTTTGTGACCGGCGTGGCAATCTCAGCGTAGAGCGTCAGCTTCAGCAGCGGCCGCAGCGAGCCGACGGTAAACACGTCAACGTCGCCATTCAGGTTGTTGCTCTGGATAGTGATCAGTAGATCGCCGGGCGTGCCGGTGAAGGCGTAGTAGTGATCCGTAAACCTTGCGTCGCCCACATCGCGCGCCGCGATCCGCCCGTTAACGGTGTTGCTGCGCACTGGAGACGGGGCGTTCGGATCGAGCGACTGCGCAGAACCAAAGGCCGCGACCACGAATAGAAAAACTAGTACGCAGGAGGCTCGAATCATCAGCGCCAAAGCATAGCAGACTGAGCAAAATCTAACCACAAAGACCCCTCCTTGGAGTGCGGTGCCTTGGCACCGCTTTGGTCTTACGTTTGACCACTTGGCCAAAGCGGTGCCAAGGCACCGCACTCCAAGGAGGCGCTCGTGATATCCTCACACAATGAAGTTGCGCGTTTTTTTGCTGCTCGTTTTCCTGTTCTCTTCCCTCCCCGCTTTTGCCCAATCATGGACGGCAAAACTGGATAAAGACGTCCGCTTTTATCAACCGACGGAGATGGGCGTCGTGATTGCCGGCACGGAGAAGTCGCTCTACGCGATCGACGCCTCCAACGGCGAAGTGCTCTGGCGTCGCAAAGACGCTGCGCTCGACGAATCCGACGTCGCTCCCGTACCCGGCACTGATCTCGTGTTGTTTAGTTTTGAAAAAGGCGACAAGGCGCGGATCGAAGCCGTTGACGTTTTGACCGGCAACTCGATCTGGCGCAGCGAGAAGATCAAAGGCGCGGTGATGCAAATCTCCGTCGATCCCGGGACGAGTTTGCTCGCGGTAGTGCTTGTCAAAGACGCGAAGAACCGCGCGCGCGACGGTTTCAAGCGCCGGCCGCTGGTGCACGTTTTGGATCTGGCTAGCGGCGACGAACTTTGGAAATACGAGGCCGGCGAAGTCGAGATGATGCCGTCGCGCTGGCCGGAAGACTCAGGCAAAGAGGTCGAATACACGCTCGACAACTATTACCCACCCACGTTTATTGACGACCGCTTTTATCTGTTCTACGAGGGCGTCACGTCTTTCGAAGCGCGCAGTGGCAAAGAGCGCCTGCGTGAAAAGTATCGCGTCAACGAAGACGGGCTCGCACTCACGGAAGCGGAACCGATCTTCACGGAAAGCTCTGTCTACGTGTCCGGTCACGGGCGCGTCCGCGCCATCTCGCGCCGGACCGGCGACACCGAGTGGGAAGCAAAAGATCTCGGGCTCACACCGGAAATGATCCTCGCCGGCGACATTCTCTACGTGCGTACCGGTGGTCAGTTCACGCGACTCGAAGATGGTGAGACGGTCGAGCGTGGTTCGTATGGCGTGAGCGCGATCGACATCAACTCCGGCAAAGTCCTGTGGCGTTACAAAGGCGCCGACAAAGGAATCACCAACCTTCTACTCCCCAATCGAAACACGATCGCGATCGCAGATAAGGATGATCTGATCTTCGTGGACACAAGCAACGGCAAGCGAACGTCTCGTGTGTCGCACAAGATCGAGCGCGCTTCGTTTGGGTTGTTGAATGACCGTGGCGACATCGTGATTGGCGGGCAATCGGAGATCGCGGCCTTCGACGGTTCGAGTGGCCGCCAACTCTGGCGTGCGCGACACACGCCACCGGGACGCGGCATCCTCCGCACGATCGGGGCGATCGCTGCTCGCGCAACCTCGCTCTACTTTCGCTACGGCGGTACTGCGATGACTGCTGTTCGCGGCGTGCAGATCGCGCGTGCGGTTTCGGGTTTGAGCTGGTCGCGTTCTTCGTTATCGAATCTGCAGGCACTCGCAACGTCGTCAAATCGGCGTCGTAGTCCGTCGTCGCGGTTTAAGCGGTTCGGGATCGATCCTTCGACACATCTCGATCGTCTGTCGCGTTTCCTCTGGCATCGTGAGCGGCTCGCCACGTTGCGTGGGCAGTGGATGTATTTCTATACGAGTCTCGAGAGTGGTGGGAACGGGCTGGCGGGGGTCAATGTGAACAACGGCAGGACAGAGCGCGAGATACGATTATCAGATCTTGATGATCGTTTTGTAGCAGATGAAGTGCTCGGATTACTGTTCACCGCCTCTGGCGAACGATTATTTAGCCACAGATTACACAGATAAAATCCGGATTTTTCATCCGTGTTATCCGTGGCTCCTTAGACGTAAGGCGTTGCCGATTACGGAGACTGAGCTGAAGCTCATCGCCGCCGCGGCGATCATCGGGCTCAGCAGGATTCCGAAGAAGGGATACAAGACGCCCGCGGCTATCGGTACGCCGAGCGTGTTGTAAACAAACGCGAAGAACAGGTTCTGTTTGATGTTCGTCATCGTCGCGCGGCTCAGCGAACGTGCGCGAACGATGCCGCGCAGGTCACCCTTGACCAGTGTTACGTCGGCGCTCTGCACCGCGACATCTGTTCCAGTGCCCATCGCGATGCCGACGTGAGCTTGTGCGAGTGCCGGGGCGTCGTTGATGCCGTCACCAGCCATGGCAACAATGCGGCCGTCACTCTGAAACTTCTTCACCACTTCGACTTTCTGATCGGGTAACACCTCGGCGACGACTTCATCGATCTGCAACTTGCGCGCAACGGCTTCGGCAGTCGTACGACTGTCGCCGGTGAGCATCACGATGCGAATGCCTTCGGCGTGTAGTTGTTTCACTGCGTCAGGCGTCGTGTCTTTGATCGGATCAGCGACACCGAGCAAGCCGGCGGGTTTTTCGTCGATGGCTACAAACATGATCGTCTGACCATCGGTTCGCTGTTTATCCGCCTGCGCGGTCAGCTCTCCAGCGTCCACTTTGAGATCGTCGAGCAGTACTCGATTACCGACGGCCACTCGATGACCATCAACTTCGCCAACAACTCCCTTGCCTGTTACTGACTTGAAATTCGCAGCATCGACGAGTTTGACGCCACGATCGCGCGCGCCCGAAACGATCGCTGACGCCAGCGGATGTTCACTGGCTCGCTCCAAGCTTGCCGCGAGCCGCAACACCGTCGGTTCATCGAACCCGCCCGTCACAACCACGTTCACAAGCTGCGGCTTTCCCTGCGTCAACGTTCCCGTCTTATCGACGACGAGCGTATCGACCTTGCGCATGACCTCGATCGCTTCCGCGTTTCGGAAAAGTATTCCATTGTGCGCGGCCTTGCCTGTCGCCACCATGATCGACATCGGCGTGGCAAGCCCGAGCGCGCAGGGGCAGGCGATGATCAGCACTGCCACGGCGTTCACGAGGCCGTGTGCCATGCGCGGCTCCGGTCCCCAGACGCTCCACACGATGAAAGTAATCACAGCAATGATCACCACTGCCGGTACAAAATAACTCGACACAACATCAGCAAGCCTCTGGATCGGTGCGCGGCTTCGTTGCGCTTCCGCTACCATCTGCACGATCTGCGCCAGCAACGTCTCGGAACCGACGCGCTCCGCACGCATCACAAACGAGCCCGTCCCGTTGACAGTGCCGCCAACCACGCGGTCGCCCGCAGATTTCTCGACCGGAATCGGCTCGCCCGTAATCATCGATTCATCGACAGCACTCGCACCCTCGAGCACCACGCCGTCGACAGGTATTTTCTCGCCGGGACGCACGCGCAACCGATCGCCGACGTGAACGTGTTCCAGTGGAATTTCTTCTTCTTGTCCGTCGTTGCGAATTCGATGAGCAGTCTTGGGAGCGAGACCAAGCAGTGCTTTGATCGCGGTACCGGTTTGACTACGCGCGCGCAGCTCGAGCACCTGGCCCAGAAGCACAAGCGCCGTAATCACTGTCGCGGCTTCGAAGTAGACGGGTACGTTGCCATGATGATCGCGGAAAGACGCCGGAAAGATTCCTGGCGCCAGCACAGCAATCACACTGAACACGTAACCCACTCCCACGCCGAGCGCGATCAGCGTAAACATGTTCAGGTTGCGAGTTACGATCGACTGCCACCCACGCACGAAAAATGGCCAGCCGGCCCACAGCACCACAGGCGTAGCGAGGATCAACTGCACCCACGCCAAGGTCGACATCGGTACTAATTGCTGCAAAGGCTGTCCGGGAATCAAATCACTCATCCCCAGCACGAAGACCGGAAGCGTAAGCACGACCGCCACCCAGAAGCGGCGGCTCATGTCCTTGAGCTCGACGTTTTCTTCTTCGTCGAGCGACGCGACGAGCGGCTCGAGAGCCATGCCGCAGATCGGACAACTGCCTGGACCATCACGAATGATCTCCGGATGCATCGGGCAGGTGTATTTCTTAGCTGCTCCTGCGGCTGGTGTGGGCGCCCTGGTTATACCGATCGGTTGCGGCGCGGTAACGGCCTTATTGAGAAAGCTCTCCGGATTTTGCTGGAACTTGTGTAAGCAATGCGTGCTGCAAAAATAGTAAGTCTTGCCCTGGTACTCGAAAGATCCCGCGGCCCTGTCGGGATTAACAGTCATGCCGCAAACCGGATCGAGTTCGCCAGCCTTGCCGTTGTGAGCGGCGTGATTCATCTGCTTGTCATGCGCCAAGATCGTATTCCTGATACCTGACCTTCCACTGCCAATGCGCCGGCGTAATCACCACCGACGTCGAGATCATACAAAGACCAGCGCGACGCGTCGTCTCCATTGACCCACAGCAAAGCCGCCGGTTGTTCGGCAACAAGCGTCACGTCGAATTGATCGAGCGGCTGCGACAATCCGAGTCCGATGACTTTGATAAATGCTTCCTTGCGCGTCCAGCATCTGAAGAACGCCGCGACTTGATCGTGCTGCGGTAGCGTATTGAACGATTCAACTTCACGCCGGGAAAAGAAGCGCCGCGCAATATCCTCGCTCGCAAAATCTGCGCGTATGTGTTCGACGTCAACACCTACTTCCCTGTCCTCAGTAAACGCAAACAACGCGACTTCATGCGAATGCGACATGTTGAAACGCAAGCTCGAATTCTTGTGCTCACCGCCCAATGCCGGCTTCCCATACGCGCCGTAGGAAAGCCTGATCTTCTCCGGGTCGGTGTAGAGATATTGGCCCAGTAGTTGTCGCAACGCGCCGCGACCTGCCACGAAATGCCGGCGATGTTTCTCGAAATGAAAGCGATCGGCACGGTCGAGCTCGTGCTCCTCCAAAGTCTCGCGAAACTTCTCCAACAAGTGGTCCGGTTGTTCCAACTCAACTCGCCAAACGTGCACCTCGCATGTCGCCAACGACAGCGACTCGGGCGGATCGGACCACCTTCCAGTTACTGACATCACCTGAAGACCTTAAACCACAAAGACACCACCGCACAAAAGCCGAAAATAAAAATTTTGTGTCTTTGGGCCTTAGTGGTTAAAATCGGCCACCCCCGATATTTAACTCCCCCGAATTCTTTTGCGAAAGCTTTGCATTAAGTCATTGCCCTCAGGAGGGGGCCTGCAATGTCGCGAACTATCTCAAATCTGGTCCGTCATACGATGTGCGGACTGTTTCTTTTATGCACCGTAATCACGGTTCACGCGCAGTTCAGAGCCGGAGTTCAGGGAACAATTTCCGACTCCAGCGGTGCACTCGTACCCGATGCCAGGGTCGTCCTGAAAGATACGGAAACAGGAAAGACTCAGGAAACCACGAGCAACGAAGAAGGCTTTTATCGCATTACGGGCCTGGCGCCGGCACGATACGAGCTGACGGTCGAGAAGACGGGTTATAAGACGAGTCTCTCGCAAAACGTCGCCATCAGTGCGGAAGTTATTCAAGGCATCGACGTCATTCTCGAGGTCGGCGAAGTCACGGCTGTGGTCACAATATCCGATGAAACAGCCGCGCAACTCGAAACTGAGAACGCGAATGTCACGAAAGGCGTCACGACGACCGAAGTTAAGCGACTGCCGCAAGTCGGCCGTGATCCATATGAATTGGTACGGCTCACGCCCGGAATTTTTGGCGATGCCGGGCGAAGTCCAAATGGAAACTCCTCCGGTCTGCCGAACTCGCCCGGACCGGGAGGCTCGAATAATTCGATCTTCCAGGCCGAGAACCAACCGCAGATCAGCGCTAACGGCCAACGCATCTCGGCCAACAATTTTCAGATTGACGGCGTGAGCGTAAACAGTCTCAGCCATGGCGGCGCTGCAGTAGTGACCCCCAACCAGGAATCGGTAAAAGAAATCCAGATTTCGTCGTCGACGTATTCCGCGGAAGACGGCAGAAACTCCGGCGCGCAGATCAAAGTAGTTTCACAAAACGGAACAAACGACTTTCACGGTAGCGCGTTTATCAAGTACGACAGTCCCAAGCTCAACGCCTTTAACAAGTATCCGAATGATTTTGGACGTGGCCGCGTCGAAAGAGTCGAGCGCTTCTTCCGGCAATTCGGCGGCAGCATTGGTGGTCCACTCTTTCTACCGCGGTTTGGTGAAGGTGGTCCGTCAGTCTACAGCGGGCGAGATCGAGCGTTCTTCTTTTTCTCGTATGAAGGGTTGCGCGAAAACACCACCACGCCTTCAACCGGTTATATTGAGACGCCGCAGTTTCGGCAAGCTATCATCAACGCTCGTCCGGGCGGAGTCAGTGCCGCAATACTGGGAAGCGGCGGTATCATCCCACGTACGAGTGGAGTGGTGCCGTCGTCCTGTGCTGACGTGCGAACGGAAGTAATGCCTTGCCAGGAACTGGCCGGCGGTCTCGATATCGGATCGCCTGCGCTGGGGTTGGGACAGTATCTTCGTCTCGACCAACTCGGTGGTGGTGGATTGGACGGAATTCCCGATGTCCAAAAAGTGATCATTGCTGCACCCGGTATCAACAAGCCAAACCAGTACAACGCAAGATTCGACTTTCTTCCAAACTCCAACAATCAACTGACATTCAGCACCTATCTAACCCGGACGCTCGCTACGCGCAGCGACACCGGCGGCGCCGCGCGGCCGCAAACTGACATCACCAGCGCGCCACACAACTCGGCGTTTGCAGTGCTCTTCAATCACACCTTTTCACCGACTCTCTTGAACGAAGCGCGCTTCAACTTCACCAAGTTCGCTTTCAACGAGGTCGAATCTTCGAGTGATACAAACTTTGGTATTCCGCGCGTAGAGATTGAGAGTGTATTCAGAGACGGCAGCCGCATTCGCTTCGGCGCCCCTCAATCGGAAACGACTCCGGGAGACTTTTCCGAAAAGACGATGGAGTTTCGCGATGTCGTTAGTAACGTGCGTGGCAATCACGGGCTGAAGTTCGGCGGCGAGTTTCGACGTGAGTTGAACGATAACAACCTTAATGGCGCTTCGCGTCCTTTGTACACGTTCGGAGGGCTCTTCAACTTTGCCAACGACGCGCCGCTGTTCTACCAGATCAATGCCGATCCGGCGACGGGCGGAGTCGCAAACGCACAGCGCCACTTCCGTTCGAACAGCTACGGAGTCTTCTTCCAGGACGACTGGAAAGTAAGACCTAACCTGACGCTCAACCTGGGTCTGCGATATGAGTACTTTGGCGTGTTGCAGGAGCAGGACGATCAGGTAGCCAACTTTGTGTTTGGTCCAGGCGGTGGTTTGGCCGGTTCGAGAGTTGAACCGACCAGCAAACTTTACAATGCAGATAAAAACAATTTCGCGCCACGTTTCGGCTTCGCTTACAGTCCGAAACAATTCGACTTGCAGGACAAGCTCGTGTTGCGTGGCGGCTTCGGCGTCGCCTATAACCGGATTCCGGAAGTAGTGTTTTCAAATACTCGCGGGAATCCACCGTTTTTCGCGCGTTTCGCGATCTGCTGTGGTACTACGGATCCGGAGTTCGGTTCGCCTTTTGTTGACGGGCAAATTCTCTACGCGCTCGGCGCCAGCACTTCGCCGTTTAGCTATCCGGCAAATCCCGCGCTCGCAGTGGGAATCGATCCGGCAACCGGTACGCCGCCGAATCGAACGGTTGAAGTCTACGGTGCGCTTCCCGATACGCCGACGGCGTACGTTTACACGTATTCACTCGAAGCGCAGTATGCGTTGCCGTACAACCTCACTGCGACACTCGGATATCAGGGTAGCTCGAGTCACAAGTTGATTCGTCTCGTTAATCAACTCTTCGTGCAACCCGTGATTCCGGCAAACTACTTCGCCTTCGCCGTGTTCATTCCCACGCCCGACGTGAATGCAAACTACAACGGAATGAATGCACGTCTCACACGTCGATTCTCTCGCGGTTTCCAGTTTGACATTCTTTATCGTTGGGCCAAGAGCATCGACACTCTCTCGAACGAAGGTCCGGGTGCGGAAACGAACCAGACGTTCCCCCAGGACTTGCGCCAGGAACGTGGTCCGTCAGACTTCGACGTGCGGCATAACCTGAATATCTCAGGTCTGTGGGACTTGCCGCTGTTTCGCAACCGCAAGGACGTTGTCGGCAAGGTGCTCGGCGGCTGGCAGCTCGATGGAATCCTGACATATCACACCGGATTTCCGTGGACACCGCACACCGGACAGTGCGTTCGTTCGGCGAACTCAAACAATTTCGTCTGTCCATCGCGGCCGACGAGATATTTTGGCGGCAACCTCGAAGACACGGACAACGAAGCGTTCATCAGGCCGGAAGGAAATTTCCCGGGTGGTGGGTTGGTCTACTTCGATCCGAACAATCCGGGCGGCGTTTTGCCTCCGGGCATCGGACGCAATTCGTTCCGTGGTCCAAAATACTTCGCGGTCGATTTCAGTCTCGGGAAACGAACCGGCATGCCGAGCTTTATGGGTGAAGGAGCGTTTCTCGAAGTCAAGGCAAACTTCTTTAATGCCTTCAACAATCTGAATCTCGCTCCATTTGAGTTCTTCGCGCCAAACATCGACAGCCGCGACTTCGGCCGCGCGCAGAGTGCGTTGGCGGGACGTGTCGTGGAGTTTCAAGCGCGGTTTAGTTTCTAAGAAAAAACCATCCACAGATTACACAGATTGAAAACCTGATCTGTGTAATCTGTGTAATCTGTGGCTAAAAATGAAACAACGCATTCGCTTTGCAGTCGTACTGCTGTTTCTTCTCAGTTCTCTTTTCTTTCCCCTTCCTGCAACACTCTCTCAGCGAGCACCTAATGTCGAGCAACGCATCAACGCGCTGCTGGCGCAAATGACGCTTGAAGAAAAGCTGGGCCAACTCCAGCAACTCGACGGCGAGGCCAACGGAAACTTTCGTCCCGAACACCTCGACCTGATCCGCAAAGGCCTGCTCGGCTCGACGCTCAACGTGCGTGGCGCGCAACGCACGAACCAGGTGCAGCGTGTTGCGATGACGGAATCACGTCTGAAGATCCCGGTGCTGTTTGGTTTCGACGTGATTCACGGCTATCGCACAATCTTTCCCATTCCACTCGCGGAAGCCGGCAGCTTTGATCCGTCACTCGCGGAACGCACCGCCGCCGTTGCCGCACAGGAAGCCAACAACGCCGGGCTGCGGTGGACTTTCGCGCCGATGGTCGATATCGCGCGCGATCCGCGTTGGGGACGAATCACCGAAGGCGCCGGCGAAGATCCTTTTCTCGGCGCCGCTTTTGCCCGCGCCCGCGTGCGCGGCTTTCAGGGCAACGACTACGGCGCGCCTGGCAGAGTGCTCGCCTGCGCCAAACACTGGGTTGCGTATGGCGCCGCCGAAGGTGGTCGCGACTACAACACTACCGATCTCTCCGAAAACACGCTGCGCGAGATCCACTTTCCACCTTTCAAAGCCGCCGTCGATGCGGGCGTGGGCACGTTCATGAGCGCCTTCAACGCCATCAACGGTGTGCCGGCTTCTGCGAATGCCTTCACGCTGACAAAAGTGCTGCGAGGGGAATGGAAGTTTGATGGTTTTGTGGTTAGCGACTACACGTCTGTGCGGGAGCTTATCAATCATGGCGTCGCCGCGAATGAGGAAGACGCCGCCGCCGCTGCACTCAATGCCGGTGTCGACATGGAAATGGTAAGCCGTAGTTACAACACGTTCGGTCCAAAGCTGCTGCAACAGAAGCGACTATCGCAAGCCACGATTGATGAAGCAGTGCGACGCATATTGCGCATCAAGTTTCGGCTGGGGCTTTTCGATCGTCCTTACACCGATGAGGCGCGCGAAGCAACTTCGCTATTGCGACCGGAGAGTATTCGGCTCGCGCGTGAGGTCGCGGGACGTTCGATGGTGTTGTTAAAGAACGACCGTGAGACGTTGCCGCTCAACAAGAACCTCGGGTCGATTGCGGTCATTGGACCACTGGCCGACGATCGTCGCGCGCCACTCGGCTGGTGGGCGGGTGACGGCAAAGAAGAGAACACAGTCACGCCGCTCGCTGGAATAAAGGCGAAGGTGTCGGCTCAAACAAAAGTTGTGTATGCAAAGGGCTGCGAGGTCAAAGGCGACTCAACCGCGGGTTTTCAGGAAGCCGTAAATCTCGCGAAGGCTTCGGACGTGGCCGTGGTTTTTGTCGGCGAGCTTCACGAGATGGTGGGCGAGGCTGCTTCGCGCAGTACGCTGGATCTGCCGGGGCGCCAGTTGGAGTTGGTCCAGGCGATTCAGGCGACCGGCAAACCTACGATCGTGGTGCTCGTAAATGGACGGCCTTTGTCGATCAGTTGGATCGTCGATAATGTTCCGGCGATTCTGGAGTCGTGGATGGGCGGCTCTGAATCGGGAAACGCTATCGCGGATATTTTGTTTGGCGACGTGAATCCGAGTGCTAAATTGCCGGTGACTTTCCCGCGCAGTGTCGGGCAGGTGCCGGTGTATTACAACTACCTGAATACCGGCCGGCCGCCCGAAGCCGAGAATCGTTACACGTCGAAATACATCGACTCACCATGGACGCCGCTCTTCCCTTTTGGCTACGGACTGAGCTACACCACGTTCAAGATCTCAAACCTTCAACTCAGCACGCCGCGTATTTCTGCGACTGGGAAGTTGACTGTGAGTGTCGGAATTGAAAATACGGGCAAGCGAGCGGGTGACGAGGTAGTGCAACTCTATATTCGCGATCTGGTCGCCAGCATGAGCCGGCCTGTTAAAGAACTGAAAGGTTTCCAGCGTGTCTCTTTGCAGCCGGGCGAGAAGCGGCGAGTTGAATTTGTGTTAGGCCAGGAACATCTCGGTTTCTGGAATCGCGAGATGCGCTACGTGGTCGAACCGGGCGAGTTTCGTGTAATGGTCGGAGCCAATTCTGTAGATACTATCGACGCAAAGTTTGAAGTAATTCCAAACTAATGCCTGGGCCACAAAAAAGCACAAAAGTCAGGAAGCAATTTTTCTGTGCCTTTTGTGCCTTTTTGTGGCTAATTTTCTTTTCTGTGCCTGCTGTGGCGGCGCCGGAGTTTCTTGACGATCTCCAGCAACGCTCTTTTCGCTACTTCTGGGAACAAGCCGATCCGCAAACAGGGCTCGTTCCCGACCGCGCTCGCATGGACGGTTCGCCACTCGCGCCCAGTCATCAAAACGTAGCCAGTATTGCCGCGACCGGTTTTGGTCTGACGTCACTCTGCATCGCTGTCGACCGCAACTGGATCACAAAAGCCCAGGCACTCGAACGCACCCGCAACACGTTACGCTTCTTCGACGCTCGCGCTTTTCATCAACGCGGCTGGTTCTACCATTGGCTGGATTCAAAAACCGGCGAGCGACGATGGAACAGTGAAATTTCTTCGATCGATACGGCGCTCCTGCTTGGTGGCGTGCTCACCGTGCGGCAGTGCTTTCGTGAAGATCAGGAAATCGTAAGACTTGCCGGCCGGATCTATCGCCGCGTCGATTTCCGCTGGATGCTCAACGGACATCCGTTGCTCTTATCCCACGGTTGGAAACCCGAATCAGGTTTTCTGAAACCTCGTTGGGACACTTACAGCGAAAACCTGATCCTTTCCCTCCTTGCCATCGGCTCGCCGACCTATCCCATCCCACCGGCTTCATGGTACGCCCTCTGGCGCGATCGCTATCGTTACGAAGGACACAGCTACTTCACGAGCATCGGTGTGCCCTTGTTCATGCACCAGTACTCGCATGCGTGGATCGACTTTCGCAACCGCCGTGAAACGAAGGGTGACCGCATCGACTACTTCAAAAACTCAGTCGCCGCAACCCTGGCTCATCGCGCTTTTTGCATCAACCTGGCGCACGAGTTCCCGGCCTTTGGACCAGACATCTGGGGCATCACCGCTTCTGACAGCGCGAAGGGTTATCTGGCCTGGGGTGGCCCACCACGCGATCCGGACATCGACGGCACGGTGGTGCCCTCCGCAACCGGCGGCTCGTTGATGTTCACCCCCGAACTGGCATCACGCGCGCTGCAAACAATGCACGACAAGTACGGCGCAAAGATCTACGGCAAGTATGGATTCGTAGACGCCTTCAACCCAAAGACCAATTGGACCGACACCGACGTAATCGGAATCAACGTCGGCATCATCCTCCTGAGCGCCGAAAACATGCGCACCGGCAACGTCTGGCGCTGGTTCATGCAAAACCGCGAAATCCCACTCGCCCTGTTCAAAGTCGGCCTACACAAATATGGTGTCAAGAGTGCGAATCAGTCCGCTTCGCGGACTACGCGCACTTGAGCATAATTATCGTTGACACAATCACATTTTCTGGGATAATGACGTCATGAAGAAACGCGATACAACTAAACCAAAAATTAAGCGACCTCCCCGCATCCAGCTCACGAGAGAAGAAGTGATAGAAAGAATGAAAACTTTTTCGGAAAGAAAGGAGCAGTTCCTTGCCACTGCTCGAACGGGTAAGGGTTGAAATTTATCTTCCTGATCCTCACGTAACTAAATACGACTACCTATTACGTTCCTTCGAGTATGAATTCACCTACGCATTTGGTGGGTGTACCATCGTTCGGGGCCTCGAGGGCAGCTATCGATCAAGATTCGGAGATCGTATTACCGACCGAATCAATCTGATTTATTCAGATCTTCCTTTAGCGCTGTCTGTCGATTTCGCTCTGGTCGCAGGTTATGTAAGAGAGGTGAAACGTGCTTCCATTGATGCATTGAAGGAGGAAGAAGTGATGGTTGTAGTTACCCAAATCTATCACAGTGTGTAACTGCCTGGCCCCAACAAATTCGCCATGAAGAGGTGGTGATTTAATTGACCCGTGGGGACTTGAAGACTATATTTAGTTGTATGAGCACCGAAAATATTAAGGACGAAGCCCGACGGTTGCTGGACAGACTGCCAGAGGATATTACATGGGATCAATTGATGCATGAAATCTATGTGCGTCAATCGATTGAAGCTGGATTGGCGGACAGCAAAGCGGGAAGAACCATCGATGTTAAGGACGTAAGGGAGAAATTCGGACTGCCATCGTGAACGTTCTATGGACTGAGTCGGCACTTTCACAACTTGATGCTATTTACGAATATATCGCGCAGACCTCACCAGAATACGCCTTGAGGATGATCGATCGACTCACGCGGCGATCTGTTCAGATAGCTGATTCCCCTTTTCTGGTCGTAGGGTACCCGAGTATGAATTGAACGAGGTGCGAGAAGTTCTTGAATGGCCTTATCGAATAATCTATCTGATCAGCTCTGAACAATCGCGAATCGATGTGTTAGCTGTGGTGCATGGATCGCGTCTGCTTCAGATTTAACCCTGTCCATGTCACGGATCTGTATCCTTCTCACCTTGATTGTCACCGCGCAGGCATACGCGCAGCCCGGCAAGCTGGTGAAGGCCGGTGCGCCGCAGCCGGCAGAGATTGAGGGTTATCATAAAGGGCATTGCGTCGCGGCGCCGAAGCGCATCCGGATCTGCAAATTAGTTTCCGACAACGCCGACGTTTTTCTCGTCGAGAAAGACGGTAAGACGCTCGGCACCTGGCCCACCGCAGCTTTTCTCGGCGAGACAGAGGACTTCGAGGTGCTCCATGGCGATCTCGATGGAGATCGAAAGCCGGAGCTCATCGTTGCTAATCATGACGGCACCGGCGTCGGGCTGGGTGTGAGCGCCTGGACCATTGCGATATTTCCCAACGATGACTTCCGCCGCTTTCAATTGCCATTAACTTTCAACGTCCAGGAATACGGCAGTTTTGGAAACTTCGTCACTGCGGCTGGACACGTCAACATCCTCACAACAAGATGGGTCTCAGGCAACGATCGAAGACGAGGTCAGGGACTTTACCTCGTCGGTCAGTGGTGGCGTTATAGATCCGGCGAGCTGGTGCCGTTGAATCGAAACACGATCGCGCGCCGCTATCTCTTCAGTTTCGAACGTGAACGCGGC
>DASVGE010000381.1:0-11430 GCA_036379695.1 Pyrinomonadaceae bacterium | reverse complement strand
GGTCTCTTCCAGAAACTGCGGGTCCCGCGCCTCAAACGGATCTCGCGATTGGAAAAGACATACCTCGTCATCTCCTTCTCCTTCCACACCCTAAGCGAGAACCGCGGGAAAACCAGCTCACACCCGCCGGAAAATTTTTTGACGGTTGGGCCGCCTGCGATAGAATTCGCGCGCTCGCGAGGCTGAGAAGGTGACGAAACCGCAAACACACGAGTTGACCCAGTTGCTCATCGATTGGAACAAAGGCGACCAGTCGGCGTTCGATAGACTCATGCCGCTGATTGGCGAGGAGCTACGCCGTCTGGCTCACCTTTACATGAGTCGCGAGCGTGGAGGGCACACTTTACAGACCACCGCACTGGTGAATGAGGCCTTTGTGCGTCTGGTCAACCGCAAAAACGTGAACTGGCAGAACCGGGCCCACTTCTTCGGCATCGCCGCCCAACTCATGCGCACAATTCTGGTGGACCATGCTCGTAGTCATGCTTGTGCCAAGCGCTGATCGGAACGGTAGAAGATTCCGCAGCCATCGACGCGGCCCACCAGGAGTCAGCTTTGGAAAGTCGATGTAAAGACAGGCGAGCGGCAGCGGATCTCCGAAGGTGACGCACTGCAACCCGCGTTTTCTCCGCACCAGAAGCGGATCGCTTACTGGAGCCGGCCCTCTCGCTACGGCCAACGTGAGCATATCTTCACTGTTCCTGCCGGCGGTGGTGAAGTTGTTGCTGTCACCGACGCTCGTCAACGGATCTCAACCCGGTGTGGTCTCCGGATGGAAAGTATTTGTATTTCTCGAGTAACCGCGGTGGCAGTTCAAATATTTGGCGCGTCGCTATCGATGAAGATACAGGTGTGACTTTCGGCAAGCCCGAAGCCGTCACCGCCATCGGCGCCAATACATCCGTTCTCCATCTCAGTTTTTCGCGCAATGGACAGCTTGCCTATTCCGCGCAGACTGAAATCCGGAATCTTCGCAGTACCTCGTTTAATCCAACTCAGGGCGCTTTCGGCAAGCCGATTTCGATTACTGACGGTTCGCTGCAGCTCTGGTTTCCGGATGTGTCGCCGGACGGCGAATGGCTGACGGCGTACTCGATGGGCCAGCAACGACACATCTTCGTCATGCGAACTGATGGCACTGAGCGACGCGATCTCACACCCGACAATCACCGGCACTCGTGGCCGCGTTGGTCGCCTGATGGACAGCGTATCGCGTTCACTTCACGTCGCACCGGCGACTATGAACTTTGGATCATGAACCGCGATGGCTCAGGGCTGCGCCAGCTTACGCAGAGCGGCGGCGGCCATTACTCGCCCTGGTCTGCTGACGGGTCGATGATTGCGTATTCCATTCACACACCGAAGAACGATGGTGTCGTCATTCATCCGGACAAGGGTTGGAGCGAGCAGAAGTTTAATTATCTGGCGGCGCTTGGTGAGGCGAGTTTGTCGTTTGAGGGTTGGTCGTGGTCGGCGGATGGCAAAAAGTTGGCCGGCATCAAGCACCTGCCGAATGGACTGCATTCAGGCATCGGGATCTATGATCTTGAATCGAAGACTTACGACTGGTTGACGGATTTTGGCGACTGGCCCATCTGGCTCAACGACAACCGCCGCCTGTTGTTTGTCAGCCAGGGAACTCTCTTCCTCTTCGACACTCAGTCACGTAAGTACCAGGAGGTTTTGGTAGTCACCGATCAGGACGTCGACATCGGCAGCCCCGCCCTCTCCCGCGACAACCGCACGCTCTATTACACGTACGTCGCCGCCGAAGCCGACATCTGGTTAATGAACATCGCCACAAATTAGTGCAGTTCAGCGATATCTCACACTGACCCACCAGCAATGATTAAACTGAGTAAACAGAAATAAGCTCCAGTGTTTTTGTTTACGTGGTGCTCATACGGCATTAAACTGCTGATCGCTTCTTGAGCAGTACCTCATTACCAAATTGTTGAGGAGATCTTAAAATGAAGCGAAAAGCACCTCGCCGCCTCCCTGCTGTACCCACTCTTTACCAGATGCTGCCTAAAGGCGTAGACGGAGGCAAAGAATTCGCTCGACTGGTCGATTTGCTGCTATTTCATGAGGGCCGTCGCTCCAATAGAAAGGTTGGGCTGTTTAGCGATGTAGCTGGAGACTATCACGGACTCGATAGTTTCGCAGGAGACGTTTTTCGCAAAGCGGGCACTACAGGGTACCAATATAAGTTTTTCCCTTCGCCATTAAGCAATGAACATCGAAAGGCGATTGTCGATTCTTTAGAACGCACCATTAGCAGCCAAAAGCAATTAGAACTGAAGAAATGGATATTAGTAACGCCAGAAAATCTCATTGAGTCCGCTCGTCGTCGAGACGGAGGAGACGTTTCGTGGTTTGAAGGTTTGCGAAAACGTTTGGGGCTCACATTCGAATTGGAACACTGGGGTCATAGTCAACTCCTCGGCCTTTTCCTTGAAACGCGGTCTTTATGTCTATTCTATTACCCTGAATTAGTAGCTGACGGAGTGGGTCGACGGAAAACGATTCAAGAGACACGCGCATTATATGACGAGAATCTCATTAAGCTCTATCGAGAAATCCAATTCGTAGGAATGAACGTTCGGAAGCAAGAAGCTACAAAAGGTGTTCCGATGGAACACATCTATATTCCGCTCAGTGTAGTTCCCGAGGGAGCGGACGAGCAAGATCCTAATATCAATAGAAGTAATCCAGAAAGCCTGCTCGCCCGAAATAGCCGCGCCGTTATCTTAGGAGATCCAGGATCTGGAAAATCAACCCTGCTCCGTTTTCTCACGTTACAAGGAATTTCACAGTCGTTGCAAGAACGCTATCAAGTTTCACCAGATCAGCGCCTGCCGATCTATATTCAATTAAGACGTTTTGCAGATGAGTTAAAGACTCGGACTAATGTTTCATTGATCAAATACATTCAAGAGGTAATTCAGAGTGATCTCAACCTCAACAGCGCTGATATAGAATTTTTTGAGTATTATCTGGAGTCTGGCCAAGCTGTGCTTCTTTTCGATGGCTTGGATGAACTGCCAAGTTCTCACTTCAAGGAAAGAGTCAAAGATCAAATTAGAACACTCATCACGAGTTACCCGGGGAATACTACGCTCGTTACGTCCCGTATCGTCGGATACGATAATCCCTTTCGCTTTGATGAAAAGGAATTCAGTCATTACCGCTTGGCTAAATTACGATTTCCTGAAATAAAGCAGTTCATTGAAGATTGGTATCGTGTACGCATCGAAAATGAGACAGATCGTGCAGATCACGTTATCAGTCTTACACGAATATTAGAGAACCCTGAGCACAAGGCGATCTTCGATTTGGCAGAAAATCCGCTCTTGCTGACGATTATCGCATTGGTTCATCGAATAGATGGAGTACTGCCCGATGCTAGGGTAGTGCTATACAAGATCTGTACGGAGACTTTGCTCGAATCTTGGCACCGGTGGAAATTTCGTGATCTAGAAACTAAAAACAGAGGGCGTGAAGAACGACGTAATAAGCAACGCATGGAAGGTATAGCAAACTGGATGCAAATCCGAAGCGTCGGCTCCACAAAAACCCACCGAGCTGTAGTTCCTTTTGCGGAGCTTTCAAGTTTTCTAGCCTCTTTTATAAGCAATAATGAGAAGCGATCGGATCAGGATGATGATCCTCAAGACGCAGCAAATGAATTTTTGCGGTTTGTGAAAGAACGCGCTGGCCTTTTAATCGAAGTGGGTGATGATCAATACAGTTTTGTCCACTTAACCTTTCAGGAGTACTTAACAGCTGCCTACATCAAGACAACCAGCGAGTTGAATGGAATAGCCAACACGTGGAAGACAATACAAGAGATTTATTTTGAGCCGCGATGGCATGAGGTGATTAGGCTTTTGATTGCTGGACTAGATTCGAATGCAAGCCAACAGTTTTTAGTTGAACAAATACTTCGTGATGAAACAAGTGACAAACAATGGGCAAAGGCACAATTGCTAGGTGGCCTGTTACTAGATGGCGTCGAGGCGGCAGAAGAAAACGCCGGAGCAATCTTAGAAGAGTTACTAAACGCAAGTAGAAACACACATGATATCGAGCAATTACGCGCAACAAATTCAATCTTGAATTCATGGTTAACGAAAGGCACCTCCAACGAAGATTTGCTACTGAATCTTCTCGTCTCCTTTAATAAAGTTCAAAACACAGCAGATCGGTTACGAACAGTCCTTGTTGCAACGGCGATTGGTTTCTCGAAGGACAAGCAGCTTAGGCTAGCAACAGAACTCCTAAATACAGAAGATTCTGAGTCTGAACTTTTTTACCTCTTTTTCAATAACAAGCCATTGTCTAAAACCTCACCTGCCTTGGCCCGACGGATCGCTCCACTATGGGCGTTACAAGACTTCTATAGTTTAACTTCGGCCGAATTGAACTTTATTGCTGCAAGCTGTCAATCCGTTACGGGCTATATGGACATTAGAACTTGTGCAAAACGTCTTTTTGAGGAGCAACTGGTCGTCTTATTTGGAGGATCTGTTGCGGGGTCCGGACCTCTGGGAGATTTCATAGCCAACTCTTGCTTGTTTATAAGGAATGCTCCGGATATCTTAAGATTTTTATCGACTAGAGCCGATGAATTAAACAGATATCAGTTTCCTCGTGCGCTCACATTGTTTCGCGCAACACACGCGGCACGGGGAGGCAAAGAAGTAGACGATAATAATAGTGTGATAGAGCAAGCGAAGGTACACGCACGGTCTCTACTCCCCACAATTGACATCCAGAAAGTGAACGTTCGTCTTGTAACTGGATATAGGTTGGAGGATTTTGGGTCGGAACTCTTCTCAGATCCTAGTATTTACACCAGCATACTTCAAGTAATCTGTGATGCTGTTCGACTTGAGTCACGAGCGCAATGGTGGGAAGCCTTAAGAGTTGATTTTATACCGCGCATTCATCTTCGAATACCACAACTAGATAAGAATTACTGGAGCAAGGTTGAAGCATCATTCTCACGCACTGCTGTCAACGAAACCAAGGAGTTTATCGCTGCATGGTTGTTGATCTTTGATGCTTGGTTATACATTCATGAGTCCTACAATTATCCTACTGACTCACCGTTCAAAAATCTCGCGAATTTGACCAAGGATAGCGATGCGGCCCCGCTTAATATAGCGCATTGTATTCGTGATCTCGCTTTTGGGGATGAAACTCGAAATGTCGATCTTATAAATATGGTTAGATCTTCCGACCGAAAATTCCAATCTATCTTTGAGAATTGCTACGTGGGTAAACTGCCTATTAAAAAATCCGCATCATTTCCGACCAAGAAGACCACTATCGCAAGGAAGAAGTAGTAGTGGTAGCAAAATCACCTAAATGGGTTCCGCTCTGGTGGCTCTTCGTGGTCGTCGATCGTGTGCAGCAGGCCGCGCACGATCAGGTTCAGCATCGGGATGCGGTGGCGGATCCAGATGCGCATCGGGTCGGGGCGGGCGCCGAGACGGGCTTTGGGTTCGAGTGCGGTGCGGCCCAGTGAGAGTCGCTTGCAACCGAGCGCGATCGCGTGACCGATCACTGATTGCAGCAGGCGAAAGTAGATGGGAATGTCTGCATTAGCTTTGCGATCGAAGCCGATGTAGTAACCCACTGCGGTCTCACCGTCTTTCACCGTAGTCACAAACCCCAACAACTCGCTATCTCGTTTGAGCACGGTGAAACGCATGTCGTCGCCGAGAGTTTCAGCGAGCGTGGGCAGGAAAGTGACTGGAAGCGTCACGAGTCGCAGACGTGCGTTCTTGTGAGTCTGCAGATAGAGCCCGTGTAGCTGCTCTGCGTTGCGCGCGATCTCGTCACTCTTGATCTCTTCGACGCTACAGCCCGCGGCTGTTACTTCCTTCTCGATCTGTTTGGACTGCTTGCGGTATTTCGACGTGAGACTCGCGAGATAGTCGTCATAACTTTTCCACTGCGGCGAGATCTCGAGCACCATGTTGGGTTCTGTTTCGAGCTCGCGATACGAGAAGCGCGACAGAGTGTTTGCGGCTGAAGCGTACGCGTCGGGAATATCCTTCACCATTACAAACGCCGTATCGCCAAACAGCTTGTCTACACGACGCAGCCGGTAGATCGCCTCGGCAATCGCGGGCCAAAGCGGTGCGTGGTCCACGTTTGGCGCGAACGAGATACCATGCATGCCCCAGGAAAGCAGGTTGCCGCAGACGAGCATCTTCTCTTCGAGTCCATCGAGGCGGCCATTTGACGATGCTTTCTTTCGCAGGCGTGCAACCGAGACCGTCACACTCTGAGCGGCGACCGCCGCCACCGGTTCCTTCTCGTGAAAGATGAGGGCATAACGCTGTCGCAAGTTCTCAGGCCCCGCCTCCTCAAGCACGCGCAAATAGCTCGGCGAAAGAAAGAGCGAATCGTGCGCCGTCACCTTGTCCCAATGTTCCTGGTCGAGATAGTCGATACTATCCGCGAGCGCGAACGCAAACCCGCTCGGCGTATGTCTCTCCCGATGATGCTCCCGAACCTCCCGCGCCTTGGTGACGAGTTTTCGAAGTGGTTTGATGTCTGGCATGAGGTTACGATTCCTGCTCTGTCTTTTTATCGAGTGCTTGCGCCTCCTGGATTGCTTCGAGTTCAGGTAACGCTATCAAGTCTTTTGGCCGGCCGGCTGCACGCTTCGCTATGACTAACTTACCGATGTCAATCACTGCGAAGTGATAACCAAACAACTCAACTGTTATCGATCCTGCAAGCACCTCTTCATAGTGGCCAACGCCGCGTACTTCACCCAGAAGATCGAGATCGCCAACGTCTGTAGTGAAGGTGAAATTTAAGCCCCGCTTTAATGTCTCCGCATCAAGAATGAAAGGTAGTCCTTGCGGGGCGTTTCGCAGTCGAGCGTGGACTGATTGTAACGCTCCTGCTAATCGCTTAAGGTTTTCAGGATCTCGTGCGTAACAAACGTCGACATCGTTCGTGAGGAGCGAAGAACCATGAACCGCGGCGGCTATTCCGCCCACGATTACACAATCTACCTTGTGTTCGCTTAAAAGTCGGAGAGGTGCCTCAATGGTCTTGCTTAGCAATGGCATTGGTAGGACCGATCATTCGGACAGACGCTTTAAGCTTTGCTATACCTTCGATAAAGTCTTCGAGTTTGCGGATTCGTTCCTCCGGTGTTAGTCGAAGGTTTTCGAGTGTTAGCGTGAGATCGATTCCGAAGTCAGCGGCGCGTGCGGCTGCTGAGCCGGGTGGTGGATTGAGGAAATAATCTTCGACAACATCGCGCATGGCGTAGGTAGTATATCACCCTGAGGATTTGGGCCACAGATGAACACGGATGATGATACGGATTTGATCAAACTCTCCAAGTGGCGTCCGCCGGAAAATTGGACGCGGATTACTACCATTGATATGCACGCTGCTGGTGAGCCGTTGCGCGTCGTCATTGATGGTCTGCCACCGATAGAGGGGCGAACGGTGCTCGAAAAGCGACGCTACTTTCGCGAGCATTACGATTACTTGCGTACCGGACTGATCTGGGAACCACGCGGACACGCAGATATGTATGGTGCTGTGATCATGCCGTCTGTTGACGCGGATTTCGATGTGTTCTTCATGCACAACGAAGGCTACAGCACGATGTGCGGACACGCGATTATTGCGCTGACAAAACTCGCAGTCGAGACACGGCTCATCGGCAAGAATGAGATAACTTTCAACGTGCCAGCCGGCAGGATTTCGGCGAGGGCTGCTGTCGTAGAGGGAAAAGTAGTCGAAACCTCATTTCGAAACGTTCCTTCGTTTGTTTACCTGCGCAACCAACAAGTTGACGTGCCGGGCTTCGGTCCAGTGAGCTTCGACGTTGCTTATGGCGGCGCGTTTTACGCCTTCGTCAGCTCGCCGGAACTCGGATTACGACTCGAACCGGACCAGGCTAATCGGCTCGTTGAATACGGTCGACTAATCAAGCACGCGGTGATGTCTCAGTTCCCAATCACGCATCCCTTCGAAGAAGACTTGAGCTTTCTTTACGGAACAATATTTACTGGCCCACCAAACGATCCCGCACATCACAGTCGCAACGTCTGCATCTTCGCTGAAGGCGAACTCGACCGATCGCCAACCGGCAGTGGCGTCAGCGCACGCGCCGCATTGCACTTCGCAGCCGGCGAACTGGAGCTAAATGAACGGATCACGGTTGAAAGTATCTTGGGTAGCACAATGTCGGTGAAAGTCACCGAAGTTACAAAGTATGGCCCCTACGACGCAGTGACACCTGAGGTTAGCGGCACCGCGTCCATCATTGGTCGCAACGAGTTCTACTTCGACCCTGACGATTCTTTTCGAAATGGGTTCCTCTTCAGATAAAAACGCTTAGAATGAAATCGATGCGGTGCCCGAGGTGCAAGAGCGAGCGGATTCAGAGGGATTATGACGATGCCATCCTTTTTCTCAGGATGGTTGGGATGCAGAAACTCCTCTGCAATAACTGTGGCCTCGTGTTCAAGGCATTCGATCCGCTGGGCACGCAAAAACGCGCGCCTTCCAAGAAAGGGAAACAGCACCGGGGGAGAAACCGCCGCCGTGGACCGCGATTTTACGCTCACTTGCCCGCAGCCATTTCACTAATTGACGACAAAGGTGGCGGAAAAGGCTCGTATTCTCAACCGTCGCGAGGGCAGTGCGAAACGATCAGCAAGTTTGGCATGAGGCTCTCGCTGGTTGGAACCCGCTTTACGGAAGCGGAGCTCTCACAAATCGGCCGCCTCCTGTTCGTCCGCGTAGACCTGCCGGAAGGACCGATCGAGGGGGTAGTAACGATCGTGAGTTCCGAGCGCGGTGGTGAGGCCACCCAGAAGCGATGGACGCTCGGCGTGAATATTCAGCAGATTTCAGACGCAGACCGAGAACGACTGGCCGATTACTTAGCAAAACGAGGCAATCACGAACCCGTAGTCATCTCCGACTGAGCCGCACAGAAAGCATTAGCCACAAAAAGGCACAAAGCACAAAAGGATTTAAGCGAGCCAGTTACGGTCTGTGTATTATGTGCCTTTTTGTGGCTATACTTTGTCTTTTCTTCGCGGCTCGCGCACAATGCCCGCATGTTACCCATAATCAAAATCCGGCTGATTCTGGTGCTGGGTCTCGCCCTGTCCAGCTTTCAGTGCCAGGTCGGCGCGAACGGCAATCGGCCCGCTAACACAGGAGCAAACGCGGTTGTGCCCAGGTATGGCTATCAAATAGTTAACATTTGGCCGCATGACAGCAACGCTTTCACTCAGGGACTAATCCTAATGGACGGAAAACTGCTGGAAAGTACCGGCCAGGAAGGGCGTTCGAGCCTCCGCAGCGTCGAGCTCGAAACCGGAAAAATCCTGAAAAAAGTCGACGTCCCCATGCCTTACTTTGCCGAAGGCATCGCCGTGCTGAATGGGAAAGTCTACCAGCTTACCTGGCAGCACCAGCTCGGTTTTATCTACGATTTGGGAACGCTCGAACGTGTCGGGCAGTTTAACTACGAGGGCGAGGGTTGGGGCCTGACGACGGATGGGAAATCGTTGATTTTGAGTGACGGATCGAACCGACTCAGGTTTATCGATCCTTCGACTTATCGCGTTACGAAGACCATCAGTGTAGTCGACGGCGCAGCGCCGGTGCGCGATCTGAACGAACTCGAATTTGTGCAGGGAGAGATTTATGCAAACGTCTGGCATCAGGACAGGATCGCAACTATCGACCCCAACACGGGGCGCGTGAATTCCTGGATTGACCTGACCGGACTGATGCCGAAAGATGAGTTGCGGGATGCGGAAGCAGTGCTGAACGGCATTGCCTACGATCAGGCGAACAACAAACTATTCGTAACCGGCAAACTCTGGCCGCGACTCTTCGAGATCAAAGTAAAACGTTAGTCAGAGATGAACTTTCTCACTTACTTCCGAGCATTCTCTTACGCCATGATCGCCGTGGCGATGCTGGCGCTCGTGTTGGCGGGAGGGCTGAGCATTCCACTGGCGCTCGTGTTTCTCGCCGTCATGGTCGTTAGCTGGCTGCTCGAGAAAACCAGGTGGCAACTTCCCGAACGCTACGGCCTCGGGATCGTGTTGCTGTCAATCCCGCTCTTCTACGTCGATTGGCACTTGCAGAAAGGGATGGGAGAGCCTGCCGAACGATTGGGCGTCACGGCGCTGGCGCACCTGATTGTCTTCCTCTCAGCGGTGAAGCTCCTGCAAGTGAAGAAAGATCGCGACTGGGTTTTTCTTTACCTCATCTCATTCTTTGAAGTGTTGCTGGCGGCGGGCTTGAGTTTCAGTCCGGTGTTCCTTGGCACGCTCACGCTCTACTTGTTGTGCGGTCTGTCGGCAGTCACAGCGTTTGAGATTCAGAAAGCGCGACGCTCCGTCGTACATACTGAAACGCGTTTGCTGGTACCTCCTGATTCGCGTGTTTTCAAAAAGTCCGGACGTCGTTCGTGGCGCACTACTGAAGCGGCGCGACTTCCGTTTGTCGCCTTGTCGTTGTTGATTTTGATCTTCGTGCTGGCGCTGCCGTTATTTCTGATTGCACCTCGATCCGGGGCTGCGGCGTTGACGCGCAGTGGCGGTGGACTTTCAAACTTCATCGGCTTCTCTGAAAACGTCACGCTCGGCCAGATCGGAACGCTCAAGCGCGACGACGGCATCGTGATGCGTGTGCGTGTTGAAGACCGCCAACCGCAACGCGAATTGCGCTGGCGTGGTGTTGCCCTCGACGAGTTCACCGGCACCGCCTGGAGAAAATCGAGCCAGGCGCGGCAGATATCGCAAAAAGAGGAGCGAGGCGGATTGTTTCCGGTGGACACGACTGACGCCCTGCATCGTCTCACCACGCAAACATTCTTTCTCGAGCCACTCGAATCACCAGTGCTCTTCGCCGCGCCGCGTGTAGTGGCCATTCAGGGAGACTTGCCGTTCGTTCGTACTGACGCCGAGGGATCGATGCAGTCGCGCCGTCACGACTTCGAGCGGATCATGTACAAGGCGCTCTCTGACACGAACGAGCCGCGCATGGATCTGTTGCGCAACGACCTGCGACCGCTGCCCGTGTCTCACTATCGTTACCTGCAACTGCCGGACGATCTCGACCGCCGTATCAGCCAGCTCGCAATCTCGATCATCCTGCACGCAAACGCGAGCAACCGCTACGACGCGGCGAAAGCGATTGAGGCACATCTACAACGTGAATTCGGTTATTCGCTCGACATGAAAGCAGGTGGGCCAGAACCGCTCGCCGATTTTCTTTTTAACATCAAGGCTGGGCATTGCGAGTATTTCGCGAGCGCGATGGTGGTCATGTTGAGGACGCGAGGAGTTGCGGCGCGCGTCGTGAATGGTTTTCTGCCGGGCGAGTACAACGAGGCCTCAGGCGCTTACTCCGTCA
>DASVGE010000380.1:0-7744 GCA_036379695.1 Pyrinomonadaceae bacterium | reverse complement strand
TGCCAGCACGGGCAAGGCAACGATTGGTCGTCCCATAGCGAAGACGCAGGTGTACGTGCTCGATCACCACCTGCAACCCGTGCCTCCCGGAGCTACTGGCGAATTGTGCATTAGCGGTGACGGTTTGGCGCGCGGCTATCTGGATCGTCCCGAACTGACGGCGGAAAGGTTTGTTGCCAATCCTTTTGGTCCTGCCGGAGCCCGCATGTATCGCACGGGCGACCTCGCATCCTTCCAAACTGACGGCACCATTGAATACGCAGGCCGATTGGACCAGCAGGTGAAGATACGTGGGTTTAGAATCGAGCTGCAGGAAATCGAAGCCGTGTTGCTGGCGCGACCCGAGGTTCGCGAGGCGGTGGTCGCGGCACGAGTGGAAGGCCGCGGAGATAAGCATTTGGTTGCTTATGTGGTCGCTCGTGACGGGCAGCGCTGCGATGAAAAAGAACTCCGAAACTATCTCCGGCAGAAGTTGCCACCGTACATGCTTCCGTCCGGGTTCGTTGTCCTGCCGGCCATTCCACGTACGCCCAACGGCAAAGTTGACTGGAATGAGCTTCCCGCCCTCGAGCAGGTGGTAGACAGAGACGACACCAGCTTCCTGGCGCCGCGAACACAGACGGAAGAATTACTGGTGGGAATCTGGGCGCAGACTCTGGGCCTCGAAGCTCTCGGCATCAATGACAACCTTTTCGAGTTGGGAGGCCACTCGTTACTGGCGACTCAGATTGTGAGCCGCATACGAGAAGTGCTTCGCGTGGAGCTGCCGATCCGCGCGCTCTTTGAGTCACCGACGGTCGCGAGCCTGGCTGCGAAAATCCAGACACACAAGAGTGCTGCTCAGGAAACACCGGCTCCGCCCATCGTCCCGGTCTCGCGTGAGATCAACTTACCGCTCTCGTTTTCTCAGCAGCGGCTCTGGTTCGTGGACCAGTTGCTGTCAGGAAGTCCACTCTACA
The DNA here is from genome assembly GCA_036379695.1 of Pyrinomonadaceae bacterium. GTDB lineage: Bacteria > Acidobacteriota > Blastocatellia > Pyrinomonadales > Pyrinomonadaceae > PSRF01. The sequence goes on along the minus strand of DASVGE010000380.1, from coordinate 6,785 downwards.
TTCTGCCCACGGCACTGCATCTGAGTGGCTTGCTGCAAGTGAGCGCGCTCGAACAGAGCATCAACGAGATCATTCGACGACACGAATCCTTGCGGACGAGCTTTACGACAGTACAGGGCGCTGCGATGCAAGTGGTCCATCCGAACCTGCGCATCGAGATGCCCGTGGTAGATCTTTGCGGCCTGCCGCCCGAAGTGCAACGCGCGCAATGCGTGCGGCTGACCAGGCAGGAGTTCCGCCGGCCTTTTGACCTGACCCAGGCGCCAATGCTCCGCGCCACACTGGTTCGGCTCAGTCCGGAGGAAAGCCTGTTTCTGTTCGCGATGCATCACATCGTGACGGACGCCTGGTCCGGGAGCATCTTTTTCAGGGAGTTGAAGACGCTCTATGAATCGTACCTCGATGGCGCACCTTCACCGCTGATCGAATTGCCGATCCAATATGCTGATTTTGCCGTTTGGCAGCGATCGTGGATTCAGGGCCCGGCGCTCGAAGCCCAACTCGATTACTGGCGCCGGCAGTTGCAGGGAAGCCCGACCTTGCTTGAGTTGCCGGCGGATCATTCGCGGCCATCCGTCAACTTACGTTCAACCCGCCAGGAAATGTTTGCGTTGCGTCCGAGCCTGACAGAGAAACTGCTGGCGCTGAACCGCGGCGAACAGGTCACGATGTTTATGTCTTTGCTGGCAGCTTTCCAAACGCTGCTGCATTGCTATACCGGTCAGGACAAGATCAACGTCGGCACTCCAATCGCAAACCGAAATCGCAGCGAGACCGAGAACCTGATCGGGTATTTCGTGAACATGATTGTTCTTTCCTCCGGTTTCGCCGGCGATCTTAGTTTCCGCGAACTGCTGAGGCGGGTTCGCGAAACGACCCTCGAGGCATATGCCAACCAGGATCTGCCCTTTGAACAGCTCGTCGATGCGCTTCAGCCGGAACGCAGCCTGGACCATGCTCCGCTGGCCCAGGTGACGTTTACTCTCCTGAACGCGCCGGCGGCGGCACTGGATCTGCGCCACCTGACACTCTCGCCGGTAGAACTCGAAAGCGGTAACCATGAGTATGACGTGAGCGTCGTGATGCAGGAGATCGATCACGGCCTCTTTGGCACCGTGATGTACGCGGCGAATCTATTCGAACGCGTGACCATCCGGAGAATGATTGGCCACCTCGAGAATCTGTTAGAGAGCGTTGTCAGCGCTCCTGAACGGAGCATCTCCGTATCTCCTTTCCTGTCGCCGGGCGAGCACCAGCAACTGCTGGTCGAGTGGAACGACTCACGCCGGCCTTCTCCGGCTGAAACTTCTCTGGCGTCCATTTTCGAGACTCAGAGTGCGCGCTCACCTCAGGCCATCGCGTTGATTTCCGGCGACCAGTACGTGTCTTACGGTGCGCTGAATCAAAGGGCCAATCAACTTGCGCATCACCTGCGTGTCCTCGGCGTGGGCATGGAAACCCGCGTCGGTGTTTTTATGGACCGGTCCGTGGAGGCAGTCGAAGCCATAGTCGCGATCATTAAGGCCGGTGGAGTTTATGTGCCACTGGATCCGCAGTACCCGATCGAGCGTCTGGCTTTCATGCTTGAAGACGCGGAGATTCCGGTGGTGCTGACGATGGAAGGATTGTTGGACCACCTGCCGTCGTACTGGGGACACATTGTTTGTGTCGACCGTGACTTTGAGCAGATCGCGAAGCACAGCAGAGAGAATCCTGCCAGGGTAAACGTCAGCGACCAACTGGCCTACGTGAGCTACACGTCTGGATCGACGGGCACGCCGAAAGCGGTGGCGGTGCGGCAACGGGCAGTGGTGCGGCTGGTGCTGCAGAGTGAGTATGTCAGGTTCGGTGCGGAGCAACGGCTGCTGCATGCGGCGCCGCTGTCGTTTGATGCCTCGACCTTTGAACTGTGGGGCGGGTTGTTGCACGGCGGGACAGTGGTTTTGTTGGGCGAGCGGGTGCCGCAGGCGGCGGTGTTGGGAGCGCTGATCAGAGAGCAGCAGGTGCGGACGATGTGGCTGACGGCGTCGTTGTTCAATGCGGTGGTGGATGAGGACGTGCAACAGCTCGAGGGTTTGGAACAGTTGGTGATCGGAGGCGAAGCATTGTCGGCGGCGCATGTGGAGCGGGTGCTGGCGGCGGTCCCGCGACTGCGACTGGTGAATGGCTATGGGCCCACGGAAGCGACCACCTTCGCGTGCACCTACGAGCTCAGCGGGAAGGGAGAGAGCCGAGCGGGAATAGCGATCGGGCGGCCGATAGCGGAGACCGAGGCTTACGTGCTGGGTGCGGACCAGCAGTTGGTGCCGGTGGGAGTGATCGGAGAACTGTACCTGGGTGGTGAAGGGCTGGCGCGGGGCTATAGCAACAGCAGTGAATTGACGGCGGAGAAGTTTGTGCCGCATGGCTACAGCGAGCAGGGCGGGGCGCGGTTGTATCGCACCGGGGATCTGGTGCGGTACCGGGCGGATGGAGCGCTGGAGTATGTGGGGCGAGTGGACCATCAGGTGAAGGTGCGTGGGTTCCGCATCGAGTTGGGAGAAATCGAAGCGGCGCTGCGAGGCTATCCGGAAGTGGCCGAGGCAGTGGTGGTGGTGCAGGGTGGCAGCGCGACGGAGCCGGGGAAACGACTGCTGGCCTATGTGGTGACAGAGCGCGAGCCGAACGTGAGCCAGTATCAGCAGTATCTGCGGGAGCGGTTGCCGGAGTACATGATCCCGGCGGTGTTCGTGCGGCTGGAGCAGTTGCCACTGACGGCGAGTGGGAAAGTGGACCGGCGAGCGTTGCCGGCGCCGAGCGCGGAGCGGCCGCAACTGGAGGAGGGTTATGTAGCAGCGAGCACGGCGACGGAGCGAGTGTTGGTGGCGGCGTGGCAGGAAGTGTTGAAGTTGGAGCAGGTGGGTATTCACGACAACTTCTTCGAGCTAGGTGGCGATTCGATTCTGAGTATCAGGCTGGCGAGTAAGGGTCAGGAGCGCGGTCTGAATTTTCGGCTGCACGATATCTTCTCGTATCCGACCATACACGAATTGGCAGCTGTTCTGGACCAACGAGAGCAACCAAAAGTTTCCAGTGTGCTCGAACCGTTTGATCTTATCAGCGAGGCTGACCGGCAGCAGTTGCCCACGGGCCTGGAAGACGCTTATCCGCTAACGCGTTTGCAGGCCGGCATGCTCTTTCATGGTCACTACGAGATAGAGAATCGAATGCTCTATCACTCGTGTTTTGAGTTTCATCTGCAACTGCGCTGGGACGAGCAGGCAATGAGCAGCGCCGTCGAACGGTTGATTATGCGACACGCGGTGTTGCGCACTTCTTTTGACCTGACCAGCTTTAGTGAGCCCTTGCAGTTGGTCCATCGCGACGTTCGCTTGCCTCTGGAGATAACTGACCTGCGGTCGTTGTCGCAGGAGACGCAGCAGGCGGTGTTGGTGGAAGTGCTCAAAACGGAGCAGGAGCGATACTTTGACTGGAAGCAACCGCCGCTCATTCGCTTCCGTGTAGTGCGCCGTAATGAAGAGACGTTGAACCTGGTCTTAACATTCCATCACGCCATTCTCGACGGCTGGAGCTTGTCGACGTTACTGACTGAGCTCTTCGGCAGTTACTGGCATCTCCTGGGTGAGAGCGAAAAGGATATCGAACCGCCGCCACAATTGACTTACCGGCACTATCTCGCGCTCGAACAGCAGTCGCTCGCTTCTGAAGAGGCGCGTTCGTTCTGGGATCAGTGGCTGAGTGAAAGCACCGTGCTGCAACTGCCGCAGCGTTATTCAGTTGCGACAACAGCCGAGCAGCGGAAGCGGTCGATCCTGACCGTCGCAGCAGACGTTGCTGATGGCCTGAAGAGATTGGCTAAAGATCTTGGCGTTCCTATCAAAAGCGTTTTGCTGGCCTCTCATGTGCGTGTATTGAGTTGGTTGGGCCAACAGCCGGACATCGTCACCGGACTGGTTTCACACGGACGGCTTGAAGGTACCGATGGGGAACGTGTGGCGGGTCTGTTCCTGAACACGCTGCCACTGCGAGTGAAGTTGGCAGGTGGTACCTGGGCGGAATTGGTTCAGGATACTTTCGCCGCCGAGCGCCAGATGCTGCCACATCGTCTTTATCCGCTGTCAGAAATTCAGCGTGCACGCGGACAGGCTGCATTGTTTGACGTTTCCTTCAACTACACACACTTCCACATATACGAACGACTGGACGAATTCAGAGACCGGATGTCTCTCCTCGGTGATAGCGGGAGCACTGCTACCAACTTCACTCTCGCCGCTGACTTCAACGTCACTTACCCGGCAGCGCAGATGCGATTGATCCTCGCTCACGACACCAGCCAGTTGAGCGACGCGCAGATGAAATCCATCGAGCAATATTACGCGCGCACGTTGGCCGAGATGGCCCGTAAACCCGAGAGCCGTTATGACCTTGCGCCTCTGCTCGGCGAGGCCGAACGCCACCAGTTGCTGCGAGAATGGTGCGACACCTCGAGCCGCTGTCCGAGTGTTTCGATCGCTGCGTTGTTCACACGGCAAGCAGAGCGCACGCCGGATGCTGTGGCTTTAATCTCGGATGAAGCATTCATCACGTACCGGGAGCTCGATCGCCGTTCCAATCAACTGGGGCGTTACCTGCGCTCGAAGGATGTATCTGCGGAAACGCTCGTCGGTGTCTGTCTTGATCGATCGCCGGAGTTGTTTTCGAGCATCCTCGGAATCGTCAAAGCCGGCGGTGTTTATGTGCCTCTCGATCCAACCTACCCGGCGGATCGCCTCGCGGGCATGATTGACGACGCGCGCATGTCTCTGCTTCTGACGCAGCAACAATTTCTCGATCGACTGCCCTCGACGGCGGCGGAAGTCATCTGTCTCGACACGGTGCGCGAGCGACTGGAACGCGAAAACGATGCTCCCCTGGACAGCGACTATGCCGGCGGCGATCAACCGCTCTACATCATCTACACTTCCGGCTCTACGGGACGTCCGAAAGGTGTCGTGGGACTTCAACGCGGCGCGCTCAACCGCTTTCAATGGATGTGGGAGCAGTATCCGTTTACAGCCGCCGATGTCTGTTGCCAGAAAACTTCGCTGGGTTTTGTGGATGCGGTATGGGAAGTCTTCGGAGCGTTGTTGCAGGGCGTCGCGACCGCAATCCTCGATGATGAAACAGGCAAAGACCCGAGGCGTTTGTTGTCTGCTCTGGCGCGGCACCGTGTGACCCGGTTGGTACTGGTTCCTTCACTCTTGAGAGCACTGTTGGCTGAGCAGGCCCGCAAACCGGTACCGGATTTGAACGTCAGGCTATGGGTCAGTAGTGGTGAAGCACTACCTTCCGAGTTGGTGCGGGAGTTTCATGCGCGACTGCCGTTCAGTCAGCTCATCAATCTGTACGGGTCGTCGGAAGTATCTGCCGATGTGAGCTGGTTTGAGACCAATGGTGTTGATGGCGATGGACGCGTCGCGATTGGGCGACCGATCGCCAATACGGAGATGCTGCTCCTCGACAGCACGCTCTCGCTGGTTCCGTTGGGCGTGGTTGGTGATCTGTATGTGGGCGGAGATGGCCTGGCGAGGGGTTATCTCAGGCGCCCTGAGTTGACCGCCGCCGATTTTCTGCCGCACCCGTTTGCGCGTGAGCCGGGAGCGCGAATCTATCGCACTGGAGACACCGCGCGTTACGACACAGATGGTCGTCTCGAATACCTTGGGCGCCGGGATCATCAGGTCAAGATTCGGGGCTACCGGACAGAGTTAGGTGAGATCGAAGCAGCGTTGCGTGAACTTGAATCAGTGCGTGAGGCGGTTGTGATGTTGCGGGATGTAGCGGCGGAGCAACGCTTGATGGCTTATCTCGTGGCTGGTGAAGGGAAACAACCTTCTTCTGATGAAGAGATATTGCCGTACCTCAGAAGGAAACTCCCCGCGCACATGATCCCGGCGACGTTTGTATGGCTCGATAAAATGCCGCTTACGCCGAGCGGCAAGATCGATCGCAGTGCCCTGCCCGCGGGAGATACCAAGGCCGGGCGTGAGGTTGCTTACGTTGGTCCAAGAAATGCTGTCGAGCAGGTGCTGGCTGATATCTGGGAACCGGTACTGGGGAAAGAGAAGATCGGTGTGCATCACAACTTCTTCGACCTCGGCGGGCATTCGCTATTAGCTACCAGAGTGGTTACACGCCTGGGCGAGACTTTCAATCTCGATCTGCCCTTGAAGTACATATTCGAAAATCCCACGATCTCCGAACTGGGCAAGCTCGTCGTGCAACTACTCATGGAGGAAGAAGCTCGTTCGAAGTAAAGATGCTTCGGGCTCGTCCCGTGGAGCTTCACGATGGCAGCTAGCCAAACAAGATGTAGAGGCTTGTCCCGTGGAGGTCTCACGATCGCAACTACTAACCGGATCCAGCCGAATACAAGATGCCACGGGCTTGTCCCGTGGAGTCTCACGATGGCAACTACTAACCCGATCCAACCGAATACAAGATGCCACGGGCTTGTCCCGTGGAGTCTCACGATCGCAACTACTAACCCGATCCAACCGAATGCAAGATGCCACGGGCTTGTCCCGTGGAGTCTCACGATGGCAGCTACCAAAGGACCCAACCCAAAACAAGATGCCACGGGCTTGCCCCGTGGAGTTTCACGATGGCAGCTACCAAAAGGACCCAACCCAAAACAAGATGCCACGAGCTTATCCCGTGGAGTCTCACGGTCGGAGCTAAATAGCTTGCGAACGTGAACCTCCACGGGACAAGCCCGTGGCATCCCAAGCGAAGTTCTTAGTGAC
>DASVGE010000379.1:0-7233 GCA_036379695.1 Pyrinomonadaceae bacterium | reverse complement strand
TCATACTCATTAGCTCTTCCTCTCATACTCATTAGCTCTTCCTCTCATACTCATTAGCTCTTCCTCTCATTCTCACCGGGCTTTAGCCCGGTGCCACACGGAAGCTATTAGCAGAAAACCGTTTCAACGGTTTTCGGCAGGTGGTTGGTGCACGCCGATCGCGAGGAGCTTGTCGTTCATGGACAGCAGAACTTTACTGGCGAGCAGGTTGCTGATCGCCGTCTCCAAATCCTCAGTAGCGTTTAGTTGAGACTTCAACGCCTTGGCTGTGCGCGCGGAGTCGCAGAGACGATAGATTTCCGCTTCCAGTCCTTCAATGGCCCAACTTCGCCGGATGGCGCACGGGCGAGTGTCGTAGAAACGCAGCCGATCGCCGTCGTCGTAAACCTGAAGCACCGGCCGCGAGTTGCGCCAGAGCTCGTTCCATTCCCTCACCACATACTGCAATCGTTGTTGACCCGGGTGATCTGACAAACCGCGATGCATATGTTGCGGACGTTTGCTGTCCTCGAATGAATAAGCGAGACGCATCAACGCATCCTTCGACAGCGGGTAGACGTAAGGATAGGCGCGGCTTGGCTCGAGCATGAGATCGAAATCGTGCGGGCGCATCTGATACGGGCTGAAGCGATCGTAGCGGATACGAATTACACCCGTCGGCGGCTGCAAGTGAAACAGCAACGGCAGCCACTCAGCCATCTTCGCATACCAATCGTCCGACTCTCCGGGGATTCCGGCGAGGAAGTTCCACGAAACGTCAACGCCGAATTCGCTGCACCACTTCAGCAGTTGCAAGTTCACCGACGTCGAGTTTCCTTTGGCGAGAAGCGTGAGAATTCTGTCGTCGAGACTTTCGATGCCGGGTTGAATATGTCGTACTCCAGCGCGCGCCAGTAGCTCGACCTGCTCGCGTTTCAGATTGGCCTTTGTCTCAAAGAACAGCGTGTACTTCTCGTCAGACGCCGCCAGCGTTGGCAGAACGGTCTTGAAGTACGACATGTCGAGAATGTTATCGACGAACTGGATGAATCCGATCCCATAAAGCTTCTTCAGCTCAGACAATTCGTCGAGCACTCGCTCGGGCGATTTCAATCGATACTGCATACCCACGCCGTTGAGACCGCAGAAGGTGCAGTGAAACTTCTCGCCCCACCAGCAGCCGCGCGAACTCTCGGCCAACAGTTCCGGCCGGATAAGGTTTGTTAATGTCGAGGCGCTGAGCGTCTGAAAGTAGTGACTGTAATCGGGCAGCGGCAGCGAATCCATGTCGTGGATCAGCGAACGTGGCGCGGCCACTGGTTCCTGTGACAGGATCGGAAACGTGGTTCTTAGCTGACGTTGTGAAACAGCGCCATCGGGCAGCGAGGCTGGATCGGCGTTGCGGCCTTGCTCGAGCAACACTCTGCAAAGCTCGGGAAAGAGAGCGTCTGCTTCACCGGAGACAATGCAGTCTACCCATGGGAACGATCGCAGTGTCTGAACACCCATCTCGCCTTCACAGTTTGCGCCGCCCATCAACAGGATCGTGTCGGGACTTAACTCGTGAATTCGTTTGAGCAATGCGAGTGAGGAGCAGTGCTGCTGAAACACCGAACTGCAGCCGACGATCTTTGGTTCCTTCGCGATGATGGCGTTGGCGAGCCAATCGACGAAAGTTGCGCACTGCCGTCGCACCCAAAGCATCTGATCTTTTCTCTGCTCGAGCTCGGCAGGGAAGCCGTTGCAACGCACTTCCAGAACGAGGTTGAGATACTCTTCATCGCTTGCGTCGGTGGTGGGAAACAGACGACTCGCGAAACACCATTCACCAAGGAGGTGATCGGTGGGCGCAGACTGCATCGCCTGGTACGCGACCAACCCGATCCGCTCCGCCAAACCGAAGTTTGCGTAAACAACCTCACTTTGAAGGCCGGTGTTGGCGAGTGAGGCATGCAGCAGGCCCAGCGCAATCGACGGTCGCTGCACCTCCGCAAACGGCATCGAGACAAGAACAACATCCATATGAATCAAAATAAAAAGAACAACTCAGGATAGAACAAGTCAGGAAGAGGGGCTTGCCCCCGCTCTTCCCAATTCAACTAACAGCGGGGGCAAGCCCCTCTTCCTGACTTGTTCTATTCTTTTTGCTCTCTTTCTCCAGAAGTTCCTTTTGTGCCTTTTTGTGGCGGAAGTCCTTTTGTGCCTTTTTGTGGCGGAAGTTAAGCGACTTGAATCCCCGCTGCTTCGCGGTCGCCCTCGTAGAAGGTCCAGGTCTTATCGAAACCTCCAACCGGACCCGGTATCGGGCTGTGGTCCTGGTGAACCCATTCGTAGTAGTTGACCACTTCGTTTACCAGTCGCGCCTCTTCCTTCTTTTCGTGTTCGGTCAGTCCGTTGAGATAACTCGGATCGCGCTCGAGCACCGCAAGCGGCGTTGCCTCAATGTGGTCCACCGCACACCGCAGCGTGTAGCACGCGACACGATTACAAACCGCAGTCAGATAATGAAGGTAGTCTTTCTGCGCTTCCGACACCGGGTTAGGCGAAGGCAATCTGAGATGTGCCTCAAACAGCAGACCGCGCAAAATGTGACACAGTCCCTGGTTCGTAAAGTTTCTCTCGTAGAACGTGTTCACCATCCAGTCGTAAAACAGATCGAGTTTGGGATCGAGAAACTTGTAATCGGGATCGAACGACGTACCCAGCAGTCGTCCTTCCGACTCGAGTCGTCGCTTGATCGGCGTGCCGGCGTAAGGCAGCATCCGGCAAAACGGCGCCACCGTCCAACCATCGCCGATGAACTCTTCCAGAAACGTCACATTCTGTCGAATGCTGCGGAACGTCGAATAAGGATCGACCAGCATAAAGCCGAAGTCGAACGACAATCCGAAACTCTTCAGAATGCGTCCGGCTCGCAAATGCGCTTCCGGCTTGAGCCGCTTGCTCATATTGATCAGTCCCTCTTCGTCGCCCGATTCGACGCCCATGTAAACGTGCGTCAAGCCGCCGGCAATCAGACTCTCGATCACGTCTTCGTGAATCTCGTCCGAGCGACAACTGATCTTGAACGCCATCTTGCCGGTCAAACCTTCCTTCGCGATCAGATCCGCAATCTCCATCGCCCACTCTTTGGCTTTCCGGCCACCGGCGAGGAAATCGTCGTCCTGAAATAGAAAGATCGGAACGCCGCGATTACGGTGCAGGTCGACCATCTCGTCAACGACCGCTCGCGGGGCTCGCAGTCGGCGCAATGGACCACCTTGCTCCTCGTAAAACGGTCGAATGCTGCAAAAGGAGCAATCCCACGGACAACCACGACTGCCGAGCACCGAAGCAGTCGGCATCGGATGACCTTCGTAGTCGATCGAATGCCGATCGGGCCAGGGAAGTAGATCGAGATCCTCGACTACGGTCGCCAGTGGCGCAACGTTGATCTCGCCATCGTCTTTGCGAAAAGCGATGCCGGGCAAGACGCGCCACTCCGAACCCGTGGCCAAACAGTTCAACAAATTGACGAGCGTCATTTCACCATCGAACCGCACGACGGAATCGAGGCCCGGTATGCGCCTGAGGATCTCGGCTGGTTCGAAGCTGGCGTAATGGCCACCCATCGTGAAGTGTGCGGTCACGCCCGCCTCGCGCAGGGCTTCGATCACCCCGGCAAAGTCGGGCGCCATGTATTGAAAGATCAGCGAGAAGCCGACCACGTCCGGTTTATCCCGGTGGATGTGTTTCAGGATCTGATCCGGATCGGAGCGATACGTCATGATCAAAGCCTGGTGGCCCGAGGCATTCACCGTTGACATCAGATAACGCAGACCGAGATTGTCCTGGTCCTGGAAGCCGATCAACAGAACCTTCTGCGGGCGACCGGCTGGATCGCACACGGGTATTTGCATTGGCAGGGATGGAAGTTTTCGCACTTGTAGCCCTCCGTTCTACGCCGGAAAATTTTAAGCGTGCTGTATGCAGGTTTATCGTTAGCCTGGTTGTTGTTTCCTCGCTGCTTCTAATTGTTTCTTGACCATCTGTTCCATTGAATCGAGCCGCGCTCTTTCAGCCGCAATGCTGTGAAGCGCAGATTCAAGCTGTACTACTGAGAGTCGGCCGATATCGGGCGGCGCAGGATCAGCCACTTTGCCGATTCGTCCGGCAAGTGACTGCGCAAAGACTGCCGGATCAGCGATTGGGTTGGGCCACGGGGCCGGATCGACCACGGGTGTCGGGAACGGGCCAGGGTCAGCGATGGGATTCGGCCACGGCCAGCGTGGCGGACGTCCCCAACCTCCGTAGTACGGCCAGGGGGCGGGATCGACGACCGGCGAGGGTCGTGGAATAAACGTCCAACCACCGGCTGCCCATGGTGGCGGATCGCTGACGGTTCCGCCGCCTGTAAATCCACCGCTGCCGGCGCCGCCGCCGGCCGCGCGCTGAGTTAGGGTAGCTTCCAAACGAGTCAGTCGTTCTTCAAGTATTTTTATTCTGTCTTCTGCCATGATGATCTCCGTTGAGTCGGTACATTAATGGTGGATCGAGAAGACTCTCGACAACGACAGAGATGGGATGATGGAACATTATCGCCGTCTCCTAAGGTATGAGGTTTTCCTGGGCCTGACGGGCTAGGGGGGTTACCGGATAGGCAGTTAACAAATTTGGCGAGGGCGTAGAATAGTACCAACCTGTACGTGAGTCAATGATATTAATGTGACATGTAATAATGTACTGTCAGCACAAACAGGAGGCAGTGCTATGTTAATAGACCCCCGTTGGAAAAAGCGTCTGGCGCTGATCTCGATGGCGACCGGGCTGATCGTGATCATCGCTTGCATCGTGATTTTCTGGAGAGGTTCGACCACGGTGATACTCGTTGTCCGCCATGCGGAGCGAAACGATCTCGAAAGCTGTAGCCCGGCGACAGTCAAAGGGCGCCCAAATCCCACGCTGGCTTTAACGGCAGGAGTAAGTGCGCGTGCGCAAGCGCTGGCCCATGTTGGTGGCGAGGATAGTATCGCCGCTATCTACGCCAGCGAGTTTTGCCGCTCACAGCAAACCGTCCAGCCCCTCGCGAACCAACTCGGCCTCACCGTCAACGTCGTAGACCAATTCGAAGCCGACGGCACGACGGTCAACGTAGATGGGCTGATCGAGCAGATCTGGGCGAATAACACCGGGCAGGTAATTCTAGTCGTCGGCCACAACAACACCGTGCCTGTCATTGTTGAGGAACTCTCGGGGGTATCTATCGAGGCGATTAATGAAACGGACTTCGACAACCTCTACATGGTCGTCGTCCCGCGCTGGTGGGGGCGAACAAAGGTGGTCCGGCTCAAATACGGCGCGCCTACCTAAGAAGTTTGTTAACGCATTTAGGGTTACCTTTCCGAATCACCGCAGTCGGGAAGTGTTAGATATAGCGAATTTTGACTGAGCGGAGCTAAAATGCGTTCTCCAAAGGGCCTCATTCCGCTCGTATGCTTATTACTCGTTCACTGAAAAGCGTCACCAGAAGGCTGTTGCTGCCTGTTATCGTTTTGTCTCTTCCATGGCAACAGGCAATCGGAAATCAAAACAATCGCCAACTAGACCGACAGCCAGTGACGGCTGGCAAGAATGAACGCCGCACCGCACTGGTTATCGGAAACGGTGTTTATACAAACATTCCTCCGTTGAAGAATCCCTCAAACGATGCAGTCTTAGTTGCGACCACGTTAAGAGAACTCAGTTTTGACGTTTCAGTCGCAACGAATAAGTCTCAAAGGGAGATGAAGCAACTCATCAGAGGTTTTGGACAGCAGTTACGAGCCAATGGCGGCGTTGGCCTTTTTTACTTTGCAGGTCACGGTGTGCAGCTTAACGGACGCAATTTCCTGATTCCGGTTGATGCTGATATTCAAAATGAAGCCGATCTCGAAGATGTTGGTATCGACGTGAATTACGTCCTTAATAGGATGGCAGTGTCGCAAACCACTCTGAACATCGTGATCCTCGATGCCTGTCGCAATAATCCGTTTGTGCGTAGTTTTCGATCGACACAGGTTGGTTTGGCCGGTGTTAAGGCCCCTACGGGAACATTGATTGCTTACGCGACTGCGCCCGACAGCGTTGCTTTCGATGGAGATTCGACGAACAGTCCTTATACGGAAGAACTGACGAAACAACTACGAGTTCCGGGTGTCGTACTCGAGACCACATTTCGCCTTGTGACTGAAAGAGTTTCCGAACGCACCGGAGGTCGCCAAGAACCCTGGACCGCGGATAATCACAAAGGTGAGTTCTACTTTAAGAGTACCACCAACTCCTCAACCAGCCTTAAAACAAACGAACCTGCGAAAATCGATCCCGTTGCGGTCGAGCGTGAATATTGGGAAGCAATTCGCAGCAGCAGCGATGTGCAGGACTATAAAAGTTATCTTCAAACTTATCCGGATGGGGCATATGCTGCCATAGCTCGCACTAAGATCAGGCAAATTGAAACAAGCACCCACACAAAAAACGCTTCGAAGCTGGCTACACCCGACAGTGGCTTAGTTCCCACTTCTGCAGATTGGAAGACGTTCCGTCCTAATGGCGAAGGCTTCAGCGTTCTGATGCCGAGACCATCCGTGACTGAAGCCCGTCGCAGTGTCTATCGCGGTTCGATCCTATACCGAAATGTTTATCGCTCACAGCTTGGACGCCTGCCGTTTTTTCTAGTTATATCGGCGAGTGGCATTGACTCCAAGCGCAGCGACGCCGAGAAATTTGATTCGTATGTTGATGCTTTTAGGTATTGGCTGCCGGAGGTGTATGCAAAGCGAGATCCCGCCCTCCTCAAACTCGTTGGCGAGAACACCCTGAATGGAAAGGTGGGACGCGAATATCAAGTGACCCTGGGTGATTCGTCTGGAACTGCGCGGGCCTATTTTAAGGGTGGACGATTTTACATTGCCGTCGCTCTGGATGTATCCAACGCGGAGAACCTGGCAAAACAGTTTTTTGATTCATTCGTCCTGCACTAAAGGTCCAAGCTTATCGTAACGCTATCGGAAAATCCTGACCGCGTGTCCAGCTGTTTGGGTCCTGTCTTTTGCCTCGATACCGTTTTGTCAATTCAGGTACCTGATCGTTAATGTAGGCTTCGAGTTCCTTGATAGTGATCTTGCCGTCACGGGAGCTTCCACGGCTGCTTTGCCTCAAAGTCAGAAATCACTGTTGGGACGGGTCAGTACCACCTTGCGGTAGCGGGTGGGTGCGCAGCCCTCAAGCAGGTTGGTG
>DASVGE010000378.1:0-10517 GCA_036379695.1 Pyrinomonadaceae bacterium | reverse complement strand
ACTCCACGGGGCAAGCCCGTGGCATCGGGTATTGGTTGTGTTGCGATCGTGAAGTACCACGGGGCAAGCCCGGGGCATCGAAAAAAGATGCAGACGTTGGACCGAAGCCCAGCGCCTGCATCGTAAGTGGTGTACTAGCTGCGCGGTGGCTAGTGCAAAACCTTATGGGGTGATTATGTCGTTCTTCGCTGCGCTCAGAAATCCGAGCGCCATATTGGCCTCAGCGATTTTCTGAGCATCGGTTCCCGCATCGACTGCCTGTCTCACATTTCGACGCGCCTTCTTCAATTCCTTTTGCGCCGTCCGGTGTAACCCGCCTCCGACGAGAACTTCGATCGCGTCATCGATTTCTGACATCGCCAGATCACCCAATATCACAACGTTGTTGTGGTTGCTGGCATCCTTGAGCCGCTGAATCAGATCCCGAGCCGACCGCTCGTTCTCCAGCACGTTAATAACGCGCAGCATCGCAGCGACTGCAACGACCTCAGTAGCATCAAGCCTGACGCCACCAATCAAGGATCCAAAACCAGGAGCCTCATTGAACGCCCTGCTGTTATAAAAATCGACAGCGCCTTCAATCGTCTCAATCGCGTTGTTATGGAAGAACGGTCCGGTATCTGCCGCCTCCACCAGCACCGGTGTGTTGAACGAACCGTTGCCGTGTCCACCCGTTGGAGACACGCCGGTTCGACCGAAGCCACCGTCCTGAGGGTTGAGCTGCGCCGGCAGCACAAGATCCGCCGGCTGTGAAGGCAATCCTTCAACGTTCGTGTTGAAGTTTGCATTCGCACCGGGGAAGAAGAAATCACTCGCGCCGGCATTGAGGTGACAGAAGAAACACTTGCCCGCTCCTAAGTTCGACGCATTTGGATCGAGAGTGTTTCCGGGAGCGTTAAAGATGTCGACACCCTTCCTCACGATTTCATTCTTGAACTTCGGCTTCATTGCAGCGAGATCCAGATCTGCTCGACGTCCCAGAGATTTTTGGAAAGCCTCCAGGTCATCGAGTTCGCCGGTTGTAGGCAGCCGAAAGTCAGCGGGCGCCATGCGGTTCAGAGTCTTCGGATAGTGTTGCGTGATCGCACCGACGATAAACTCGCGCAGAGTTCCGGTTCCCGGTGCGCCGTCGCCACCCCAGCCAGTTCTCTCATTCGGTGGAACAGTTGTGCCGTCCTGCGAAGGGATACTGCCGTCAGGAAGCGGAGTAGCGCCAGGAACGGCCGCAACCGGGGTCAGCGTGTTTTGCAACAACGCGAGGGTGTGCGGCACGCCGCGCATCACGAATTTGCCGGCCAGGTTATCGAACCCGTCCGGATTTTCGAGAATCAGTCCAAGCTTGCGCATCAGCACCGGGTTCTCGAAGTTGTTAGCGAGAGCCGGAACAAACTCCGCCACGAAGATCGGATCGTTGGGCGGCAGATCGTCGATGAACTCCGCGTCAATGGTAAGGTTGCCGTCTTCGCGGTGACACGTCCCGCAGGTTCGTCCATTACCATTGAAGGTTTCGTTAAAGAAACTCTCTCGTCCGCGTTTGATCGATTGTTGCAGCGGAGTCAGAGGCCCGGGAACGGGTCCGATTTGCGCGGATGCAGTCGGACTAATCGTATCAATCACTCGCTGGAAGAACCCTCGCTGTTCGGGTTCAGCAGGAATCGGATCCGCATCGGCGAGCACGCCAAACTGTCCCTGCTTCTTGCTTTGATACACGCGATGGAAGAGCGACGTGGTACCGATCAGCGTTCGATCTTCCATGGGGTTCTTGCCGGCCTTCGTGACGATAACAAGGTCCATATTGAACGTCGTGAAGGCATCTTTGCCGAGACTGGCGGCCAAAGTAGCGACCTTGTCCTCGTGCTTTAAACTGCCAATGCGCATCATGTTGTCGTCGTTCTCGAGCGCAATGGTGCGACCGGCGGCGCTGTCAACCATCCAGACATCCCAGGCTTCGTCTTTTGAGAGTCCGTTGATAGCGACAGTGACGTTTCCGTCAACCAGATTGAATTTAGCCAAACCACTGGCGTAGGAATTACCAGTTGAGAGGCCCTTGAACCAGCCCATTGCCAGGACCATGTTTCGGTCCCCGCCGTCTTTTTCATACAGCGTTTCCCATTCCTTGTAATTGGCATTAAACGTCTCGAAACTCCCGAGACCTACACCAGCAAGTGAAGGGTCGGGTTCAGAAGAAGTTTTACCAGTTAGAAAGAGCACGGGAAGCGCACAAGCTATGAGCAGAAAGGCTAACGTCAATAGCTTCAGTGCTTTGATCTTCATACATCCTCCTTATGAGGTTCCGCGCGTTTGTAACCCTACGTGGGCCAAGCCGGTTTAAGGCTGGACCAACGCATACACTTACCCCGGCTCTGACAAAGCCAGAGTTAGCGTCGAACTTTGCTTGTACCTGCGTGTGCTAACTGCCCTTTGGACCAGCCCTGCTGGTTCGAGAGACACTGGTACGAATGCGGGTCTACTTCGTCCCACATTGCGGACACACTTGAGCGAGTCGGGAGTTTCTCCTCTGTTCTGGGGCTA
Source organism: Pyrinomonadaceae bacterium (assembly GCA_036379695.1). Taxonomy (GTDB): domain Bacteria; phylum Acidobacteriota; class Blastocatellia; order Pyrinomonadales; family Pyrinomonadaceae; genus PSRF01. The sequence continues at coordinate 7,985 of DASVGE010000378.1, read as the reverse complement.
GCGTGAGTGTCCAAGCTCAGGCTTGGGGGTGTTTAAATTAGTGGGCGTGGTTTACCACCTGGACAAGATAGAGTCAACAGAATTCTATATAACAAAATTGCTGTGAGTGGTCCATTCTTGCTGTTCCCTGGTCCTATCGCGTGGCGCCGCGGTCTTTTAGCAGTTGGACTATCTGCGGGCGCTGCTCATGTTCAGCGATAGCTAAAGCTGTTTGGCCCTGCGTGTTTGTAGCGTTCAAGTCAGCGCCTTTCTCGAGCAAAGCAGCGACGGGCTCTGAGTGTCCCTTGAACGACGCACGCATGAGTGCGGTCCAACCATTCACATCTGTGGCATTCACATCAGCGCCTTTATTTAACAGCGATCTGACGATGGCGGGATGATTTTCCCAGGCAGCAAACATCAGTGCCGTCATGCCTCTATCGTCTTTCAGGGAGAGGTCTGGTCCAGCGGCGAGCAGGAGTTCGACAACTTCTGCGTTGCCTTTCCACGCAGCAGACATTAATGCGGTGCCGTTGAATTTGTTTTTGGCATTTACGTCGGCGTCATGATCGAGCAGTACCTTCACGACCTCGACCTGGTTTGCGAGCGCTGCAACCATCAGGGCTGTCTGCTGGTCTTTGGTCCTGACTTCCGTATCCATGCCGGCCTCCAGAAAATGCTTTACTACGTCGGCGTTTCCTTGTCTTGCATGCTCGATGAAGTTCGTCTCATTGTAATCGACGTTCAAACGCACGAGTTCCTGGCGCGCTTTGTCGCTGCTCCCGCAACCTGCGAGGACGATTACAAAGATGAGTAAGAGTAGTAGGCACTTCATAACGTTTCTCGTTTGCGTTTTATGGTGCGGTTTGTAGTGAAAAGCTCGACTGCGCATTATTCATAAATCACTGGTTGCGAGCAAGATTGGTTATTGCCACACAAGGCACAAAACTTGTTTTGGGAGGGCTCCATTTATTTGGAGACTTATCCAAGAACCCTCTGCGGCAGAGGTGCGTATAACCACAACTTCAGGAGAACTAATCGACACATGAAAAAAACCGCTTGCAGAATCTGCTGCCTGATCGTGTTGTGCTTTGCTGTTGTAGTTACTGAATCGAGCGCCAAACCGGTGCGTGCCGTCGATTTCAGTGAACTGGACAAGCTCGTTCTCGTGGAGCTCAAGGAGAAGAACACGCCGGGGACGGTGATCGCGATCATCAGCGGCGATCAGGTGGTCTATCAGAAGGCGTTCGGCGTCGCGAATGTCGAGACCAACGCAGAGATGCAGCCCGAAATGCTCTTCCGTCTCGGCTCGACTACCAAAATGTTCACCGCGGCGGCACTGCTCACGCTCGCGGAACAAAACAAGATCAAGATGAATGAGCCCATCGGTAATCGTGTCAAAGGTCTGAACGCACGGGTGGGCCAGGTCACGCCACACCACCTGTTGAGCAACTCCGCCGGCGTGCGCGACTTCGCTGCACCTGTGATCTCAAACGACGATCCCTCTCTCGGCAACATGGTGCGGACGTGGAACGACGATATCTTCTTCGCCGATCAAGGTGAGATCTATTCCTACTCGAGCGCCGGCTTCTGGCTTTCGGGATTTGTAGTCGAAGAGCTATACGGCAAACCTTACGCCGACGCGATGACCGAGCTTCTCTTCAAACCCATCGGAATGGAACGCACCACCCTGCGACCGCTCATGGCAATCACTTACCCGTTCGCGACCGGTCACGCGCTCGATGGCGGCAAGCCGGTGATTCTTCGTCCGCTATTCAACAACGTCGCGATGTGGCCGGCCGGTTCGATGTGGTCGAACACCAGGGACCTCTCGCGCTGGGTCATCACACTTCTCAACGACGGAAAGCTGGAAGGCAAGCAACTGCTGTCGCCCGCACTGATCAATCAAATGGTCCAACACCACATAGCGGTTCCCGGTGAGTCTGATTCTTACTACGGCTACGGGTTATCAATCTTCAAACACAAAGGTCTCGAGTTTGTGCTCCACGGCGGTTTCAGTCGTGGCTACGGATCGATGATCCAGATGGTGCCGTCGAAGAAGTTTGCGGTGATCGTGTTGACGAACAAGAGTGGCGAGACGATGCGGAAGACTTTGAACAAGGCCACGGAACTCGGGCTTGGTTTGAAAGACGAAGAGCCACAGAAGCCCGCGCCTGTCGCACCGGCAACAGAGTCAGAGCTGAAGCAGTATGTCGGGACTTACTCGCACGCGCCGCAAACGTGGGAAGTCTCGATGACAGACGGCAAGCTGTCCATGAAGTACGACGGTAAAGATTATGCAATGACCAAGACCGGCGATAAGAAGTTCAGCTTCGGCGCGCAAAACGAGAACGAGGTCGTGTTCGTCACCGGAAAAAGCGGCAAGATCGAATTCCTGTTCACCGAGCTCTACGGCGCGAAGAAAAAATGAGCCACGGATTACGCGGATTTACACAGATAAAAACTATCCGTGTTCATCCGTGTAAATCCGTGGCTTAATTCAGTTGCTTGCGGAAATGCCACACGCTTACTCCAACGAGGATAATCGTGAACGCAAGAAGCGCGAGGAAGTTTGGATAAAGCACATCCAATCCAACACCCTTCAACATCACGCCGCGCGCCAGCACCGCGAAGTGTTTCACCGGATTGAGGTGCGTAAGCGGTTGCATCCACTCCGGCATGGCCTCGATCGGCGTCGTCGCTCCCGACAACATCGACAACGGCGGGTTGACGAAGAAACTCATCAACTGCGCCTGCTGTTGTGAACGCGTGAACGTCGCGATGATCGTGCCAATACCGATGCCGGAGAGCACGCACAACATTCCCGATCCGTAAAGCAGCATGAGACTGCCACGCAGCGGCACGCCAAAAACAAAGTTTCCCACCACCGCCGACAATCCGATATCCACCGAGAGCAACAAAAAGATCGGAGTCATCTTCGCGAGGATGATCTCAGCACTGCCCGCCGGAGTCATCAAAAGTTGTTCGACAGTTCCCACTTCCTTCTCTTTCACCATCGCCGACGAAGCCGCCAACGAACCGAGCATCACCATCAGCATCCCGATCATGCCGGTAACGATGAACCAGGAGTTTTGCAGTCCGGGGTTGTAGAAGATCGAGACGCGTGAAGACGCGCGCGCCGGTTGCACGGTCGATTTGCGCAAAGAGATCTTCTCGTTCAAGGCAGCGATAACGCGTGATGCATAACCACCCGCGATCCCGCCCGTGTTCGAGTTCACACTGTCAACAAGAAGCTGGACCTCCGCCATCTCCCCACGCGTACGCTTCGTCGCAAAGTCGGAAGGCACAACCAAACCCGCTTCGAGTTCGCCCATACTCAACGCGCGACTCAATTCCTCGACTGAACTGTACTGTCCCGAAGGCACGAACGACCTGCTCTCCGTAAACGCCGAGATCAACTCGCGACTCTCCGCCGTGCGACTCTCGTCCACAATCCCAAGCCGCAGATCCGTGACTTCGGGATTCATCGCAAAACCCAGCAGCACGAGATTCAAGGTCGGCGGCACAAGCATCATCGCGATCATCCGTCGATTACGCCGCAGCTCGTTAACCTCTTTGAAGAAGAGCGGCCAGAAGCGCCAGTTGAATAGTCTCTCTAACATAATTGGTCCTTCCTACGCGTCGATCTGCATCTTGCGCAGACTCATCCAGCCTTTGAAAAGAAACACGAGGCTCAGCGCTGCCAGAAACACGGGCACGTGCCACGTCGCGGGCCAGCCGCCGCCTCTCACAAACACGTCGCGCGAGATCTCGACGAAGTAACGCGCCGGCACTAATTCAGAAATCCAGCGCAGCCACGACGGAATGTTCGAGATCGGAAACACGAATCCTGACAGCAGGAACGAAAGCAGAAAACACACGTTCTGCACGGCCTGAATCGCAGCCGCCTGGTTCGGAATCGACGCGCCCGCCATTGCGCCAAAGCAAACGTTGCAGAACAGGTAGAGAAACGAACTGATCAGAAACGGCGTCGGATCTCCCTTGAACCAGATCCCGAACAGCGGTATTGCGATGACCAACGTCAACGCCCACTCCGCCACCGCGACGATCATGTACGCGAGGATCTTCCCCAACAGGTATTCGTGTGCGGAAATGCTCGCAACGTAGACCTGCAGGATTGTCTTCTGCTCGCCTTCGCGCGACATCGCGAGCGCGACGAGCAACGGCGGAAACAGTGCCAGTCCGACTGCAAATGTCGCCGGCCCGATGTACTGGTCCGAGTCGTGACCAGGGTTGAACCAGAAACGCGTCTGAGCATCAATCGCGGGCGCTGCTGACAAACCGTTCTGACGATTGAACGCCTGCGAGATCATCGCCGCGTTGTTGCGCATGACGTTCGCGGTGTTGGCGTCAGTGCCGTCGATCAACCACTGCACTTCCGTTGCCTTGCCGCGTTGCAGATCGGCTTCGAAGTTCGCCGGGATAATGATTGCGGCGCGTGCTTCCGACTTGTCGAGCGCGCTTTCCGGTGCCGCGGTGATCGGGAGCGGCACGACCCTGAAAGTCAGCGAAGCTCCGATCGCTTCGACGTAACGACGCGACGTTAGAGTCTGGTCCCAGTCCTGGACCACCACCGGCAAATCACTCACGGTGAGCGACACAGACGATCCGATGAGCCACATCAAGATCACCGGCAGCACGAGCGCCAGCACTACAGTCAGCCGGTCGCGTGAAAACTGCGTCAGTTCTTTGCGTGTTTGTGCAATGATGCGTTTCATAAAGCCCTCATTTTCCGTTGCGCGCTTTCTCCACAACCGAGATAAAGACGTCTTCCAATGAATAGGGTGTTTCGTAAGCGTTTAAGACTTTGATATTCGCCGCACTCAAGTCTTTCGTTAATCCAGCAATCTCGACCTGCGGATTCTCATCCACCACGACGTGCAAGCGATCTCCGAATAACGAAATCCGCCAGCGCTCACGAGTCTTCTTCAACAAGTCAGCGGCGCCTTGCGGATCGTCGGTTATCAACTCCAACAAGTGCCCACCCTGCGCTGCTTTCACACCCGACGGCGTTCCTTCAGCGACGAGCTCACCCGCGACCATGAAACCGAGTCGATTGCACTGCTCTGCTTCTTCGAGATAGTGCGTCGTCACCAGCACCGCCACGCCGCGATCGGCAAAGCTATTGATCATCTTCCAGAACGCGCGTCGCGCCAGCGGATCGACACCTGAAGTCGGTTCATCGAGAAACAACACACTCGGTTCGTGCATCACCGCCGCACCAAACGCGACGCGCTGTTTCCAACCACCCGGCAAGCTCCCGGTCAGGAGATCGCCCTTGCCTTCAAGCCCCGACATCTCGAGCACCCACTGCTTCTTCTCTTCACGCTCTTCACGCGGCACCTGGTAAACCCCGGCGAAGAAGTTGAGGTTCTCTTCAATCGTCAAATCGTCGTACAAGGAAAACTTCTGCGACATGTAACCGATGCGCTGTCGCACAAAACTCGAACGCAAACTGCCAGTCTCGCCCGCAAGCTCCATCTTTCCGCTCGACGCACCGATCAACCCGCAAAGTATCTTGATCGTCGTAGTCTTCCCGGCACCGTTTGCGCCGAGCAGCCCGTAGATCTCGCCGTACTTGACCTCGATATTGATGTTCCTGACGGCATTGAAACTTCCGAATCGTTTGCTCAGGTTGTGCGCGCCGATCGCGATCGCACCGGCAGGCCGTTGACGAAACTGACGCCGTCGCGGAAACGCCGAAACTTTCAACTCACTACCCAGTTCACGAAGCTTCGCGACGAAAGAATTCTCGAGCGTGGGCGCGCCCGATTTGATTTCAGTCGCCTGGATACCGGCGGTGGCAAGCGCGTCGCGCGTGGTCTTCTCGCCGGCCTCGACATTCGCCACCATCAGATCGAGCCGGTCACCAAAGCGCTGCACGTCGTTGATCGAAGGAATGCGAAGCAGGATGTCCTCGGCCTGACCGAGTTGGCCCAGGTCAGCGGCGCGTACTTCCAATCGCTGCAATCCGAGCTGCTCGCGAATCTCAGCCGGCGTGCCGGTCTGGCGAATCACGCCGTCGTACATCAGCGCCACACGATGACAACGCTCGGCTTCGTCGAGATACGGCGTTGCAACAACCATCGTCATGCCATCACTCGCCAAACCCGCAAGTGCATCCCAGAACTCGCGTCGCGAAACCGGATCGACGCCTGTCGTGGGTTCATCGAGCAGCAGGATCTTCGGCTCGGCGATCAACGCACAGGCAAGAGCGAGTTTCTGTTTCATGCCGCCGCTCAAACTGCCCGCGAGTCGATCTTTGAAACGCGCCATGTCAAACATCTCGAGATAGTGATCGCCGCGTTCGGTAATCTGCTTTCGCGTCAACAGTCGCAGTTGGCCCACGTAGCGCAGGTTCTCCGCCACGCTGAGATCCTGATAGAGGCTGAACGTCTGCGTCAGATAACCAACAAACGATCGCGCATCGACACTCGACTTGCCGTACATCCTTGCCTCACCCGACGTCTGTTGCATCACGCCGCCGAGCACCTGGAACACCGACGTCTTGCCTGCGCCGTCCGGTCCGATGATGCCGAAGATCTCGCCGGCTGCGATGTCGAGGTCCACGCCCTTCACCGCTTCGAAACCGTCGTAGTTCTTCACGAGACTGCGAACCTGGATGGCGGCGCCGGCAGTTTCGACAACTTGCGGCATTGCGAGTGGCTCGTAATTGATGGCTGCTTCAACTGCGCTCATGCGACACGCTCCTCAAACCTAGTCAGTGATCACTTCGCCGTCGGCAGGCATGCCTGGTTTGGCGTAGCCGCCGGCGCTCTTCAACATCAGCTTGACGCCGACAACCTGCTTCACGCGATCGTCTTTGAAGTAGGTGTTTTCCGGTGTGAACGACGCTTCCGGATCGATACGCGAAACAACAGCTTCGAGCGGTCGGTCCGGCGCCGAATCGAGGTATACCCGCGCTATCTGGCCTGCTCGCACGCGTCCGATCTCGCCTTCGGGAATAAACCCGCGCAGGTAGACGGCGTTGAGATTCACGAGGGTAACCAGTGTCGTACCGGCGGCGACAACTTCGCCGGGTTCGGCTGAACGCGTGGCAACAGTGCCGTCGATCGGAGCGAGCACTTGCAGATCGTCGCGATCGGCTTGCACTTCGCGGAGTCTTGCGCGCGCGTGTTCTGCCTCGGCTTGCGCGGCCACGATTTCGGATTCCGCCTGAAGAATCTGTTTGCGAACTGCTGTTGCCTGTGACGTTCGCATCGCGGCGTTTGACAGGTTGGCCTTCGCCATCGTCAGTGCTCCGCGTGCAACGTCAACCTGGCGGCGAGCGGCGCGAACTGCGGCTGCGTGTGCTTCGGCAGTGGTCTGCGCCTGCCGGCCGGTTCGCTCGGGAACGTCGCCGTTGGAAGCGAGCGTGGTGTATCGCTGTTCGTCGTAACGCGCCTGACCGTAGTCAGCTTCGGCCTGTGCGAGTTGCGCTTCAGCCTGGGCCACCTGTGCTTCCGCCTGGCTGACTCGGCCCTGCGCGTCGATGCGCGCCTGATCCACGCCGATGTTGCTCTCCTCGAGTTGCGCGTTCAGCACCGCGATCTGCTGTTGTGCGCTCAGGACTCGGGCTTCGGCTTGCAGCACCATCGACTGTTCCTGTTGTTCGCGTGCTCGGACCTGTTCGTCGTCGATCACGGCGATGACTTGTCCGGCTTTCACCTGGTCGCCTTCGCGAACCTGAATCTCGCGGACGCGACCGGCGATCTTGGTTGCGACGGTTGTGTCGTCGCCTTCGATGCGACCGCTCAGCTTGATCAGGTTGTGCGGAGCGGGCGGCGTGCGAATCAGGAAGTACCAGATAGCGCCACCTGCAATTGAAAGAACCAGCAATGCAATCACTGCTTTCACCGGCTTAGGAATGCGTCTGTTAACTTTCGGATCTGACATATGTGTCTCCTTTTTATTGAATTGATCCCGCAGCCACCCGACGCTACCGCGTTACGGTACTGACCCGGTCCATCTACTGGCCTGCCTTG
>DASVGE010000377.1:0-13455 GCA_036379695.1 Pyrinomonadaceae bacterium | reverse complement strand
AATCCGTGGAGGTTCGCGTTTTTCGCTAAATAGCAGCAAACGTGAAGCTCCACGGGACAAGCCCGTGGCATCTTAAGACCTGGATTTTTGGGGTTCTCATAGCTGCAAACACGAAACTCCACGGGACAAGCCCGTGGTATCTAAAGACCTGGATTTTGGAGGTGCTCATAGCGGCAAACACGAAACTCCACGGGGCAAGCCCGTGGTATCTAAAGACTTGGATGTTGGGGTTCTCTTAGCTGCAAACATGAAACTCCACGGGACAAGCCCGTGGTATCTAAAGACCTGGATTTTGGGGTTCTCTAGCTGCAAACATGAAGCTCCACGGGGCAAGCCCGTGGTATCTAAAGACTTGGATTTTGGAGTTCTCTTAGCTACAAACGTGAAGCTCCACGGGGCAAGCCCGTGGCATCTAAAGACCCGTTTTTGGGGTTCTCATAGCGGCAAACATGAAACTCCACGGGACAAGCCCGTGGTATCTTTTTGTGCAAAGCTGTCTAGAAGGTCGAACCACCGTCCACTTCGATCACGCGTCCGGTGAAGTAGTCACACTCGATAATGAATCGAAGCGCTAACCAGATCTCGTAAGGCGTTCCGATCCGGTGCAAAGGAACGCCGTCGATAAGCGATTTCCGGGTTTCTTCTGCGAGCTGATCCAACATCGGTGTATCAACCAGGCCCGGCGCAATGCCCGCGACGCGAATGCCGGATTGTGCCAACTCCAGGGCCCAGGTTCGCGTGCAAGCGTCGAGACCGGCTTTCGATGCCGAGTAGTTTGACTGGTGCGGATTACCGGCACGAGAGAGCGAAGAGATATTTACTATCAAACCGGTTTGCTGCTGCCGCTGAAGAGCATCCGCAACCATCTCACGCGCGAGAAAATACGGCGCGGTCAGATTCACTTCCAACACTTGCTTCCAGACAGCGGTCGGCAGTTTTCTGGTCCAGCCGCCTTCCTTTTTTGCGAGCGGACCGTCACGAAGAATGGCGGCGTTGTTGACGAGGACATTCACACCACCAAACTTTTCCGAGGTCTTGTTCATGAACAACACGACCGCGCTTTCGTTAGTGACGTCGAGTTGAGTTGTGACCACCTCACCTTTAAGTTCTCTAGTCTCGGCGTCGAGTTCTTCCAGACCATTCCCGTTCACATCCACGGCTGCGACTGACGCGCCGTGACGTGCTAATTCCGTCACAAAACAACGGCCTAACCCACTGGCGGCGCCAGTCACCACCGCCCTGACTTGTTCGAGTTCCATGATCTTATGCCCGCGATGACGCAGGAAAGCCGTTGAAACGGTTTCCCTATATCTGAGCAAAGTTTCCACCGGGCTAAAGCCCGGTGAGAATGAGAAAGGACTTATGAGGCAAATGCCTCGCTCGGCTGCTTCGCCGGTTATGTAGGACTTTTCGTGTAAAGCCCCTCGTAGGCCAGGACCTTGTCTTCCAGACTAAGCGCAATCGGATTATCAAACTCGATGAGTCCGTAATTGAGTTTCAGGACTCGATCCGCCACGTGGTAATACCTGTCATCATGACTGATCACGATCACAGTCTTTCCCGCCTCTTTCAACCGGCCTAACAACTCGAAATAAAAGATCTCTTTGAACTGCGGATCCTGATCTGCCGCCCACTCATCAAACACATAAATCGGCCTGTCCTCCAGGTAAGCCGTCAATAGCGCCAGTCGCTTGCGCTGGCCTTGCGACAACTCGAGAGTAGAGAGTGTTCGGTCCTTAATCTGCACGCAGCGATCGAGTTGGAGTTTCGACAGATAGTCTTGTGCCTTGGTATCGATATTGAAGTCGCTCAAGCCAAGAAGATTTTCAAACAGGTAAAAGTCGGAAAACACAACTGAGAAGAGTTGCCGGTAATTATCTCTGTCCTCGTTCGTGATCGGCTTTCCGTCGAGACGTATCTCACCTTGTTTCGGGATGTACAAACCAATCAGCAGCTTCGCCAGCGTGGTCTTGCCGCTCCCGTTACCGCCCGTAATGAAAACAAGCTCGCCGGGCCGCAAGCTCAGGTCGAGTGGTCCAAGTGAGAATTCTTCTTCCTCATTCTCGCGGCGGTAAGTGTGTTGAACCCCTACGAGCTCGATTGAGTTCCACGATGGCTTCACCTCCGCATCGGCCGCGGCTTCGGTCACGAACTGCTCGTCAAGCGTCTCGGTTATGGCATCGATTTTCTTCATCGCCACATTGGCCTGCGTCAAATTCGGAACGAAGTTCAGCACAAACTCCAACGGTCCCATCATGTACATGACTGTCAGCGTGTAGCCGGTGAGGACGATCGAATCCCTCGCACTCAGGGCCGGCACCAGGAAGAGCACCAGACCGATAAAGATGAAAAACAGAATCTGTCCCCAACTACCCGCGGCAGTCCAAATGATTTGTCCGGTAGAAAAATCCTGTTGCGAGGTCGTTGCGCTTGGCTCCAGCAGCTCAGAGTAGAAGGCGTTTCGACGGCGGCGATGCAGCTTGAGTTCCTTGGTGCCTTCAACCAAACTGCGCAGGTGCTTGAACAAGGCATCAGATGTTTCGCGAGCGCGCTCAAAATACTTCATTGCCTTCTGCACCGGTAGTTGATGAGTGACAAGGCCAATGGCCATAAAAACGAGCGCTCCGAGGAGCAATAGCGGTGAGAGCCAGCCGAGATAGATCAAGCAGCCAACCAGGATCGCGAGATTCATGCACAGAATCGGAAGGAAAACGAATGCATTTGCAATACCCGGCACATCACCGGTGAGAGTCGCATACAAGCGGGGCGTACCAAGTTGCTCCAACGCGCGCAACGGGGCGGTTAATATGTTGCGGCACAGCTGCATACGCAAACTCACCATGACTTTTTTCATCAGCAGGACTAACACCGCCCCGGAAACGAACCGCATGGAAGCCAGCACCAGACAAAGCCCGGCAAAAACCAATACCTGGGCAGACGTCGGAGCGCCGGTTCTGTTCAGCGTCGAATTGATGGTAGCGATTAAAACAGTATTGCTAAGTCCGCTGATGATGCCGGCAACAATTATGATCGTCACCAGCAGCCTGGAATATTGAATGTCTTTTGTAAGACGCACTAATAGGATTACAACTTTGAAGAGTTCAGTCATGGAATGTGAGCCCTCCGGATTACGCGGATAGATACGAATTTATCTGTTCTGCAAGAAGAGTGACGTTGGGTTCGGTGAGCATGCTGTAATGATCGCCGGGGAGGCGATGGACCTCCACTACTTCGGCGACTTTGCGCCAACGCCTTAACACCGTGGCGGCGTGCCTGGGAGGCGCGTCGGCCGCCTGGAGCAGGATTATTTGCTGCTCGGACTTCGCAGGCCTGTAGCGCAAGTTTGCGTGAGAGTTGACTTTGAAGAGCTCAAAGAGATGTCGAAGCTGCGGGACGCCCATGTTAAGTGGGAATTGATTGTAACCGGCGCCCTTTTCGAGCAGTAAGGCAAGCTGTTCGTCCAGACTCAAAGAACGGAGATCGTCTAAAGTGTGGTCGCCGTCATCCCAATACAGTCCGTGATGTTGAGCCAGTGCCAGTAACAACGAGTAATCGTCCCATCCATTCGTTTTGAACCGACCTGTTTGAATAGTCGCATCGATTAACAGGACAGGCGCCACACTCTTCCCTTGTGCGGTCAGTTGCCGCGCCATCTCAAACGCGATCACGCCACCCATTGACCAACCAGCGAGAAAGTATGGTCCGTCAGGCTGCACGTTGAACAACTCCTCGAGATATTCTGACGCCATGTCTTCCACGCGCACAGTTGGTTCGCGGTCCGGATCGAGTCCTTTTGATTGCAGGCCATAGACCGGTTGTTCACTTCCCAGCCGGCGGGCCAGGGCGATGTAACTCATCACATTCCCCGACGCTGAATGGACCAGAAACAGTGGTGGCCTGGTACCTTCACCCTGGATGGTAACCAGCGACTGTTCGCTGATTTTTCCAACCCGCTGGCGCAGCATCGACGCCATCTGTTCGACCGTCGCTCCCTCAAACAAACTGGAAAGTGGTATCTGTAGCCCGACCAGCCGCTCGACCTTATCAATCAATTGCACCGCCAACAGCGAATGACCACCCAACTCGAAAAAGTTATCTTTGGGACTGATGGGCCCAGATTCCAAAACTTCTTCCCAGATTCGTGTGAGCTCGAGCTCGAGGACATCTCGGGGTAACGTCGGATCTGTACCCGGTTCCATTGACGACAGGGCCTTACGGTCGACTTTGCCGTTGGTCGTCATTGGCACTGCGTCGAGCCACACAAATGTCGCCGGAACCATATAGTCGGGCAGCCTGCCGTGGAGATAAGCTCGCAGATCATTCAGTCCAATCGCCGTGTTTGATCGTACAACGTAAGCCACGATTCGCTGGCCGGCCTGGCCATTATCCGTAACCAAAACGACAACCTCACGCACGGCGTCGTGGCCTCGCAGTACGGCCTCGATCTCTTCTAGCTCGATTCTGTGTCCACGCAACTTCACCTGATTATCTGCCCGGCCCAGAAACTCGATCTGGCCATCAGCGCGATAACGGGCCAGATCTCCGGTCCGGTACAACCGCGCGCCCCGAACACCGGTATACGCGTCCGGCACAAACCGTTCCGCAGTCAGATCGGGTCGATTCAGGTAACCTCGGGCTACGCCCGCGCCGCCGATGTATAGTTCCCCTTTTACTCCCAGCGGAACCACTTCACCTTCGTCGTCCAGTATGTACAACTGCGTGTTAGCAATCGGTCTTCCGATCGGTATCGACCCATTCCACTCTGTCTCAAATCCGATCTCATAGACGGAGCAACCCACGACTGTTTCAGTTGGTCCATACTCGTTGAACAGTCGTGTCTGCGGCGCCTCATCACGCCACCTTTCCACGGTGCCGGCCAAAAGGTTCTCGCCACCAATCACAAGCGAGTGGGTCGTGTTTGTAAGATCTGGTAATTGTGCCGCAAGAAGTTCCACGTGCGCGGGCGTTAGTTTCACCAGGCTGTAGTTTGGCTGTCGTGTCAGGGCTTCTGCCAGTCCCGTCACTCCATCTTCCTGCGATACGATCTCCACGGAACGGCCCATCAACAACGCCGGATAGATGCTGGTCACCGTCAGGTCAAAGCTCAGCGATGAGTGCAGGACCGAGCCGCAGCCTTCACTCACCGGATAGTTTTGCATTGCCCAGTTCAGGTAATTGATCAGACCACCTTGCGTGATCAGCGTCCCTTTCGGTTGGCCGGTTGAGCCGGAGGTGTAAATGACGTAGGCAAGGTTCTCCGCAGTCGTGTTGCTCGCGAGATTCGTTCGACTCGCTTGCGTTAGTTGTTCGGATGCAAATGTTTCAGGAGTAAGCAACACTGTTACTCCCGCATCCTTCAACATGAACTCGCGACGTCCTCGAGGCAATTGCGTATCCAGCGGCAGATAAGCACCACCTGCTTTCAGGATTCCCAACAATCCCACCACCATCTCCACGGAACGAGGCAAAAGCAGTCCTACTACTGTCTCCGGACCAACGCCCAGCGATTGCAGGTAATGCGCCAGTTGATTCGCACGCTCGTTCAACTCGCGGTAGCTCACACGCTGCTCGCCGTCGATCACCGCATCGTTCTCGGGCGTCCGTTGCGCCTGTTCCGTAAACAGTTCCGCTACGAAGCCGGCCGGCCAGTCTGTTTGAGTATGGTTCCATTCGACGAGAAGTCGCCGCTGCTCGGCGCTCATCACAGACGACAACTCGTGCAGTTTCTGTTCGGGGTCCTTCGCAATCGTCGCGAGCAACGACTGGAAGTGGCCCGCGATACGTTCTACGGTCGTGGCTTCAAACAGATCCGTGTTGTACTGCAGTAAGCCGTGCAGCTCGCCTTCCATTCGAACCAGGCCAAGCGTGAGATCAAACTTCGCAGTTTCATCGTCGGCAGTAATCTCGCTCGCTTCCAGCCCCGGCAGTTGCAATGTTTCTGCCGCGGCATTCTGAACGGTGAACAGCACCTGGAAGAGCGGTGAGCGGTTCATGTCTCTCTCTGGTTGCAGTTCCTCGACCAGCTTCTCAAACGGTAAATCCCGGTGCGCGTAGGCGCCCAGAGTCACTTCCCTGACTCGCCCCAGCAACTCACGGAACGATGGGTTACCTGACAAACTCGTGCGCAGCACCAGCGTGTTGACGAACAAGCCCATGAGTCCTTCGATCGCTAATTGATTACGATCGGCGATCGGTGTGCCGACCACTACGTCGCTTTGCCCGCTGTAGCGCCACAGCAGTATTTTGAAAGCCGCCAACAACGTCATGAAGAGCGTGACGCCCTCGCCATTGCTCAACTTTTTCAACTCCGCCGTCAATTGAGCCGGCACGATGAAGTTGATAGTGCGTCCCTGAGGACTCAGCACCGGAGGCCGCGGTTTGTCCGTAGGCAGTTGCAGCACCGGCAACTCGTCTCCCAACTGCTGCCGCCAGTACTCCAGTTGCTGGTCCAACACCTCGTCTTGCAGCCACTCACGCTGCCACACAGCATAGTCTGCATATTGTATTTCCAGCTCCGGCAACGGCGATTCGCGTCCTTCTATATATGCTTCGTAGAGCGCTGCCACTTCCCGCACCAGGATGCCTGTTGACCATTCATCGCTAATAATGTGGTGCAGCGTAAACAACATCACATGATCTTCCTCAGCGAATCGCAACAGTTGCACTCGCACCAATGGCCCGATACTCAAATCGAATGGTTGTGCCGCCTCTGCCTGTGTGAGCAGGCGTGCTTCTGCCTCGCGCTGCTCCTCCGGCAGATCACTCAAATCATGGACCGGCAGCTCCACCTGACTGGCCGGCGAGATCACTTGCACCGGCTGCCCAATCACCGACACAAACGTAGTTCTTAGCACTTCATGTCGTCGCACCACTTCGTTCAGCGTGCGCCGCAGCGCCTCAACATCCAACCGCCCTTTCAACCGCACTGCTCCCGGAACGTTGTAAGTCACACTTCCGGGCTTCAACTGATCCAGGAACCACAAACGCTCCTGCGCATGCGAGAGCGGCAACAGTTGCTCCCGCGACACCGGTACAAGCGGCGGCGCCGTCACTCTCACGCCTCCACGCAGGGCCTCTTCAACCTGCTCTGCCAAACCGGCCACCGTCGGACGCACAAACAGATCCCGCAACGGCAACTCCACTCCGAATGTCTCCCGCACACGCGACATCAACCGCGTCGCCAGCAACGAATGCCCTCCCAACTCGAAGAAGTTGTGGTTCACTCCGACGCGTTCTACCTGCAACAACTCCTGCCACAACCCGCACAGTGCTTCCTCCACTATCGTGCGTGGCGCACGATAACTCTCCGCAAGTTGCGCATCGCCACTCACCTCCAGCTCTGCCAACGCACGCCTGTCTACTTTCCCGCTCCCCGTCAACGGCAATGCATCAAGGGCCACCAGAACCGCAGGCAACATGAAGTCCGGCAGCCGCTGCTTCAACTGTGCCAGCAACTGGTCCACCCTCACTTCAGGATCCGCAACCACATAACCAACAATTCTCTTTCCGCTTCCTTTGTCGTCCGTAACCACCGCCGCCGCGTTACTAATTCCGGGAAGTTGCCGCAGCGCCGCTTCAATCTCCCCCAACTCAATCCGGTGGCCGCGCACTTTGATTTGCCCATCGGCACGGCCTAGAAACTCGATCTGCCCGTCTGATAAATACCGCGCCAGATCACCGCTCCGGTAAATTCGTGCCCCTGCTTCACCGCTAAACGCATCGGGTACGAACCGCTCCGCCGTTAATCCAGGCTGGTCCAGGTAACCACGCGCCACACCCGCGCCACCGATGTACAACTCGCCCACCACACCCACCGGCACCGGCAGCTGTTGCTGGTCCAAAATGTAGTTTTGCACGTTCGTCATCGGTCGACCGATAGTCACGTCCGCAGACTCGCGCTGCAGCAGACACACGGTCGAATCCACCGTGCACTCCGTTGGACCGTAAACGTTGAAATACCGGAGCCGCGCGTCCTGCTGTAACTGCTGCCACAGTTCGGCGCTAATCGCTTCCCCGCCCACCAGCAGTGTGCGCAGCGACGGCGGGTGCTGCTGACCGAAACCAGCTTCGAACAGCATCTGCAACTGCGTCGGCGTGCAATCAAGCACTGCGATCTGTTGCTCCTCCACGTACGCCAGCAACTCTCGCGCTTCGCGCCGCAACTCCTCGGGAATCAACACCAACGTGTTTCCGGCGAGCAGTTGCACCCACTGTTGCACCGACGCGTCAAAGCCGAGCGATGCATTCAGGCCCACACGGAATGGACCGTCACTCAATTCGTCGTAAACCGCACGCTGGAGGCCTGCTGCCAGATTTACTATGGAACCGTGCTGTACCATCACACCTTTCGGAACGCCGCTCGAACCCGAGGTGTAGATCACGTAAGCCAGATTGTCCGGCGCCACCGACAGGGCCAGATCGTCGTCAGCCTCCCGGGCGATCTCGTCCCAATTCTGATCCAGCAGGATTACTTCGCCGGCATCGAGCTTTAATCTGTCCTGTACCTGCGACTGCGTCACCAGCACCTTGACGCCGGCATCTTCAAGCATGAAGTGCAACCGTTTGCGCGGATATGCCGGATCGAGCGGCACGTAAGCGCCACCCGCCTTCAGCACCGCCAGCATTGCTACTACCATTTCCAACGAACGTTCCACGCACAATCCCACGCGCGACTCAGGCGCAATGCCGGCCCGGCGCAGGTAACGCGCCAACTGATTTGCCCGGCTGTTCAATACGCGGTAACTCAATCGTTCATCTTTGCAGACCAGCGCCGGTGCAACAGGAGTGCGTTTCACCTGCTGTTCGAATAGCTGGACCACTGACGCCGCATAGTCGTAAACAGCACGCGTATCATTCCATTCGACCAATAACTGGTTTTTCTCTGCACCTGTGAGCAACGGCAGTTCCGAGATTCGTTGTTGCGGTTCTCGCACCACGCTCGCCAGCAGTTGTTCGTAGTGGCCCAACATTCGCTTGATCGTGCCTGCTTCGAACAAGGCAGTGTTGTATTGCATGGCACATCGCAGGCGGCCATTAATCTCACCCACCCGCAGCGTCAGATCGAATTGCGACGTGTGGTTCTCAACTCCAACCGTGCCCAGTTCCAATCCTTTTAAGGTCAACTCATCCAACGCTGCTTCTTCCCAACTGAACATCACCTGGAACAGCGGGTGGTAACTGAGGTCGCGTTCCAACTGGAGCTCATCTACCAGCATCTCGAACGGTAAGTCGTGATGTGTATAGGCCTCGAGGGCATGCTTCCGCAGCCGGTCAAGGTGCGTCAAAAATGTTGGGTCGTCGCCGAAGTCGGAACGTAGCACGAGTGTGTTGACGAAGAATCCGATCAGTGGCTCGGTCTCCACCGGCGTGCGGTTCGCCGTCGGAGTTCCAGTGACAATCGTCGCCTGCCGTGCATACCGGTGCAGGAGGGCGTGGAAGGCTGCCAGCATCAACATGTACAACGTCGCCCGGGATTGTTGGGCCAGCGATTTCAGATCTGATGTCAACTCGGCGTTAAGAAAATATGTGCAGATTGCGCCTTCGGTCAGTTGTACTTTGGGTCGCGGGTAATCAGTGGGCAGCGCGAGTAGATCTGGAACGCCTTGCAGTTTGCTGGTCCAGTAATCGAGCTGGCGCGCCAGTACGTCGCCCGCTAGCCACTGCCGTTGCCACATCGCAAAATCACCATACTGGATCGCGAGCTCAGGTAAGGGCGACCCGGTTCCGGTCGCGAAGGTGTCGTATAAAGCTGTCATCTCGTCCACCAGGATACGGTTGGACCAACCATCGCTGATGATGTGATGCATGCTTAACAGGAGCACGTGATCCTCCGCCCCCAGCAGCAGCAGGGTGACGCGCAGCAACGGACCCGATTGCAAATCGAAAGGACGTTGAGCTTCGGCTGAAGCAATTCTTGCAGCCTGGACCTCGCGCTCCTCATCCGGCAACGAGCTCAGGTCAACCAAAGGCAAGGCCAGGTGACGGAAAGGAGTGATGACCTGGATCGGATTACCATCAACCCCAGAGAAGGTTGTGCGTACAGCTTCATGACGGCGCACGATCTCGTTGAGGGCTTGTTCCAGGGCGGCGTGATTCAGCTCGCCACGAAGGCGTAGCGCGTGCGCCAGGTTGTAGGCGACGCTTTCTGGCATCAGTTGGTCCAGGAACCAGAGTCGTTGTTGTGCAAAGGAGAGCGGCAGGACGTCGTCGCTGGCAGGACGCAGCGGCGGCACTTCCAACTCATGGCTGGCGCGCATCAGATCGTCGATGGCCTGCGCCAGCTCGGCGAGAGTGCGACTCTCGAAGAGTTCACTCAGCGGCAGCTCCACGCCAAATGCATCTCGAATCCGCGAATTGAGTTGAATGGCCAATAACGAATGGCCGCCGAGATCGAAGAAGTTGTCCTTTATTCCGACTCGACTTACCCGCAGCACACTCGCCCACAATGACGAGAGCAACTCTTCCGCCGGCGTGCGTGGCGCTTCATACTCTGCCGCTACCGCAAAGAAGCTCTCCGGCTCCGGCAACGCACGCCGGTCGATCTTGCCGTTGGCAGTCAGCGGTATCTCGTTCAGGTGAACAAAGAACGACGGCACCATGTAATCAGGCAACCGCTTTTTCAGATATTCACGTAACTCACCAGTCTGAGCATCGCTGGCCACGTATGCGACCAGGTGCTTGTCTCCATCCGCCTCTTTAAGCAGCACTACTGCTTCTCTCACCTGCTGGTGTCCTCGCAGGACTGCTTCGATCTCTCCCGGTTCGATACGGAAGCCACGCACCTTCGCCTGGTTGTCAACGCGTCCTAGAAACTCAATATCGCCGTTGAGCAGGTAGCGCGCCCAATCGCCCGTCCGGTAGAGTCGCGCACCCGGTTGCGAACTGAATGGATGCGGCACAAAACGCTCCGCCGTAAGTTCAGGATGATTGAGATAACCGCGCGCCAATCCATCACCGCCGGTGTAAAGCTCGCCCCGCGCGCCTGTCGCGACCGGCCGCAGGTTCTCATCAAGAATGTAGACTTGTGTATTGGCGATCGGACGACCGATGGGGACGCTGTTACCGAACCGAGTCGCCGTGTTCATCGAGTAGCAACAGGTGAAGGTCGTGTTCTCGGTGGGACCATAGCCGTTGATGAGTTTGCAGCCCGGCGCTTCACGCAGGAACCGCTCGACGTGTGACACTGAAAGTGCGTCGCCGCCGGCGAGCAACTGCCGCAGCCCGCGCAGAGCATCCAGTTGTTCGTCCACCATCAGGTTGAACAGCCCGGCCGTCAACCAGAGTACAGTGACGCGATGAGTCCTGAGTGTCTGGCCCAACTCAGTGAGTGTCGATGGGCCGGGAGGCATGATGACCAGGCGTCCGCCATTCAGTAGCATTCCCCAGATTTCGAATGTTGATGCGTCGAACGCGAGTGGTGCAAACTGCAAGCAAGCTTCATCCGCGCCGAGATGCGCGAAATCGTTTTCTTTCACCAATCGCACCACACCACGATGAGGAATCTGAACGCCTTTGGGCTGTCCCGTTGAGCCCGAGGTGTAAGTGATGTACGCGAGACTGTCGCCGGAAACCGATCTCTCCGGATCTTCCTTGCTGCCGGCGGTGATCTCGGTCCAGGCTTCATCGAGACAGATCACGTCCGCTTCAGTTTGAGGTAGATGATGGCACAACGCTCTGTGCGTGAGCACAACACGAACAGCGGCGTCTTCAAGCATGAAGGCAAGACGCTCTTGCGGATAATCAGGATCGAGCGGCAGGTATGCGCCGCCGGTTTTGAGCACGCCGAGCAGGCTCACAATCATGTCCGGCGAGCGCTCCATCGCAATGCCGACTACGCTCTCCGTGCCGGCACCCCGCGCGACCAGGTAGCCGGCCAGTTGGTTGGCGCGATCATTCAATTGCGCATACGTCAGTCGTTGCTCCCCAAACTCCAACGCAACTGCTTCCGGGTTGGCGGCAACCTGTTCTGCAAAAAGTTGATGAATGCAGTGCGTGTGCGGAAAGGACGACGTGCGGTGATTCCAATCCTCGAGCTGCCGGCGAAGCTCTGCTTCAGACAGCAGTTGGCACAAGTCATAGCGCTCGTGAGGATTGGTTGTCATGGCCACGAGCGTTCGTTCGTAGTAGCCGCTGATGGCCTCAATCTGTTCGCTGAGTTCGGCCGCGTCGTAGTTTAATTCCAGACTGATCTGCGAACCGGCGAGCTCCAGCGAGAAATCGACCGCGAGGGTGAAGTTTGTATCCGCAACACCATTGAAACCCAGAACTTCAAGACCGCTGACATGCTGCAGCTTTTCGTAAACATGAAAGTGCACGAAGTTGAAAAGGACTTCGAAGAGGGGCGCATCGTTTCCAAGGTCCTGCTGCATCCGCGCCATCGGATAGCGCCGGAAAGGTAACAACTCACGTTCAGCAGCGAATGTCTCCTGCACCAGTTCCAGCCAGGTGCCGCCCGCTAATCTGCGCCGGAATGGCAACGTATTGAGGAAAAGGCCCAGCACTCTTTCGCCGTCTGCCGTTTCGGGCCGCCCGTGCGACGCAATCCCGGTCAACACATCGTTGCTACCGGTGAGCACGCTCAAGGCCCTGAGATGTGCAGCGAGCAGAACGCTCTTCAGCGGCACGCCTGCAGTGCGCGCCAGTTCTTTCAATGCGAACGACAGCTCAGGTGAGATGGCAATACGGTGACAAGCCACTCCTGATGGACCAGCACTTTGCCCGAGTCGCGGCAGGCGCGAGTCAGGAGACTCACTGAGCTGCGTCGCCCAGTAGTGTTGGGCTGCTTCAGAGTTGACGATAGCTCGCTCCGCCGCCACAAAATCTCGAAACGACGCACCAACCGCACTCTCGTCTGTTTGCCTACCGGAATAGACGTCGAACAATTCTGTGAGCATGGTGGCGAGACTCCAGCCATCCAGAATCGCGTGGTGAAAACTAAACGAGAACTGAATCGACTCCTGACTGCGCCGCTCGATCTGAAACCGCAGCGGTGGTCCCTGACGCCAATCGAAACGGTGTCGCTTTTCCTCCACCAGCCACTGCGCCAGGTACTCTTCCTGTTCCGCCGGCGAGAGTCCACGCAAATCTCCAATCCGCAGTGGTACGGCGAATTTCTCGTGCACCAACTGCAGCGGCTCACTGAAGTCGCTGAGATTGAACGACGTCCGCAGCACTGGATGCAGATCGATCGTTTGTTGCAGCGCGGCTTTTAAGGCCGCGGCGTCGAATGGGATTTGCAGATGAAAGCTGAAGATGTCGTGATAGAGTCCGGCCTCGGGATCCAATTCGCTATGAAACAACATGCCCGCCTGCATTGCCGTCAGCGGATACGCATCCACTACGCCGGCGGGCAGCGCCGCTCGATCCTGCTTGCTGATTAAACTGAACGGTGCTGTCTCTGTAACCGGAGCGCAACTTTCCTGCGCACATTCCAGCTCCCGGGCCAGCTCCTCCACC
>DASVGE010000376.1:0-40093 GCA_036379695.1 Pyrinomonadaceae bacterium | reverse complement strand
CACGACCGGCAAAACAAACCCGACGCTACCGCGTTACGGTACTGACCCGATCTCCCCTGGAAGCTGAGGGCATTGATTGAACAATAGTCGTCCCGAACATGAGTTGCTCCTTTGCATCGCGCGGCGCGAGCTTGATGCCGGGCGTCGCGGTGAATTGCGTAAACTTGTAAGGCAACAAATCAACTGGGACTATCTCTTCACCACCGCTTACGCTCACCGGCTTCTGCCACTCATGCACAAACACCTCACCACCGCGGCAGGCGACCTTGTTCCAGGGCATTTTCTTTCGCGTCTGAAACGGGAGTCAGTCTCGAACTCGCAGAGCGTGTTGTATCTGATCGGGAAACAACTAAGCGTTTACAAACTATTTCAGGAGCACGACATCCCCGTCGCTCTCTTCAAAGGTCCACTGCTCGCACAGTTGGCATACAGGGAGATTTCCCTGCGCCAGGCCGGCGATATCGATCTCCTGATCAGCCGCCGGCATTTCGATCACGCAAGACAATTGCTCGAGTCGTTAGGCTACGAGATGAGCCCGCGGTTAACACCGGCGCAGCTGTCCTCGCACCTGAGCAATCACTGCGAGATACAGTTCATGCGCGATGAATGGTTCACGGTTGTGGATCTGCATTGGGATCTGGCGCCGCGGAGCTTCGTCTTCGGAGTTAAAGGTGACGAAGTAATGTCACGCCTGCAACCGGTGTCGCTTGCCGGAACAGTAGTGAAGACATTTAGCGCTGAAGACCTGGTGCTTTATCAGGCGATGCACGGCGCCAAGCATCTCTGGCGACGACTGGAATGGATCGCATGCCTGGCAGAATCATTGCGCGCGCTGACTTCGATAAACTGGGACGTGCTGGTTGGGCGTGCGGCGAGGGCACATGCCACCCGTATGCTGGCTCTCGGTTTGAGACTGGCAGAGTTTTCAGACGTCCACATTCCCGCTCATGTCCTGGCCGCGGTTGATTCGGATGAAGCGATGCGGCAACTGGCCAAACGAATTCGTCAAGATCTTTTCACGACTTATGGCCCACCCCTTTCGACCGAAACCAATATTTACAACCTGCACATCATGGATCGTAAACGCGATGCGCTGATTTCAGCGCTGCGGGCGATCTTCGTTCCCACCTTGCCCGACTGGCAGTCACTCGCGCTCCCCTCGCCGCTGCATTCGCTTTACTACGCGTACCGCCCGCTGCGTCTCTCGAAGATCTACGGCGCTACACTCTGGCGCCGGCTGCATCGAGGGCAACGTAATGCTTAAGCCGCCGTTGAAGTGGGCCGGCGGCAAACGCTGGCTCGTCTCGCAGCTAAAGCCAATCTGGGAAGCGAACGCGGAGCGCAGATATGTCGAACCGTTCTGCGGCGGGCTGGCAGTTGTGCTGGGATTGGAGCCGCAGAAGGCGCTGCTGAATGACGTCAATCCACACCTCATTAACTTCTATCGTCACGTGCAAAACGGTTTGCAGATGCGCCTCAAGATGCGCAATGACGAGCAACTCTTCTACCGGCACCGCGAGCGCTTCAATCAACTGATTCGCAAAGGCGAGGCGCACACCGAGGAAGGGGCGCAGTTGTTCTATTACCTGAACCGCACGTGTTTCAACGGCCTGTGCCGCTTCAACAAAGGCGGCGATTTCAACGTCCCGTTCGGCACTTATAAAGCGATCAACTATGCGACGGATTTCTCGCAGTATGCAGAAGTGTTTCGGCAATGGACGTTCAGTAATCGCGACGTTGAGGCGCTGGAGTTTGAGCCGGGAGATTTTATCTACGCGGATCCGCCGTATGATGTAGAGTTCACGACGTACAGCGCCGGCGGGTTTTCGTGGGACGATCAGGTACGCACGGCGAAGTTGCTGGCTCGTCATCAAGGGCCGGTGGTGATCTCGAACCAGGCGACGACACGGATTATCGAGTTGTATGAAAGTCTCGGATTCGAGTTGACGTTTCTGGATGGTCCAAGACGGATCAGTTGCACTGGCGACCGCACGGCGGCGCGTGAAGTGCTGGCTATCAAGTGACGCCTCCTTGGAGTGCGGTAGCTTGCTACCGCTTTGGTCTTGCTCCCGCACCATTTGGCCAAAGCGGTGCCAAGGCACCGCACTCCAAGGAGGCGCGCGAGACTACCGAAATGTGGTTACCGGATTTAATCTACATCAACGGACGCTTCGAGTCTGATCGCGCGGTGGAGTGCGACAGCGCGGGTAACATTACGCGGATCGTCGAGGGTAAAGACGCCACCAACGCCGTTCGCTTAAAGGGCCGGGCGTTGTTGCCGGGCATGGTCAACGCTCACTCGCACGCCTTTCAACGCATCATTCGCGGGCGTACGGAGCATCGATCGGAACATAGTACGGACAGCTTCTGGACGTGGCGCGAGCAGATGTACGCGGCGGCCAACAGGCTCGAAGCGCAGGACATCTACGACGTTTCACGCATGGCGTTTCTCGAGATGGCGTTGTCGGGCATTACGGCTGTCGGCGAGTTTCACTACATTCATCACCAGCGCGACGGTTCGTCATATTCAGATCCAAACCTGCTCGAACGCGAAGTGATTCGCGGGGCGCGTGACGTCGGCATTCGCATCGCGCTTCTCCGCGTGGCATATGCGCGCGCGGGTTTTCAAAGGGAAGCAAATCCGCAGCAAGTGCGTTTTATTGAGCACACGCCGGACATCTATTTAAAGCATCTCGAACAATTGCTTGGCGCGCCGGAGTTGAACGATGGTATGGCGTGGGTTGGTGTGGCGCCGCATAGTGTGCGCGCGGTGCCGCTCGATTACCTGAAAACGATCGTTGCGTTCGCAAACGAGCGCGAGCTTCCGGTCCACATGCACGTCGCGGAACAACCGGCGGAAGTTAGCGCATGCATCGAGGAATACGGCCGCTCGCCGGTCGCGTTACTCGAGACTGAAGGGCTGCTCAGCAAGCGTTTCACTGCGGTGCACGCGATTCACGTCACGCCGAAAGCGATCGCAGCATTGGCGCGCGCGGGTGCTCTGGTTTGCGCGTGTCCGACGACGGAGCGAAACCTCGGTGACGGTGTGGTGCCGGTTGATGCATATTTCGATGCAGGGGTGAGAGTCTCACTCGGTAGCGATAGCCAGATCCAGATCGACCTGTTGGAAGATGCGCGCGAGCTCGAGTATCACCTGCGGCTGCAGAAGATGGAGCGGAATGTGCTGGCGCCTGAGTTGGCGCGAAAACTGTTTGATTGCGCGACGGTGAGTGGCGCGATGAGCATTGGCTTGAACGGAGGCGGGAAGATTGAACCTGGTTCGCCGGCGGATTTCTTTACGGTCGATCTTGATGATCTTTCGATCGCGGGAGCGGACGCTGATTCTTTGTTGACTAACATCGTGTTTTCGCTTTCACGGACTGCCGTGCGCGATGTGATTGTTGGTGGGAAGCAGATTGTTACCACGGATTAGACGGATGATTAAAGAGATACTCGCGGATTTAGTGAGCATTGATTCGGTTTCGTCGCGATCGAATGACGAGATCGTTGAGTATTTAGAGCGGCGGTGCGCGGCGGTGGGGTTGGTCACGAAGCGGTTTCCGTATCTCGATGAGCACGGCATCGAGAAGATCAATCTGATCGCGCTCAGCAAAGAAACGGAAGAAGTCGAGCTGGCGTTGGTGGGCCACACGGATACTGTTCCTTACGATCCGAACTGGAGTGAAGCTACCAATCTCACCGAGCGTGACGGCAAACTCTACGGCCGCGGCTCTTGCGATACGAAAGGATTTATCGCCGCTGCGCTCACGGCGGTCGAATCGATCGGCCTGTCGCAGTTAACTAAACCACTGGCGTTGATATTCACAGCCGATGAGGAGATCGGCTTGCGCGGCGCAAAAAGGTTAGCGGAGACGAAACCCTTGCGCGTGCGTTACAGCATCGTGGGCGAGCCAACGTCGCTGAAACCGATCCGCGCCGGTAAGGGTTATTCGCTCGCCGAAGTGATCGTGAAGGGACGTGAAGCTCATAGTGCTTATCCGGCGCTCGGCGCATCTGCTGTACTTCGTGCCGCGCGTTTGATTAATCGTTTGGAGTCAATCGCAGAAAAACTCAAACAGGACCAGCATCCCGCATTCGATCCGCCTTACACGACACTCAACGTCGGCTTGATTCGCGGCGGTTCGGCGAAGAACGTGCTCGCCGGTGAGTGCCGGTTCACACTCGAATGGCGTCCCATCCCGACACAACCTTCCGAGCACCTGCTCGATCTCTTCAAGGCTGCAATTGAAGAAGAGACGCAAGCCGATCCTGATTTTCAGTGCGAGGTCGATGCGAACCGTCAGGATACCGGCTTCGAGACTGCGCCCGATTCGCCCTTGATCCGGCTCTTGGAAAAGGAGACTGGGCTCGAATCAGGAACCGTTGCGTTCGGCACCGAGGCCGCGCAGATGATGAAGCTGGGTTGCGAATCCGTCGTCATCGGTCCGGGTGACATTCGCGAAGCGCACCGGACGGGAGAATTCGTGCCCCTCGGCGAACTTGAGCGCTGTGCCGTGGTTCTGAGACAATCCATCCAGCATTTGTGCCATTCGGGCAACCGCATTTAACGAAAGTCCATCGGAAAGGCAATGTCCCGCATTAATAAACTTCTCTTAGTAGTTATTCTTCTGTGTTCGTGTATTCCAGCTTCAGCACAGACTCCCAAGCCGCTCACCAGCCAGGAAGTCGTAAGTCTGCTGTATCAACTTCAACGCAATCCCGACACGCGCGATGAGCTCGTCGAGCAGATCCGAAAACGTGGTATCGGTTTCGCGCTGACTGACGGTATGCGCTCTTTGGTCGCGACGAAGAGCGGAAACGATTCGTTGTTGCGACGAACGCTCGAAGAGGCGGAACGAAGACGTGTTAACCCAACCGCGTCCGCGCTGCCCTCCGAGACTGAAGGACTGGAACTACTCGAACGCACGCGCAACGTCACCCTGGCTGCCGCGAACGCGATGCCCGACTTCCTCGTCAAGCAGATCGTCAAACGCTCCATCGCTTACGGCCAAACCGCCAACTGGATCCCGCAGGACAATCTCACGATCGCCGTCGGCTATCGCGCGAATGTCGGCGAGGAATACAAGATACTGACCGTTAACGGCATACCCGCGGGCCCGGAAGTGCAGGCGAGTCGCGATTACAGCAAGTACGCGCCGAAAGGTGCATCGTCGAGCGGCGTGGAATACATCTCCGCGCTCGCCGACTTGTTCAAGCCGGAAACCAAAACGGAATTTCGCATCGTCGACACAGACGTTATCCGAACGAGAAGGACCATCGTTTACGAGTACACGATCAAGAAAGAGTTCTCGCAACTGACGCTCTCGCTGGCTGACACGGGCGCGCGCGCGGTCGTCGGATCGCGTGGCCGTTTGTGGATCGATCGCGAGCTCGATCGCGTTCTCAGGTTCGAACAAATCGCCACGGAGATACCTTCAGATTTTCCGATCACCGCTGCGAGTAGTTTGATCGACTACGACTGGGTGATGATTAGCGAACGCAAGTATCTGCTCCCAATCCATTCCGAAATCCTGCTCACAACCGTCAATCCGAAGTTTGTGCTTCAGAGTCGCAACGACGTGCGTTTCCGGAGCTATCAGAAATTCGGCGCCGAGCTGAAGGTCGTCGACGAAGTCGGGGAAGACGATCCATAACCGCGGATTTCGCGGATCTGTGAAAATCAGATTTACACTGATCTGCGTTTATCCGTGTTACCTTTTGTGGACGCGTGTCTTCATCCGTCGACACGCAAAATTCATTGCATATCCACCAATCCACTTTGTTTCCCGCGTTCGTACATCCATCGGGCAAGCGGTACGGGCATTGCTTAGAAGCGCCCTGTAATGAAGCCGCGGATTTTGATTGTTGATGACGACTCCACCATCACACAACAACTCTACTGGACGTTGTGTGACGAGTATGACGTCGTGACCGCAAACGATATGCAGACGGCCATCCGGCGGGCGACTTTTTATAAACCTGATATTTCCATACTCGATTTACAAATGCCCCCGGACAAAGATTCGCCCGCGAGCGGGTTGCGATTGCTGGAGTACATCAAAGGTCATTTGTCCAACTCGCGAGTTTTGATCATGAGTTCCAACAGCGAAACCGAAACGCGCAAAGCCTGCTTCGCCGCCGGCGCCGACGGCTTTTTCGCTAAACCCTTCGAACTCGCCGACATGCTCGCCAGTATTTGCAAGTTAACGCCTGTGCATAGGCTGGAGTTGTTCGCTCACATTCTTTGAGTTGTTGAAGTATGCGGACGTCACTCCCTTTGGCGTCCGTCAAGCACCGTAGATGAAAACCCTCTTCATCGATCGGTGTGCTCGAGGGCCCCCGCTGTCGTCGCCCAACACGCACGCGGGGGTCATTATTTTTGCTTCTCAAACTGACTTCTGCTCGCCGCTCTGCCATAATCCTCGCGTACAACCTTGACACAATGAGCGAAGCATCCGACAAAGTGCGTGGGCTCCACGAGCTGCCACTCTTTCCCCTGCCGGTGGTCCTGTTTCCCGGCGTGCCGTTGCCGCTGCACATCTTTGAGCCGCGCTACCGGCAAATGCTGCTGGACATCCGGCTCGCAAACAACCTCTTTGGTCTCGCTTACTTCGATCCGACCAACACCGAGAATGAAGTTCCGCCAGCGGGCCACGTCGGTTGTGTCGCCGAAGTTACCGAGACACAAACCTTCCCCGACGGGCGTTCAAACATACTGACGCTCGGTGTGATTCGATATCGCATCGACTCGTACATCGAGCGCGGCGATCCGTACCTGGTCGCGCAGGTCAGTTACTTTGAAGACGACGAGGAAGACGAAGCACTGCTCGCCGCACCTTCGAGGGAAGTAGCAGAGACGTTCACGCGCATCGCACAAGCCGTGCGCACCATCAACGACGAACGCGCCATCCTGCCTGACATCTCAAACACCGAGCCGCAGCGATTGTCGTTTCTGGTTGCGGCGGCGATGGAGATCGATGCCGACGTCAAACAGGAACTACTCGAACTCCGCTCGACTTCGGAACGTTTGGAACGGCTGCGGGCGATGCTCAACATCGCGGTCAAGGGATACGAAGAACGCGCGCGCATACACGAACTGGCGAAGAGTAACGGGCACGGCGGCAGAAAGATCGAGATTGATGAGCAATAAGGTGAGCATTCGGGTGTTGTTTTTTGGCGCCGCGCGTGATGTGGTTGATGCGAATCCACTCGATCTTTCGCTTGATGCTCCGGCGACGGTTGGCAGCGCTTTTCAGAGTTTGGTGGCGAGGTTTGCTCAGCTCGAGCGCTTTGGTCGCTCGTTATTGTTTGCGGTGAACCAGGAGTACGCCACGCCGGACACGCTCTTGCAGGAGAATGATGAGCTGGCTGTGTTTCCGCCGGTGAGTGGCGGCTCGCATGATTTTTTTGAGTTGACCACTGAACCGATCGACGTCGGGATGGTGGCGCGAAGAGTGGTGCTGCCGGAGTGTGGCGCCACCGTCACACTCGACGGCTACGCACGCGAATGGACCAGGGGAAAACGAACGCTGTACCTGGTTTACGAAGCTTACGACTCGATGGCGTTAACTGAGATGCAACGTCTCGGCGTCGAAGCTCACCAGAAATTCGATATCGCTCACCTGGGGATCGTCCATCGCACCGGACGCCTGGAGATCGGCGAAACGAGCGTCGTAATCGCCGTGAGCGCCCCACACCGCCAGGCCGCCTTCCAGGCCTGCGAATGGGCCATCAAAGAACTCAAACGCACCGTTCCCATCTGGAAAAAAGAAGTCTACGAGAGTGGTGATGAAGAATGGGTGATGCCGCAAACAGCCACAGAATAAGTTAGCCACCAAAAGGCGCAAGAAAGACTTAGCCACAAAAAGGCACAAAAAGCACAAAATAGTTTTGATGAACGCAAGGCGCCAAATTCCCCCCGCGGAGGAATTCGGCGCCTCGACTCATTGATCAACTTTGTGCTTTTTGTGCCTTTTTGTGGCTAAATCTTTCTTGTGCCCATTGTGGCTTAACTTGGTGTCTCCTCGGTCTCCTCTTCCGCCGCGGCTTCGACCAGAGAGGCGCTCGTGACTTTGTCGCCCTGGTCGGTCTTGATCAGGCGCACGCCCTGGGCGCTGCGGCCCGTCTTACGGATGTCGCCGGCTTCGAGGCGGATCAGTTTTCCTTGTTGCGTGATGATCATGATCTCGGATTCGTCTTCAACCGGAAACACCGCGACTACCTTGCCGGTCTTCTCGGTCGTCTTCATGTTGATGACGCCCTTGCCACCACGCGACTGCAAACGATAAGTCGTGATCGGTGTCTGCTTGCCGTAACCCTGCTCGGAAACTGAGAGCATCCGTTCCTTGTCTTCCGCAGAAACCGCGCAGACCGAAACAACGAAATCGTCCTGACGCAATTCGATGCCGCGGGTACCACGAGTGGCACGTCCCATCGGTCTCGCATTCTTCTCGTCGAAGCGAATCGCAAGCCCGTTGTGAGTGGCAATGAAGATGCGCTTCGTACCGTCGGTCAAAACCACGTCGAGTAAACAATCGCCGTCGTCAATGTTGATGGCGATGATGCCGTTGGTGCGAATGTTCTGGAAGTCAGCGAGTGACGTCTTCTTGATTACGCCCTTGCGCGTGACCATCACCACGTAACGGCCCTCGGAAAACTCGCGTACCGGCACCACGCCCGCGAGCCTTCGATCGCTTGGTATGTTGATGAGATTCACTACTGCCTTGCCGCGAGCTGAGGCCGCGGCATCCGGCACTTCGTGAACTTTGATCTTGTAGACCATCCCATCGTCCGTGAAGATCATCAGGTACGCATGCGTCGACGCGATGAAGAGATGTTCGACGAAGTCGCCGTTCTTTGCGGCAGCACCGAAGCGGCCCTTACCACCGCGACCCTGGCGCGAGTAAGTCGTAATCGGCGTACGTTTGATGTAACCGCTATTCGTGACTGTGATCGCCACGTCTTCGTCGGCGATCAGGTCCTCGATCGAAAGCTCGACGCCTTCGTCAACGATCTCCGTACGACGCTCGTCGCCGAAATCTTTCTTGACCTCTTCGAGCTCTTTCGCAATCACGCGTCGCAGCGATCTCTCGTTGCCGAGAATCTCTTCGAGCTCTGCGATGAGCTTGATGATCTGCTCGTATTCGTCAGTGATCTTCTGGCGTTCGAGAGCCGAAATCCTGCGCAACTGAAGGTCGAGAATTGCCTGCGCCTGGATCTCTGAAAAAGCGAGGCCGTCCATCGTCTTCTGAAGCCGCGCGAGATATGTCTTGAGCTGAACGTCGGAAGGAACGCCTTTCCACGTCTTTACTTCGCTCGTAGTTGCCAGCTTGCCCATCAACCACTGGCGTGCTTCGTCGACCGAGCGTGAATTACGGATCAATGTGATGATGGCGTCGAGCGCGTCGATCGCTTTGGTGAGGCCTTCGAGAATATGTGCGCGAGCGCGGGCCTTGCGAAGCTCGTACTCAGTTCGCTTGCGCACCACTTCGCGGCGAAACTCGATGAACGCCTCGAGCATCTGCTTGAGATTCAGAACGCGCGGTTGCCCGTTGACGATCGCGAGATTGATGACGCCAAACGACGACTGCATCGGCGTCAGTTTGTAAAGCTTATTGAGCACGACTTGCGGCACCGCATCGCGCTTCAACTCGACGACAATGCGCATGCCAGTGCGGTCTGACTCGTCGCGCAGGTCGGAAATGCCTTCGATCTTCTTCTCGTTGATCAACTCGGCGATGCGTTCGAGCAAACGTGCTTTGTTGACCTGGAACGGTATCTCCGTGATCACAATCGCGTCGCGCTCCTGTGAACCGCGACCGATGCGATCGATGCCGGCGCGCGCGCGCAACTGCAAAACGCCGCGGCCTTCTTCATACGACTTTCTGATCTCTTCACGGCCGTAGATAAAACCGCCGGTCGGAAAATCCGGACCAGTCACGATCTTCGTCAGATCTTTGACCGTGACTTCGGGATCTTTCAACAACGCCAACGTCGCATCGACGATCTCCGTGAGATTGTGTGGCGGGATCTTGGTCGCCATGCCCACCGCGATGCCGTCAGAACCATTGATCAAGAGGTTCGGAACGCGCGCCGGTAAAACTGTCGGTTCACTCAGCGACTCGTCGTAGTTTGGCTGAAATACAACTGTTTCTTTCTCGATGTCGGCAAGAACTTCGTTCGCGAGCCGCGCCATGCGTATTTCGGTGTAACGCATCGCCGCCGCTGCATCGCCGTCGACCGATCCGAAGTTGCCTTGTCCATCGATCAACGGATAGCGCATCGAAAAGTCCTGGGCCAAACGCACGATCGTGTCGTAGACAGGCATGTCGCCGTGCGGGTGATACTTACCGATCACGTCGCCGACGATGCGCGCGCTTTTCTTGTAGGGCTTGTTGTAAGTGTTGCCCAGTTCGTGCATGGCCCACAACACGCGCCGGTGCACGGGCTTCAGTCCATCGCGAACATCCGGCAGCGCGCGGCCGATGATGACTGACATCGCGTAGTCGAGATACGACCGTCGCATCTCGTCTTCGATATTTATATGATTGCGTTCAGAAGTTGTTTCCATCTACTAGCCTTTCCAGTACAATCCGCCACGCAGTCCGGCCCTGGTTGAAGAGATACCGAGGTTGAGTTTGGCGCTTTTTTTGGGGAAGAAAAAACCGGGTGAAACATCTCTATCAAGTGGCCTGTATTTTAGCCTTTTTGAGGGTCACTTGGCAAACCCGAAATAGGCGAAAACTCCAATAAAATCAATAGCTTCGTGTAACCACTCCCGACGCTTTTCGGAACGCTCCACACATCCGTCGGCTCCCATGAGTGAACAGCGAAATTGGAAACGAATTCGTGAGCGGCTCGCGCTGCATTTGCCGGTGCGCGTGCAGGGCCGAGAAACGCCGACTTTCGAATGGACCGAGATGACGAGGCTCATCAATGTCACTCCTTTCGGCGCCGCTTTCACTCTCAAGCACCCGACCGAAAGGGGTCGCTTGCTGTTCATGACGATCCCGATGCCGCGGCAGTTGCGTGTGTATGATCACCTCGAAGACCAGTATCGGGTGTGGGCCATCGTTCGCTACCTGCGGCCGTCCGTGTCGACTGACGGAACATCCTTCGATATCGGCGTGGCCTTTATCGGTAAACGACCGCCGGCCAGTTATGCAAAAGAACCGTGGAGGCGCTATGACGTTGCTACAAACACCTTTCAGGCAGACACTAATCCTGAGGAGTTACTGACGCCATTTGCAGACCAACGGGCTTATACACGGCACACCATCGCTGTCGATATGCGCGTGGAAGTCATCGACGCTAATGGTGAGGTAGTTGAACGCGAACAAACAGTGACTGAAGAGATCAGCACCAAAGGAGCAACTCTCTTTACCACATTGCAAATACCGGAAGGTCGTTTCATTCGGTTGATCAGCGAGGAGCATGGCATCACGGTGCACGCGGCGATTCGCTCTCGCAGTACGGGCGCCGACGGCATCCCCAGAATTCATGTCGAGTTCATAGATAAGGAATGGCCGTTGTAAGATAAAACGTACGTGAGCACGAACGGCACATTTCCGGTCAAGAAAGAAGAACGACCTCCGGCGCGTGGCTCGATGTTGCCGCAATGGCAGCTCGAGATGCTGAGGCCGATTGTCGGGTTTTTCAGTCGCGTGCTCTTTAAGATTGAATTTCACGGCCTGGAGAACGTGCCTGCGCAGGGCGGGTTGATCATCGCCGCCAACCATCAAACGTACATCGATCCGTTCTGGATTTCCGTTCCGATTAAACGACCGACGCGCTATCTTGCGTGGAGCGATGCTTTTCGTTGGCCGATTGTAGGAAGATGTTTGGTGTGGTTTGGCGCGTGGCCGCTGGCGCTCGAAGGCAGCGACCCGGGTGCGATTCGTCGCTCGTTGCAGTGGCTGCGGGATGGTGGTGCGGTGGTGATCTTTCCGGAAGGTGGGCGCAGCACGGCGACGGGTTCGCTGGAGCGATTCAAAGCCGGCGCGGTGCGGTTGGCGCTCGAGGCGCAGGTGCCGATACTGCCGGTGACGATCAAAGGCGGCAATCGCATCTGGCCCAGGGGCTGGAAGTTTCCACGACTGGGTAAAGTGATCGTGACCTACCACCCGCTCTACCACGCCGAGCAATGCCCTAAAGAAGAAACCCGCGCCTGTGCCCGCCGCGAAAGCGAGCGCCTGGCCTCAGTGATCGCCTCCGCCTTGTAGCCACGAAAAAGATCTCGCCACAAAAAGGCACAAAAAGCACAAAAGGTGAATTAGTGAAAAGGCGTCCGATTCTTCAAGAGATTTTGGGCGCCTCTTCAGGAGATTTGGGCGCCTCTTCAAGAGATTTTGGGCGCCTCTTCAGGAGATTTGGGCGCCTTCAAGAGATTTTGGGCGCCTTAACTGTCTACTGAAAATCTTTTTTTGTGCCTTTTGTGCCTTTTTGTGGCTAAATCTTTTCGTGGCTATCGAGTCAACAGATTCATCATCGCGTCGTGGATGAGACCGTTGGTGGCGAGGAACTGTTCGTTGTAGATATCGAGTGGTTCGTTTTTGAAGTTTGTGACGCTGCCGCCTGCTTCGAGGATCAATAGCGCGCCCGCCGCGATGTCCCACGGGCTCAATCCGTCTTCCCAAAATCCATCGAAGCGTCCACACGCCACGTAAGCGAGATCTAGCGCCGCTGAACCGTCGCGCCTGACCGCCTGCGCATTCATCGTGAAATTCGTAAAGTCGCGCGCGAAGTCAGGACGTTCGCGCACGTTGTACGGAAAACCCGTACACAACATCGATCGACTCAGTTCATCAATCTCAGACACGCGGATCTTCCGATCGTTCAGCGTCGCGCCGCGCCCGCGTTCCGCGGCAAACATCTCTTCGCGCATCGGATCGTAAACCACGCCGATCTCGAGCACTCCCTTGTGCTCCAGCGCGATCGAAACACAGAAACACGGATAACCGTGCGCGTAGTTTGTAGTGCCGTCGAGTGGATCGATGACCCACTTCCAGTCGCTGCGTTTGCCACCGACGAGAACCGCTTCGCCCGATTCCTCGGCGAGTATTCCATGTTGCGGATGGTAAGAACGAATCCGGTCGATGATCAGATTTTCCGCGGCGATGTCGGCTTCGGTGACGAGATTGATGTCGCCCTTGTTGGTGATCTTCGCGACGCCGAGACGCTGCACCAGCAGATGGCCTGCCTCGCGGGCGATGTCTATGGCAAAGTTAAGCAATCACTCTCCCAGCAGAGGAATACTGATCTCTTTGTCGCGCGCGGTGCGTTCGGCCTCTTCGTAACCTGCATCGACGTGTCGCGCCACACCGAGTCCCGGATCGTTCGTCAACACGCGATTGAGACGCTTTGCCGCCTCGTCAGTGCCATCTGCAACCGATACCTGGCCCGCGTGCAGCGAATAACCAATCCCGACACCGCCACCGTGATGGAACGAAACCCAACTCGCGCCGCTCGCCGTGTTGAGCAGTGCATTCAGGATGGGCCAATCAGCCACTGCGTCTGAACCGTCTTTCATCGCTTCGGTTTCGCGAAACGGCGACGCCACCGATCCAGTGTCGAGATGATCGCGACCGATAGCGATGGGCGCTTTCAGATCACCACGCTTGACGAGATCGTTGATCGCTTCGCCCATCTCGGCGCGTTCGCCATAACCGAGCCAGCAGATGCGCGCCGGCAGTCCCTGAAAGTGAACGCGATCGCGCGCGAGCCGCAGCCAGCGATTCAACGTGCGATCGTCGGGAAACATCTCGAGCGCGAGATCGTCGGTCTTGCGAATGTCTTCCGCATCGCCTGACAGCGCGACCCAGCGAAATGGTCCTTTGCCCTCGCAAAACAAAGGTCGAATGTATTCCGGCACAAAGCCCGGGATCTCAAAAGCGTCTTTGCAGCCGGCATCGAAAGCCTGCTTGCGAATGTTGTTGCCGTAATCAAACGCAACCGCGCCCGCGCGCTTCAACGCCAGCATCGCGTCGACGTGTCGCGCCATCGACTCCATCGACTTCTGAACGTATTCATCCGGCTTCGACTCGCGCAGATCAGCGGCTTCATCGAGCGTCATGCCGGCCGGTACGTAACCGCGCAACGGATCGTGCGCGCTCGTTTGATCGGTTATGGCGTCGATGTGAACACCGCGACGAACCAACTCGGGTAAGACCTCGGCACAGTTACCAACCAATCCAACCGACACAGCGCGTTTCTGTTCGCGAGCGTCCTCGCAGATGTCGAGCGCTTCGTCGAGCGACATAGCCATGCGATCGCAGTAACCGGTGCGTACGCGACGCTCGATGCGCACCGGATCGACGTCGATACCGAGAAACACAGCGCCGTTCAAAGTCGCGGCGAGTGGCTGGGCGCCGCCCATGCCCCCCATGCCACCCGACACAACGAGCTTGCCCGAAAGATCTCCGGCAAACTGCTTGTCAGCCATGGCGGCAAACGTCTCGAACGTGCCCTGCACGATGCCCTGCGTGCCGATGTAAATCCAACTACCGGCCGTCATCTGGCCGTACATCATCAAGCCGCGGCGTTCGAGTTCGTGAAAGTGTTCCCAGTTGGCCCACGCGCCGACGAGGTTTGAGTTGGCGATCAAAACGCGCGGTGCGTACTCGTGCGTACGAAACACGGCGACCGGCTTGCCTGATTGGACCAGCAAGGTCTCGTCATTTTCGAGCGCTTTTAACTCGCGCACGATGGCGTCGAAACACGACCAGTTGCGTGCCGCTTTGCCGGCGCCGCCGTAGACGATCAGCTCCTCCGGACGTTCGGCGACGTCCGGATCGAGGTTGTTCATCAGGCAACGAAGGGCGGCTTCCTGATGCCAGCCTTTGCAATTCAACTGCGCGCCGCGGGGGGCGTGAATTACGCGGTGGTCCATCGCTACTATTCTTTAGAACTCCAAAGATTACGAAACCAACGCGCAATATCCGTTTTGGTTAGTTGTTCCAACTCGCCAGAGTCAAGCCACGTTCCAGCGCATTTGTCGCACGTATCGATAGCTACGTGCTCGATCATGACTTCTTTCAAAGTTCCGTCGCAGCGCGGGCACTTCATCGAGGAGGTGCCGGCTTCTTTAGCCTGGGCCGCCAGCCTGATTTTCTCGCGCAGCTTTTGGATCGCTTCCTGATCCTTCTTTCGAAAGTATTCGTCCTCGAGAGCCCTTCTCCGATCGTCCATTCCATTTGTCATCTACAGTCTCCTTTATTTTTATCCACAGATTACACAGACTTAATCTGCGTAATCTGTGGATAGTAACAACTCGAAATCACCACGCACGATCGCTGCTCGAATATTCTCGATATCACCTGACATCGATCGATCCTGTGTCAGCGGTGCGACGTGTTGGCGCACGATCTCGTACGCCTGCTTCACGCCACGACCGGGCGTGAGTGGCGCGTGAAATTCCAGCGCCTGCGCCGCGGTCATTAATTCGATCGCCGTCGTCAGCTCTGCCAGCTTCACGATGCTGCGAAGCTTGGTCGCCGACGTCATACCCATCGAGACGTGATCTTCCTTGCCGCCGTCGGTCGGCACGTTGTCGATGCTCGCCGGATGGGCCAACACCTTCGCTTCGTTCAAAAGCGCGACTGCCGTCACCTGCAACATCATGAATCCTGAAGAGATGCCCGGCTTAGTCGTCAGGAACGGTGGCAAGCCTTCGTTAGAATCGGGATTTACCAGCCGATCGATGCGCCGTTCGGTGATACTCATCAAGTCTGTCAAAGCGATTGCGGCATAGTCAAAAACGAGTGCTAGCGGCGCGCCGTGAAAATTCCCGCCGGAGAGCACTTCGCCTGTATCGGAAAAGACAAGCGGATTGTCTGTCGCGCTGCCGCTTTCGATCTCGACGATCTGTCGCGCGTGACTCAAAGCAGTGCGCACGGCGCCGTGTACCTGCGGCATGCAACGCAAACTGTAAGCATCCTGCACACGGGGATCGCCTACGAGATGCGACTGTCGAATCTCACTGTCGCGAAGTAATCGTCGCAGGTGCGCCGCTACTTCGACTTGACCTGTGTGCGGTCGCACTGCGTGAATACGCTCGTCGAAAGCTACCGGCGTGCCTTTTAGCGATTCGAGCGTCATCGCACCGGCAACGTCTGCGAGACAAACAAGTTGTTCGGCACGGTGCAATGCCAGCGCGCCGACAGCTCCCATGGCCTGCGTGCCGTTAAGCAGCGCCAGGCCTTCTTTCACTTCCAACTGCAACGGCGCAATCCCGGCGCGTTCGAGAGCCGTTGCGGCTGGGACACGCTCGCCCCGGTAAAAAACTTCGCCTTCGCCGATAGCTGCGAGCGCGAGGTGTGCAAGTGGCGCCAGATCGCCGCTGGCGCCGACGCTCCCTTTTTCAGGAATCACCGGCGTCACGCCTTTTTCGAGCATCGCTACAAGAGTCTCGATCACCAATGGTCGCGCGCCGCTGAATCCAGCCGCGAGGACGTTCGCGCGCAGCAGCAGCATCGCACGAGCTTCAGCTTCTGACAGTGGTTCACCCAAACCGACGGAGTGACTGCGCACCAGATTCAGTTGCAACTGGACCAGGTCTGCTCGATCGATGCTGACGTCCGACAGTTTGCCGAAGCCGGTATTGACGCCGTAAACCGTGCGTCCCTGCGTGACGATGTCCTGGACCACCTGGCGCGCCTGCTCGACGCGCGTGCGTGCCTCCGCAGCGAGCGCGACCTCTTCCCGGCCCTCGGCGACGTCTACGATTTGCTGGATTGTGAGTTGTTGACCGTTGAGCTTAATCATTGCCGCTTGCCGCTTTCCGATTTTGATTAAAGATCACCCAACTCACGAAAGCAATTGGCAAATCGGCAATTGGCAATCTAGCGTACTCCCGCCGTTTTCTCGGGTGTTTCGGAAATGTCGATCTTCTTGTATTCGCCGGTGGTATCGCGGCTGCGCACACGTTGGCGCGCGCGTTTCGCACGCACGGTGGTGCGCCTGGTGGTTGCGGCTGTCCAGCTTGTCATTCGCCTCAGCGGTCTTAATGAAAACTCGTGTTTCGGCAAAACTTCGCCGGTGGCTTCGCGCAGTCTGACTGTGCCGATCGCGAAAACAGCAATGGCGGCATTGAAAACTACGCCGACTACAAAAACAAGCCACCCCGGAACGAATCCCACCGCGGCTCGATCGATAAAAACGTTGAAATCGCGCGCCGGCAACGGCGAGAGATAGACTTTCAAGTTCCAGCTGAGTGCGAGCAGCGCAAAGATCCAGAGATAGTTGCGGCGCAAGCGACGGCCCACTGCCTCCCATTCGGTGATCGTAAAGTGAGGCGTGGTCAGGTCAGCCGCGAGATGTTCAGCCCAGGCTTCGTCCGGCGGTCTGTTCTCCGGCATCAGCAGGTGTGCAAAGTAACCCGTCTCCAGGATCCTCACGCGACTCGACCAGATCTCGTAATAGCGATAGCGGCGCGCTTCCATCAAAAGGAAGATCACGACCAGTATTGAGTTGATCGGAATGACGAAGTGTGGGTTGTTTGGCGAGCTGAAGACGAACGACAGCGTTGCACCCGCGGTGATGACAGCCCAGTTTGTTGTTGTATCGAGTCGATTGCGCCAGGTATTTGAGCGTTGTACTTCGCCGCGATAGAAATGGATCATCGCGGTGTTGAACTCCGCAGGCGACAGGCGCCGCATCAAGCCAGCGGGCGACCATGAGGGCGTGTCAGACAAAGGCTCCGCCTGCGGCGTTCTGTGCCGCCCAGTGCCTCTTTCTGTTAATGGACCGCTACCTCTTTGACTTGCTTCGGTGGACATGGGGTTTGAATTCAATGGAGCGCGCCGGCCAGAGCGGGGCGCGGGACTCCGGAAACTGATAATAGCACGCGATTAGTGAGTTTTCAGAGAAGTCTTTGCGCCTTTGCGTGAAACCTTCTTTTTGCCCTATAGTGGCCGTTCGTTATTTGAACGATGTATGAGTGCCGCAGCGACAGAGTTTGACGAGCAGTGGATGCGGCAGGCACTGGCCGCCGCTCGCGAAGCGCAGGCAAATGGTGAGGTGCCCATCGGCACTTGCATCGTCAGCGATAACCAACTCGTCGCTGTTTCCGGAAACCGTACGCGTACTGACTGCGATCCTACAGCTCACGCTGAGATCGTTGCTCTTCGTGAGGCCGCCAGGAAGTTGGGAAACTACCGGCTGACGGGCGTTGATGTTTACTCGACGATTGAACCGTGCGCGATGTGTGCCGGGGCTTTGATACAGGCGCGAGTGCGGCGTTTGATTTACGGCGCACCGGATGAGCGAGCAGGCGCGGTGGCGAGCCGGTTTCGCATCTGCGACACGGATTTCCTGAATCACCGGATCGAGGTCAGCTCGGGCGTGCTGGAAGCGGAATGCCGTGCGCTCATGCAGGAGTTTTTTCAGACGCGGAGAGGTCGCATAGTGGATTAGTGCACCGGTCTCGAAAACCGGAGTGGGTTAACGCCCACCGTGGGTTCGAATCCCACCCTCTCCGCCACAAACAGGCACAAAATATTTTAGCCACAAAAAGGCACAAAAAGCTCAAAAGACGAGCCAGGTAAGATCAGAGCATTTTAGATCGATGAATCTAGATCGATGAATATTGAAGATTTTCTTTTTGTGCCTTTTGTGCCTTTTTGCGGCTGATTCCCTTGTGCTTTTTTGGCTCCGGAGAGGTGCAGGAGTGGTTGAACTGGCAGCACTGGAAATGCTGTGAACGGGAAACCGTTCCGTGGGTTCGAATCCCACCCTCTCCGCCAGACATCGTTCCCCGACGCCCCCACAACACACAATCCACTTGTTAGTGGGGTAGGCGATGAACGACGATAAGTTAGCAATTGACGAAGCAAGACGTGCGGCACAACACGAATCGGTAAAGAGTCAGGTCGAAGGCGAAGTCCAGTCCGAAATCGGCGAACGGGCCGCAACAAAAGCAACGCCCGGCGAAGTGCAGCGCATAGATCAGGTGGCCGGTGAATTCCGGTCGAAGGCTGTCAACGAGGTCATTGACACTGAGCGCGAAGTGGAACGCTCCCGCGGGCTGGCGCGAGTTTCCCAGATTGTCGATTACATCTTCTGGGTAATCTACGCGCTGCTCGGCATGCGCTTCCTGCTCGCGTTGATGGCGGCCCGCAGCAGTGCCGGGTTTGTGCAGTTCATAGTGACGGTCAGCAATCCTTTTTACGCGCCTTTTCGAGGAATTGTAGCCAGTCCGAGCAGCGGCGCCGGTCACACGTTGCTCCTGCCGGTAGTTGTAGCGATAATCTCCTACGCGCTGCTTCATCTCGGCATCAATGCACTGTTGCGGATGTTGGCGCATCGTAAGACAGAGATTTAGTTATCAGATCCCGGGCTCCGCACAACGCTAGCCTTGTGAACCCCGCCAGGCCGGGAACGGAGCAACGGTAACAACGGCAGCGTGTGTTGCGGGAAAGTCCGGGGTCTGGCCAATTCAGCTTACAACGCGTAGCAGTCTCACAACCTAAATGGCCTATCAAGTAATCGCCCGCAAGTGGCGCCCGCAGACGTTTGATGAAGTAACGGGTCAGGAACCAATCACACGCACGCTGCGCAACGCCATCGAGCATCAGCGGCTGCATCACGCTTACCTGTTTTCAGGCGCACGTGGCGTCGGCAAAACTACGAGCGCCCGCTTGCTTGCGAAAGCGCTCAATTGTCACAAGGCGAAGCAGCCAACGCCGACGCCCTGTCGTTCTGACGATCCGGATCAGTGTCCGTCGTGTCGTGAGATCACCGAGAGCCGCTCGATCGATGTGCAGGAGATCGACGCTGCTTCAAATACCGGCGTGGACAACGTGCGCGAGGCGATCATTGCGAGCGTGGGTATCGCGCCGGCACGCGACCGTTACAAGGTCTTTATCATCGACGAAGTTCACATGCTTTCCGGAGCTGCTTTCAACGCACTGTTGAAAACGCTCGAAGAGCCACCACCACGCGTGGTCTTCATCATGGCCACGACGGAACGTCACAAAGTTCCCGAAACAATCCTGTCTCGCTGCCAGCAGTTTGAGTTTCGCACGATCGCCACTGCGAAGATCCTCGAACGTCTCAAACTGATCGCGAAAGCCGAAAAGATCTCCATCCCTGACGAGGCGTTGCGCGAGATCGCGCGCACGGGCGAAGGATCGATGCGCGACGCGCAGTCAGCCCTCGACCAGGTGATCAGTTTCGCCGGCAACAAGATCAAGAAAGAAGACGTGGAGATGGCGCTCGGCGTC
Organism: Pyrinomonadaceae bacterium; assembly: GCA_036379695.1. GTDB lineage: Bacteria > Acidobacteriota > Blastocatellia > Pyrinomonadales > Pyrinomonadaceae > PSRF01. The sequence continues at coordinate 19,874 of DASVGE010000376.1, read as the reverse complement.
GCCGGCGCTGACATTCTCAAACGCATCATAGACGGTATCGCCGCCAACAAACCCGCGGAAGCCCTCGCCGCCGTCGACGATATCGTGATGCGCGGTCACGATCTGCGAAACTTCTGTCGCGATCTCCTGGCACACTTCCGCGATCTGCTGGTGACGAAAGTTTCCGGCAACGAAGAACTGCTGGAGTCGGCCGTTTGCGAACCGCAGGAATTGAAACGACAAGCAGAGTTGTTTTCCGAGTCAGACCTGGTGCGCTTCTTTCATTCGCTCGCCGAGACTGAAACAAAACTGCGCGCCGCGACTCAGCCTCGTTACCAGTTGGAAATCGGTATCGTGAAACTGATGGAACTGCGTGGCGTCGAGAGCATCAGCGAGATCATTCAACGGCTCGCGGCACTTGAAAACAATCTCGGCGGTGAACCCTCAGCGAGCAAGACGACGCCGGGTTCGGGCGGCAGTCAAGGCACCTCCGGCAAGATCAATCCGGAACGATCGACAGCAAGCTCTCGACCGGCAGGATCTTCTTTCGCGGCGACGGCAACCTCTCCGGCACTCGAAAGGCCAATAGAAGAGCCACCCAAGCCTCCCGCAGCAGCAGAGCTTTCTACGATCGATCGAGTGAAAGCTGTGTTGGAGAAGCAGCGAAAGATGTTGCTCGTGACCGCGCTCGAATCAGCGCTGGCAACAGTGTTTGAAGAGGGTGAGTTGTGTATCGAGTTTGCGCCTGATGCACGTCACTTCCGCGACACGCTCTCGAAGCCGGAGAACGTCAAGTTTGTGCGCGAGGCCTGCCGCGAAGTTACCGGCAAAGAGATCGGCATACGCATCACGGTCAAGGATCCAAAGGCCGAGGGTCAACCGCTCAGCCGCGAGGATGAAGCTCGACTCGAAAAGCAGCGGCTGCGTGAGATGGCGGAGAACAATCCGATCGTGCAGACGATGCTGAAAACGTTTCGGGGCGAGATCGTTGACGTGCGGCGCGAGGGCGAGAGATAGCGACGAACAAAACAAGAACTGTCGTCGTATGACCTTCCAGTGTGGAGGTAGCTTGAGACGATGCGCGATCCGTTTATAGCAGGGATTTTGAGTTTACTTATTCCGGGTCTCGGCCAGATTTACAACGGCCGCATTCTGGCGGGAATTATCTGGTTGTTCCTCGCTCTCTTCTTCTGGGGTTGGACTGGCGGCCTGCTCGGCTGGGTCTTCCACATCATCTCCGCGTACTGCGCTTACTCCTACGCGAAAGAAAACCGCGTCAGAATTTAGCCACGGATAAACACGGATTTCATACACGGATTCATGCATTAAATCCGTGAATGAAATCCGTGTAAATCTGTGGCTAAATCTTCAAGGGCGGGCGGGCTTCTTCTTGGGTTGAACTGCCTTCGGGATTTCGCGATCGTCTATCGGCTCATCATCTAATTTCACCGATCCGCCCCTAAGCATCGGCGGCAACTTCGTCACCGGAATACTCACCGTCGCGATCGGATCGACGCGCCGGAGGATCGCACCGCCACGACCAGCCACCCACACATTCGTCCCGCCACGATAAGCAATCGAAAATAACGACGCGTTCGTAATCGTCGGCTGAATCTCCCACGTCTGCCCGGCATCGTCGCTGTGAATAATGCTGCCCTGTTCTCCAACTACCAGCACGTCGTTACGACTCGCCAGCGCCACGCCAAACAGGTTTCCGTTAACGCCAGTCTCGAGATCCTTCCATGTTTCGCCGCCATCATCGGTGCGCAGCACCAGGCCGCGGGCGCCCACGATGTAACCGCGTTGCGCGTCGGCGAAGGCTACCGCGTACAACCATTCTTTCAGGTTTCGATCGACGCGCCGCCAGTTAACGCCGCCATCTTCCGTGCGCAGGATCGTGCCTCCTGAGCCAACCGCAATTCCGTGCAACTGATCGAGAAACTTCACGTCTTCGAGCCAGTTCAGCGAATTGGTTTGCTGAAACTCCCAGCTCACGCCTTCATCTTTCGTATGCCAAACCGCTCCGCGCGCACCGACCACCCATCCTTCCGCGGGCGAAACAAACGAGACGCCAAACAGATCCTCAGTCGCCGGGCTCGTAATCCTGTCCCATGTCACGCCGTTATTCACCGAGTGAAGAATCGTGCCCTTGTCACCGACGACCCAGCCCGATTTCTCACTGGTGAAGCTGATAGCGTTTAGTTGCGCAGTGGTCTTGGACGGACGCATGGTCCAACTTTTACCGCCGTTGGTGGTGAAGAGAATCCTGCCGCGCGCGCCCACGGCCCAGCCGTGCGAGTTGTCGATAAAGAAAATGTTTGCCAGATCGTCGCGCCCACCATCGGTGAGCCGCTGCCACGACAAACCACCATCAACGGTGCGCACGAGGAGACCATCGGCGCCCGCGGCCCAACCAAGCGATTCATCGGAGAAATAAAGCGTGGTGAGACGTGGCTCGGTGCGGATGTTTACCGGCAACCAGATGTTGCCGCCGTCGGCAGTGGTCAACACGACGCCGCTGTCGCCCGCGGCCCAGCCGTGCATCTCGTCGATGAAGTAAACGGTGTAGAGATCGGTTGTAACCAGCGCTGACTTGACGGTCCACGACTCGCCGCTGTCTTCGGTTTGCAGGATCGTGCCGCGATAACCGACCGCGGTCGCTTTTGTGTCAGTGGTGAACGTGACGCCTGTTAGTGGGAAGTCAGTCAGTTTCTTTGCAGGCTTCCAGTCTGCGCCACCGTTTGACGTCACGAGGATCGTTCCATGCGAACCTACCGCGAGGCCGTTCTTTGCATCAGCAAACGCGACGGAAAAAAGGTGCGAGTTGATGTGGCTGGCTTGTTGTTTCCAGGTCTTGCCGCCATCGGTTGTGGCGATGATCGAACCGAATGTACCGACCGCCCAGCCGAGCAACGGATTGTTGGGCGCAAACGTTACCGCGAAGAGATGATCGCGCACGCCGCTCGGCCGCAATACCCATTTGTTGCCGCCGTTATTGGTGGTTAGCACGACGCCGCGCGCGCCTGTAATTACCACGCGCGAACGATCTTTGATGTAAAGGCCGTAGAGAGTTGTGTTCGCCGGGCTGTCCTGCTCTTCCCACTCAAAACCGCCGTTGTCCGTCGACAGCACGACGCCGTTTGAGCCGATCGCCCAACCGCGTTGTTTGTCCGCTGCAAAGCGAATTGCGCTGATGGAATTGCCCTGTGGCAAAGGGTTTTGCCACTGCCAGCCGCGGTATGGATCCTGGGCCTGCGCCAGAGGCACAAAGACGAAACACAACAGGAGCAGGGCGGCTTTAGTTCTGAGCATTTGAAAGGGGAGATGGGATTATTAACCAGAATGGGTCCAAGATACAAAGCCATCCACAGATTTGGCAGATTTATGTGTGTAATCTGTGGACGGCTTTAAGAGACCTCAATGGCGCCGATCTTGTCCTCGGCATCGCGCAAAATCGATTCTTCGACGTGTCCGGCGGCGGCGATGCGGCGGGCGGCGTTATCGGCGGCTTCCTGCAGCAGATGGCCCGCGTGGCCGCGCGTCCATTCCCAACGAATTTTGTGTGTCGCAGCGGCACGATCCAGTCGTTCCCACCAGGGCAGGTTTGCCTTGCGTCGAAAGCGACCGTTCATCGTTTCCACGACGTAACGCGAGTCAGTAAAAACACTAACGGCGCAGGGTTGACGCAGCGATTCGAGCCCTACTGCCGCAGCCGCTATTTCAGCCTGTTGATTGGTGGCCCTGCCGAGATATTCTCCGACCGCGCGCCAGTAACCTTTGTACCCCAGGAGCGCGCATGCCGCCGCGCGGCTCGCCTCCTGGCCGTTGCCCAGACTCGAACCGTCGCAGAAAATTGCCACTTGCTTGAGTGCTGAAGTTTGTTTGCTATCGTCTCGCACGGTTGAGATTTGAATTGGTGAGACGTAGCCTATCATGCAATCGACGGAAATTGTAGAATCTGGCAACCGGAGGAAATTATGAGCGGACTATCACTCAAAGAATGTGTGCCGTGTCGTGGTGGCGTGCCGCCGCTGACGGCAGAAGAGATCGCGAAGCTACTGCCGGAGTTGGATGGATGGGAAGTTGTAAACGAGCACCATCTGAAGAAGAGTTATCGATTCTCAAACTTTCGCGAAGCGCAAGTGTTTGTGAATCGCGTCGGCGACCTTGCCGAAGAGCAGGGACATCATCCGGACATTTGTTTCGGATGGGGACAGGCAGAGATCTCGATCTGGACTCACAAGATCGACGGCTTGACTGAGAGTGATTTCATTCTCGCGGCCAAGATCGACAAGCTTTAGTTTTAGTCACAGAACTGTTCACTTCCGTACTAAAGCCCAACAGCAAAATTCTCTGAGCAGGCAAATTATGCAGATATTCTGCGTAATCTGGGCTGGCACACGTGTTGCCGATTGTCTCCTCGATAGAATTGGTTGTTGGGAGGATTGTATGGCTAAGGCGACAAAGGCGAGATTAGTTACAGCACTTTTTAGGAACAAGATCGCCGCGGAGGCTGCGGTTGATGCGCTCCTGAAACACGGTTTTACACGAGACGATATTAGCGTGCTCATGTCAGACGCGACGCGATCGAAAGAGTTTGCGATTCAAACACGCTCGCATGCTGCGGATGGCCTGGGTATTGGTAGTGCAGTTGGTGGAACTATTGGCGCGGTGCTCGCGGCGATTGCGGCGGTAGGAACAACGTTGTTCTTGCCCGGCATCAATCTGGTGATCGCTGGTCCAATTGCGGCCGCACTCGCCGGCGCGGGCGCAGGCGGCGCCGCAGGTGGTTTGATTGGTGCTCTGGTGGGAGCCGGCATTCCGGAATATCGGGCCAAAGTTTACGAGGCCGGAATCAAGGGTGGCGGAATCTTGATCGGTGTGGAAGCACGCTCGGATGAAAAGGAAGAAGTAGATAGGCTGGAGGATCTGCTTAGTGATTTAGGTGGTGAACACGTTCGCACTGAATAACAACACAAGGAGGTTAGCAATGAGTTTACCGAATAAAGACGAGATCGAAGGAAAATGGGATCAGGCTAAAGGCAAAACCAAGGAGACGATTGGCAGAGCTATCGACGACGAGGAACTCGAGGCTGAGGGCCGCGCAGATCATGCAGGCGGCAAGATTGAAGAAGGCTTCGGGAAAGCCCGAAGGAAAGTCGGAGACGCGATCGAGGACGTCGGCGACGCGATAGGCCGATAATTTATTAGCCACGGATTTCACGGATAACACGGATTAGATCAGTGTTCATCCGTGAAAATCCGTGGCGAAAATCTTCCCGGTTGCTGTGCTTTTGTGCTTCTTTGTGGCAAGATCTACAGCGACGTATGGCTCAACAATCCCCTGAACAATCCGCTAAAACCAGAATAGAAACCGACTCGATGGGTCCCATCGAGGTACCCGCCGATCGCTACTGGGGCGCACAGACCCAGCGGTCCCTGCATCATTTCAACATCGGCTTCGACCGCATGCCGCGCGAGATGATCCGCGCACTGGGCATCCTCAAGAAAGCGGCTGCCCTGGTGAACGAAGACCTCGGCAAGCTCCCACACGACAAAGCAGAACTGATCGTGCGCGCCTGCGACGAAGTGATCGAAGGAAAACTTGACGATCACTTCCCGTTGCGCGTCTGGCAGACCGGCAGCGGCACACAAACCAACATGAACGCCAACGAAGTGATCTCGAACCGCGCAATCGAGCTCGCCGGCGGCGTTATGGGCAGCAAGACGCCGATTCATCCAAACGACGACGTCAACATGTCGCAGTCGTCAAACGACACGTTTCCGACCGCGATGTACATCGCTGCAGCCGAACAGTTGAATGTACTGATACCGCGAGTTCAGGAACTGCACGACGCCATCATGGCCAAGGCGCAGGAGTTCTCGGGCGTCGTAAAGATCGGTAGAACGCATCTTCAGGACGCAACCCCACTGACTGTCGGTCAGGAGATGGGCGGATGGGCGAGCCTCGTCGAGCGCGACATCGAGCGACTCACGGCAGCGATGCCCGGCTTGCTCGATCTCGCTATCGGCGGCACCGCCGTGGGCACCGGACTCAATTCACATCCGGAATTCGGAGAACGCGCCGCGAAGAAGATCGCTGAACTAACGGGTCTTCCCTTCAGATCGCACCCAAACAAGTTTGCCGCACTTTCAGCGCACGACGAGCTAGTCTTCGCTAGCGGCGCTCTCAAGACACTCGCCGGCTCGTGTATGAAGATCGCCAACGACGTACGCTGGCTGGCTTCAGGACCGCGTTGTGGTCTGGGAGAATTGATCCTGCCGGAAAACGAGCCTGGCTCGTCGATCATGCCGGGCAAGGTCAACCCGACGCAGAGCGAGGCGCTGACGATGGTTGCCGTTCAGGTCTTCGGCAACGATCTGGCCACGAGCTTTGGCGGATCGCAGGGCGCTTTCGAGTTGAACGTTTACAAGCCGGTGATGATTCACAACTTTCTGCACTCGGTGACCTTGCTGCGCGATGCGATTCAGAGTTTTGTCGAGTTTTGCATCTCCGGTATCGAACTCAACCGCGCTCAGATCGATGATCACTTACGACACTCCCTGATGCTCGTGACCGCACTGAATCCTCACATCGGTTACGACAAAGCTGCCCAGGTTGCAAAGAACGCTCACAAAAAGAAGATCAGCTTGCGCCAATCGGCCGTGGAACTCGGTTTTCTGACCGGGGAACAGTTCGACGAGTTGGTGATCCCGGAAGAGATGACGCATCCCTGACGCGTGCCTGACAAGAACGACAAAGTAAAAGAGAACATCGGCGGAGCGTATTACGTGGATTCGTCGTGCATCGATTGCGACGTCTGCCGCGACACCGCGCCCGATAATTTCATGCGCTGCGATGAAAACAATTATTCGTTTGTCTACAAGCAGCCGGAAACCGACGAAGAAAAGGCCCTCTGCGACGAAGCGATGAGTTGTTGCCCGGTTGAAGCCATAGGCAACGACGGATAGTTTTAGCCACAGATAACACGGATTTCATACACGGATCAGAATCTTTTCTGTTTTTCTGATCCGTGTTTTTCGTGTTTATCTGTGGCTAATACTGTCTGGTATGGAATTCGCAATCCTACCCCTGAATGACCGCATTAATGGATGGTAACAAAACACGGTTTCGTGTCGCGGGCAAGTTTTGGTCTTTCGCGCGTTCTCTATTTTCGCCGCCGGTTTTAACTCTCCCTCGGCTGTGAGATTCTAGGACCAAGAGGAGAGACTATGAAGCGACTACTACTAATCACGACCGTAATGGCAGTCGTACTCGGCACTGCCACCGTTCTGCACGCCAAAGAACTTACCGTCCGCGGCAAATTGCAAAAAACTGTCGAGGCAGGTGGCTGGTTGATCGTCAGTGGCGACACCAAATACCTGATTCTGAACCCGAAGAGCTTTCAAGAGAACGACTGGTTCAAGGAAGCGACTAACGTCGAAGCCGTCGGCGAAGTAAAAGAAGTCATGACCATGTTCATGGAAGGCACTCCTTTCGAAGTGAAATCCATGAAACCGGTCGAAAAAGCCCACGCTCAAAATGTCGCCACTCCCGGGCAAGACAACAACCGGCGCGTCACGCGCGTGATGATCACCGGCGATTCCATCGTGCAGGCCCAACCTGACACTGCAATCCTGACAATCGCAGTAGTCACACAAAACCGCAACGCCATCGGCGCGCAACAAGACAACGCCACGAAGACCGACGCCGTCGTGCGTGCATTGAAAACCGCCGCCGGCGCGGGCGCCGAAGTGAAGACCAGTGGCTACAGCCTGCAACCGCAGCGCATTTACAAAGAAGGCCAGCCACCCACGATCTCCGGTTACGAAGCGCGCAACACCGTCACCGTCACGATGAGTGATTTGAACAAGGTCGGAACCGTGATCGACGCCGCGGCGCAAGCCGGCTCAAACGACGTGTCAGGCATCGCGTTCACGTTGCGACAGGATCGGCCCGCGCGCGATCGAGCGTTGGGCGAAGCAACTCGCGAAGCCGTGAGCAAGGCGCAGGTGATCGCACAGTCACTGGGCGGGCGAGTGGTGCGAATCGTGGAAGTTCAGGAAGAAGGATTTCAGCAAAGGCCCCCAGTGCCGCTTTACCAGGCCGAAACGTTCATGGCGGCAAAACGAGATGCTGTGGCGACGCCGATAGAAGTCGGTTCGCTGGAGATCAGCTCGAGAGTACAAGTAATTGCGGAAGTGGAAACTAATTTATAACGCCGCAGATCCCTCGGAGATCTGTGGTCAAATTCTAAGGAGGGAAGCAATGGCCAGATACAGAAACGACCAGGATGAAGAGAGGGACTTTTATCCACGCGAAGACCGTTACAGGCGCGAGAACTTCGGCGCTTACGACGAACCATACCGAGGCGGTCGTCAATTCGATAGCGAAAGGCGACCCGAATACAACCGCGGCAGATTTGGTGAGCGCGCGGAATACGATTACGACGAACCACGTTATGCCGATAATCGTGGCGAACGTTTTCGCGATGAGAACAGACGCAGTTCCCTTTACGACGTGCGTGGAGATATTTCCGGCGGCAGATGGCGCGATCGAGAGCACTACTCCGCAGAGCGTTCGCGGTTGCGTTGCCGCGACATCATGACCCGCGACCTCGCGGTTGCCACACGCGACACGACGCTGACCGAAGTTGCGCGCATGATGAAACAGGAAGACGTGGGCGTGATTCCCGTAGTCGAGTATGACAATCCCACGGGTAACGGCAGAAGTGAGAACCCCGAGCGCAATTATGAAGGCCGGAATTACGCGCGCGGCAAATTAATCGGCTTAATCACAGACCGCGACATCGTCGTGCGCGCTGTTGCGGATAACAAAGACGTCGCGAGCGTCCGTGCAGAAGACATCATGTCGGTTGATATTTACACGGCCAAACCGAACGATCGCGTCGTTGATGTGATTCGGAAGATGGGCAACAAGCAGGTACGACGTATTCCGGTGACTAACGACAATGATTACCTTGTCGGAATGATCTCCCTGGCTGACATCGCCTTGGAAACCCGGGAAGATCGCGAACTGGCGGAGGCTCTCGAGGACATCTCGAAGGGGTCTTCGTTCTGGAATAGGCTTTTCGGCTAAAGCAAGCGTGTTTGGTATAGGTCCTATAGACATATAGGACCTATATTGAACGCTTTGCTCTTTTCCCTTATTCTCTTTGCTATGCGAGACATCGAACATGAGTTCTCGCTGATCCGAACGGATCGGCGGGTGGTACCGTCTGGGCGCCTCTGGAATCCAGCCGCGGATGTTTATAAATGCGCGACTGGCTGGATCGTGAAGGTGGATCTGGCTGGAGTCTGTTCTGACGAGTTGGAGATTGAATTACGCGACTCGTTGTTGACGATTCGTGGCTGTCGCCGCGACACGCATTATCGCGATGGTTTTGTTTACCATCAGATGGAAATCACCTACAGTCGTTTCGAAAAGTCCATCCAGTTCCCGGCGCCGATTGAAGGAGCGTCGATACGACAGGATTACACTGATGGCTTTTTGATTATCGACGTGCGAAGAGAACAGGATTAATCATGCCGGAATCTTCTGAAACCAGGCCGCCAGCCCCCGAAACACCCGCTGCTGGACAACCGCCGGCAAGCGGTCAGGATCTGCGGTTTTCTGCGCAAAGCACGGGAGAGCCCTTTGAGGTCGCTATCCTTGCGCTGCAAAACCTCACCGTGTTTCCGGAAACCGTTATTCCTTTGGGTATCGGACGCCCGCGCTCAGTCGCCGCCGTTGAAGCCGCATTGGGAACCCCGGAAAAACTGCTCGCGTGCATAACCGTCCGGCCCGATCGCTCCGACGACACTGATGCCAAATCCGCTGATCTGTACGAGGTCGGCACGCTGGTAATGATCAAGCGCATGGAGCGCACCGACAACGGCATGCGCATCATCGTGCAGGGCACCGAACGCATTCGAGTGCGCAAGTGGAAACAGGAAGATCCGCACCTGCGCGCTGAAGTCGAAATCCTGCCGGAGCCGCGCATTGTCGATTCGGACCAGGTGGAAGCGGCCAAACGCAACCTCCAGCAGATGATTACAGAGGCTTTGGCGTTACTGCCAAACGTGCCGCCCGAAGTACGCATCGCGGTGCTCGGCCAGGCGGATGCGGTGCGTCTGTCGTACTTCCTCGCCTCGATCCTGAATCTCGGCGTTGAAGAAGAGCAGCGTATGCTCGAAGCAAACACTGCTGACGAGCTCGTGCGCCTGGCAAATACCAATCTCGCTCGCGAAGTTGAAATACTGCAACTGCGTTCCAAGATCGCTTCGGAAGCGCAGGTCGAAATGGACAAAGCCCAGCGCGACTACGTGCTGCGCCAGCAGATGCGCGCGATTCAGAAAGAGCTGGGCGAAGACGAAACCGGCGAGGCTGCTGAAACCGAGTTGCTGCGAGAGCGACTCGAGAAAGCCGAGCTTCCCGACGACGTGCGCGCCGAAGCCGATCGTGAGTTGAAGCGTTTACAGCGCCTGCCGCCGGCGGCGCCTGACTACCACGTCATTCGCACCTATCTCGAGTTTATTTTGGAGTTGCCGTGGCTCAAGTCGTCGGAAGACAAGCTCGACCTCGCTGAAGCGCGTCGCATTCTCGACGAAGATCACTACGGGCTCGAAGACGTGAAGGAACGTATTCTGGAGTTTCTGGCGGTTATCAAACTGCGGCCCGACACGAAGAGCCCGATAATCCTGTTTGTTGGTCCACCGGGAGTTGGCAAGACGTCGCTCGGTCGATCGATCGCGCGTTCGTTAGGCCGGCAGTTTGAACGAATGTCGCTGGGCGGCGTGCGCGACGAAGCTGAGTTGCGCGGTCACCGCCGCACGTACATCGGCGCTATGCCGGGTCGAATTATCCAGTCGATAAGACGCGCTGGAGTAAATAACCCGGTGCTGATGCTGGACGAGATCGACAAACTCGGAAACGACTATCGCGGCGATCCGGCTGCGGCGCTGCTCGAGATTCTCGATCCGCAGCAGAACAACTCGTTCCGCGATCACTATCTCGATCTGCCGTTTGATCTGTCGAAGGTCTTTTTCATCGCTACGGCGAATCAACTCGGTCCGATTCCGGCTCCACTGCGCGACCGCATGGAGATCATTGCCCTCGCCGGTTATAGCGATCGCGAAAAACTCGAGATTGCAAAACGTTACCTGGTACCGAGACAGCTTACCGAGAACGGACTCAACAACGCGCAACTACAGATCGCCGACGACGCGATCGAGTTGATTGCGGCGCGCTATACACGCGAAGCAGGCGTGCGCCAGATGGAACGAAACATCGGCAGCATCGCGCGAAAAGTCGCGCTGAAAATCGCGCAGGCAGCGGCCGAGTCGGTCACCGTCACTGCCGCTGACGTTCGCGAGTATCTTGGACCGCCGCGCTTCTATCCGGAACAGGCACGCAAGGAATTGCCCGCGGGTGTGGCGACCGGAATGGCGTGGACTGAGATGGGCGGCGAGGTGCTGTTTATCGAAGCCACGTTGCTGCCCGGCGGTCGTGGTTTGACGATCACCGGACAACTCGGCGAAGTGATGCAGGAATCGGCGCGCGCGGCGCAGTCGTTCCTGTGGTCACACGCTGCTGAGTTTGGTATCGAGCCTGAGTTCTTCAAGGACTATGGAGTTCACCTGCACGTTCCTGCCGGGGCCATTCCGAAGGATGGACCAAGCGCGGGCGTGACGATCACTTCGGCGCTGGCTTCACTGTACACGGGACGTCGCGTCAGACCAGATACTGCGATGACGGGTGAGATCACGCTTTCAGGTCTCGTGTTCCCGATCGGGGGCGTGAAAGAAAAGGTACTGGCAGCACATCGAGCCGGTATCAAACGCATTATCCTGCCGAGTCGCAACGAAGCCGATACCGACGACATTCCTGAGGATGTCAGGAACGACCTGCAAATCGTGTTTGTATCGGGTATCGGTGAGGTGCTCGATGCCGCACTCGAAGTACTCGTAGCGAATCCGCCGCCGATGATTCACGACTCCGCACGGGGCGGACGCCAACCCGATCCAGAACCCCTCTCAGTCAAAGGTTAGCCACAAAGAGGCACAAAACTAAGACGCAAAAAGGCACAAGACCACAAACAGTAAATCGTTTGTGTTTCTTGTGCCTTTTTGCGTCTTAGTTTTGTGCCTCTTTGTGGCCTCTTTACGGCAGTGCTTCGATATTGAAGAAGAACTTGAACGAGCCGGTCTGCTGTACGCCCAGCAGGAATTGCACGTTCACGCTCGCTCCCGCAGCCAGTGGTGTAGGCAGCGTTACCGTCATCGTGCTATTGAGCGCGCCACCCGCTGATTGCGCCGGTGGTTGATCGACGGTGGTGCCATGCACCGTCACCGTACAAGGCGGCGTAACCGGCGTGCCTGTTGCCGCACATGTCGCTGAATCGGTGATACCGCCCACCGAGATCGACATTGAATCCACCGCCCTCAAATCAGCGATGCCGTCCGTCATCGAGAGACTACTGAAATCGACGATACGGAATCGCAACTGGGTGACGGTTCCACCGGTGTTGTTTACAAAGCGCCGTCTAATCGAGAGGGTACCCTGCGCGCCGTTGGTCACCGGAGTGAAGTTGCGAACGCGGTTTGGTGTCGTCGGCGCCCCCTTCGTCGCATCGAGCAGCAACGCCGCAACGGACAGACTCACCCGCGCGCTGCCCAGATTCTGCGGGCCTGGAGCTCCCAGACGCTGACCCGCGGGTGTGGCCGTTCCCGTCGTATCGGCAAACACGAGGTCTTCGCTGTTGACGTTCGTATCCTTCACGAAGCCGCCAGTTGGACACAGACCAAAGATTGCCGGATTACCCTTCTTGCCACACTCATCACGGAAGTAGCTGTGTTCCAGCGTACTGCCGCCGAGCGGTACCAGCGTCGTACCTTCACGTAACAGGTCACAGACTCCGCCGGTGTTAGTGCCAAATCCGACGGCATCCAGACGTGTCGCGGTCGAGAGACTCGCCAGCGATGTCGTACTGAATATCGCGACATTGCGATCGCTCTCGATGTCCTGACTCAATGTCTGATCGCCGGCGGCCGCTCCAGTTCCGCCATAGTTGGCGAGACTGTAAGCCGAACCGACGAACAGGTAATGTCCGCGCGCCGGTATCACCGTGCCATTCGGAATGACACCGATGAGAACCGGTGTGGCGTTGCAATCGGCGCCCATCTTGAACAAGCCGTAGCCGCCGGACGGGTCATTAACCGTGTGCGCCGAGTCAGTGTTGTTGTAAATCTCAACGAAGTCGTCGCCCGCGCCTCCTGGGCCACTCGTTCGCAGTTCGCTGATCAGGATTGGGCTTGGTGGTTGATTCACGATGAGTATCGTGCCGGTGGCGATGCCGTCCGTAATGGTGGCGTTCACCGGACTCGCCAGCAAGACGCGGAACGTCTCGTTGGCTTCACTCATCATGGTATCCGACAGGATCGGGACATTGATCGTCTTGATCTGCTCGCCCGGTCCGAAGTTCAGAGTACCTGCAACGGGGGTGTAGTCCTGATTCTCGGTCGCGTGGTTGAGCGCAGGAGGTTCGTCCTGCGTGGTGAAGCTCACGGACACGCCGCCGGCTGGAGCCGGTGCGTTCAGCGAGACAACGAACACCATGTTTACCGAACCTGACGATGGCTCAGTGACCTGTGAGTCGGCGATGCTGACATTCAGTGCGACCTGAATGTTGACAACGTCCGTGTCGGTAAGCGGTCCACCTGTGCCCGTGTTGCCCAGGTCGTTCGACGTAATCGTCACACTGGCAGCGCCGCTGAAGGCCGGCGTTGGTGTGAAGGTCATGCCGTTCAGAGCCGCGTTGACATTCGCAAGCGTGCCGCGGAAGGTCATCGTCGCATCGGCAGTGCCGTCACCTGCTCCCGTGCCGTTTGCATCGGTGAAGCTGAAGCTCAAGCCCGAAGTGGTGCTGAGTGTCAGCGTGCCGTTGGCGGCGGTAAGCGTTACCTGGATGTTGTTCGATCCGGCATCCGCATCGGCGACGGAGATTTGATTACCAGTGCCGCTCGAGAATACGAGTGGCGTGTTTTGCGCCGTACCTTGCGGGCCCGGCACCGTGTTCACCGGCCCGTCATTGACTGCCGTGACGTTGATGGTGCTGGTTGCTGCGGTGCTCGGCAATGCGCCGTCGTTGACGATCCACGAAACCGTGCGCGCCAACGTGGACGGGTTCTCGGACGTGTTGTTGTACCTGACTGAGCGCAAGGCCGCCTGGTAGTTGGCGACAGTGTCAGCGCCCGTCAGAGTCAACGTGCCGGAGCCGGCGTTGAAGATGCCGGTGATCGTGGCCGTGTTAGTGAACGAGAGCACGTCCTGACCGTTCGCGTAGTTACCAGTGATCTGAACGGTGGCCGAAGCCAGGTTCGGACTGTCGCTGTCAGTTACCACGATCGTGGTATCGATCGCCGTCGCGGGATCGTTTTCGGTGTAGCTCAACGTTCCGCCTGCAGTGATCGTTGGTGCATCGTTGACCTCACCAACGGTGATGTTGAAGGTCGTCAGGCCGATCGTGCCGCCGGCGCCGTCACTCACCGTAAACGTAAAGCTGTCGGAGAGCGTCTGGCTGCCATTGTGATCGTAAGTAATGCGGTTGTTGTTGATGTCGTCCTGCGTGAACGTACTGCCTGCGGCCAGGCCCACGCCCAGCTTCTTCAAGGTGCCGTTCACGGGAGCCGTGCCGATCGTGAACACGATCTGAGTCGCCGTGTTATCGACGTCGTCGACTCTCAACATCGTGTTGGTGATCGTGTTGTTGATTGAGCCTTCCTCGACGGTTATGCCGGTGTTGACGGCAACGGTCGGTGCATCGTTGATGGCGTTCACCGTGATCGTCACGGTGGCGACGTTGCTGTCGAGGCTGCCGTCGTTCGCTTTGTAAGTGAACGAGTCGGAACCGTTGAAGTTGGAATTCGGCGTGTAGTTGAACGAGCCGTCCGGGTTAAGCGTGAACGACTGGGCGTTCGCCGGTCCGGCTACCAGGATCGCCGTCAATGTCGGCGAGTCAGGATCCGTGTCGTTGTCGAGTACGCCATTGGCGGCATCGACCACCAGCGGCGTGTCTTCGTTAGTCGAGTACGAATCGTTGTTGGCTACCGGCGGGTCATTCACGGCGTTGACCGTGAGAACGAATGTGTCGGTAGCTGTTCGACCGTTGGTCGCCGTCACGGTGACGGTGATCGTGGTGGTGCCGGTCTGATTTGCAGCCGACGTGATTTGCAGGTTGCGCGAACCGTTGGATCCGGTGATGACCAGATTGGCATTCGGCACGAGCGTCGTATTTGATGACGTGGCTGTGACCGAAGCGATCAGGGAACCGGTATCATCGCCGATGTTGAAGCCAATGTTCGCAACCGTGTTTTCATTCATTGGCGTGTCGGGGATGTCCGAAATCGACGGATGCAACTCAAACGCGCCAATGTCGACCGTCTGGATGACGTTGGCATCCGCAGAGTCAAGCACTCGTGGGAAGTTCGTGCCGCGCTGATCGAACGGAATTGGCTCGCTCGTATTCATGTCGCCATCCAGATCCAGCGTGTCCGCGGCCAGTATCGCATTGTTGCCGGCCTCGATTGCGGGGCTACCCGGCAGCAGCGCATGAGTTTGGGTTGGACCACCATTGTTGGCCAGAGGCCCGAGCAATGCGTTGATGGGCGAGGCAATAGTGCCTACGAGATCGCCAGGGCCGGTGAATCCGGTGCTGCCATCTGCCTTGCCGATCAGGTTATTGCCCTGAGAAGTGAAGGTGCCGTTTACGTCGGAAGTACTCGCACCGCCATTACCGGCAATGATGGTGTTCCCCACCTGAGCCGTGCCACCATTGGTTTGGATTCCAAGTCCACTGCTCGACGAGGGCGAGTTGTTTGTAATGGTGCAGCTCGAAATCACCATCGTCGTGCCACTGTCATTAAAAATACCGTGACTTCCACTGCCGGAGTGATTGCCGCTGATGGTGCTGTTTACGAGGGTAAGGTTGCCAGTGACGCGATTGATGATGCCGCCGCCGAAACCTCCTGCAGTGTTGCCACTAATCGTGCTGCTAACTACCGTTAGGATTCCCTCGTTCTGGATACCACCGCCGAAACCATCGAATCCCGGGCTGGTGCTAGTGCCGGCGGAGTTGTTAGTAATCGCACTCGATTTTATAGTGACTGTAGTGCCGACCTGGACGAAGATGCCACCGCCCAAACCCGCGACGACATTGTTGCCGTTGTTGCCCGCCGCATTGTTGTTAAGAGTTACGTCGGTTAACGCTGCAGTGCCGGCGAAGACGACGATACCACCACCGTCACCACCGCGACCGCTGGCGCCACTGCCACTGGTACCGCCAGTGCCGCCAATGTTGCCGCTCACGTCACAATCGTTCATCGTCAGCGAGCCGGTGGTATAGATTCCGCCACCCTTTCCGGCTTCACCTGGACTTGCGGTAGCAGCTCCGCCGTTACCAGAACGACTGTTCGTCACATTGACACGCGTTAGCGTTAGCGTGCCATCGTTCAGAATGGCGCCACCGTCCTCGCCAAAGCCGCCGACGCTTCCACCTGGAGCGCCGTCCGCAGCCTTACCGTTTGTTAACGTGAGATCGAGAATCGAGACTGTCATTCCGCTGGCGATATTGAACACGCGACTGGCGTTGTTGCCGGTAATCGTGATGCTCTCGCCACTGTTGTTGTTGATAGTCAGGTTCTTGGCTACCACCAACTCACCACTCGTCAGAGTGATTGTGTGTGGGCCGGCGCCGGGGAGATCGAACGTGATGGTTGAGTTATCGCAGGAATCCGCAATGATCTGCCGCAGACTGCCTGCGCCGCTGTCCGCGGTTATGGTAACAACGCTGTCTCCGCAGACCGTGTGATTCTCGGTGTCGGAGCTGCCGTTGAAATTAGTGTCACCGGCATAAGTGGCCGTAATCGTGCGCGGACCGGTGGCATTAAGAACCAGCGAACATTGACCGGTCGCTACTGCCGCGCTGCAAGTTTCTGCACCGCCACTCACCGTTACCGTGACATTGCCCGTCGGCGTTCCCGCTCCGGGTGCGTTCACTGTCGTAGTCCATTGAACAGTAACCGACTGCCCTGGCGTGGATGGGTCAGGAAGATCCGAAGTAATCGTCGTCGTCGTATCCGCCTTGTTCACCGTGTGGGCCGTGGCCGGCGTTGAAGCGCTGCCGTTGTAATTGCTGTCGCCCGCGTATGTGGCTGTCAGGCTCTTGGCACCGGCAGAGGTGAATGTGATGTTGCACTGACCGGCAGACACTGCCGCGGTGCAATTGTCTGTTCCGTCGCTGACCGTCACATTGCCGGTGAGCGGCGCGCCCAGTGCGCCAGGCGCGTTTACGGCGACGTTCCAGGTCACTGTGACAGGTTGGCCCACCACCGACGGATCGGGACTGTCATCGGTGATCGTTGTGGTCGTGTTGGCTTTACCAACGGTCACCGTGTTGTTAGCCGGTGAGTTGTTGGTCTCGTTGCTTTCGGCGATCACGTTGTTCGGATCGATTTGCGCGATACCGCCGCCGGTTCGCGGATTCTGATAGGAGCCGACCGCCTGAGGCGTCGCACTGAATACGACTTCAAAACTGCTCGTTCCGATGTTTGAATCGAACGTGACACTGCCGCCGTTGGCCGTGCAGGTCAAGTCGTTACTCACGATCGCGCAGTTGATGTTTGCACTGCCCGTGATGTTCTGAGCGTTTTGAACCGTAGGCGTGCCGTAAGTGATATTGCTGTTTGGCAGATTGTCGAGAATGATCGTCTGACCGGCTGTGAACGTCGCCGGCGATCCGGTGTTGGCCGCTGTGAGCGTCCAGTTCCACGATTGGCCCACAACAGCGGAGCCGCCTACGTTGTTCGCCTTGCTGAGTGTCAGGTCGGCAGCTTCGGCGATGGCCCACTCGGAGAACGAAGTGATGCCGGTATGGGTGACGTGATTGTTTACCGCATCAACGGTGCCGCCCTGTGCCTGCCAGTTGTCGCTTCCCGTGGTGTCCTTCCACAAGACCAATCTGGATTCAGTGATACCACCAACGAGCTCAGTTGGATCGATGTACCGCAACCTGAGAGTCGCCGAAAATCCGGCGCCGCCCGTAGGCGTTAAAGCATACGTGCGCGGAACTACTTTTACGCCGGCGGGAAATCCTGTAGGTGTAGCCTTCGCCAGGTTGAAATCGAGTTGGGTCGGCGACGTTCCGGAGTTGATCGTTACCTGGTTGTTGACGTTGCCGAAAGATCTCGGGGTCACGCCCAGGTCGGTGCGCCTGACGGTGCCGAGCACATCGGACAGGCCGGTTGAGGTCCCGCCTTGTTGAAGAACCGCGCCCGCCGCGACTGTCAGATCTGTGTTGAGGGTCAGGAGACCGCCAACGAATGCATCTACAGCACCGGCGCCGTTAGTCACCTGCACGCCGTTGACGTTGTTAATTAACAAGCCGGAGAAATTCTTAGCACCGTCGCCCGTGATCGACTGAGCCACGCCGCCATTGAAGGCAACGGAGCTGGCATTACCCGTAAAGGTGCCGGTGACGGTGAAAGCCGGGCCAATCACGTTGAAGCTGTGCGTGCCGGCGTCAACCGTATTCGAGGCGTTGATGGTGACATTACCGAAGATTGTCGTTCCCGCGCCGGAGAGCGTGTGCGCTCCATCGGCGGCATTATCGACGTCGAAGATCGTGGTTAGGCCCGCGCCTTGATTGAACGTTCCGCCGTTGTTGTAGTTGCCCTCGATCGTGATGTTCGCGCCCGCGTTGTGAGCGATGGTGGCCGGGCTGTTGATCTGGAAGTTGTGGAAGTTCTTCGCAGCCGCGCCGCTGATCGAGCCGGTGTTATCCGTGACACCTGTGAATATTATGGTTGACGTACCGCCATCCATTGTTCCGGCGGTCGCGACGAGATCGTTGCCGATGGTCGTGGTTGTGTTGCTGAAATTCGTGGTGGCGCCGCTGTTGTTCAAGGTGAGATTGAAGAAGGTCGTGTTTCCAGTGAGTGTCTGTATTCCGGTGGTACCGGCGAAAGTTACCGTGCCGGTGCCCGGCGTGAATGTAGCGGCGTTGGTCCAGTTGCCGCCGAGGCTGAAATTAAACGTGCTGCCCGCAAACGTTGCCGCAGCGATATTCAGATTGCCGGTGATGGATGTATTGCCCTGCAACGTCTTGGTGCCGGTGCCTGAAATTCTCAGATGCGAGTAGGCCGGCGTGTTGTTGACCGTTTGATTGCCCGCGCCGTTGTAATCGATCGTCAGATTCGTCAGGGTCTTATTAGTAATCGTGTACTGACTTAAGAAATCCGGAGTTGCGGCTGTGCGCGATGCGCGCGCTGTGCCCGTGCCGGTCAGTGTTCCCGTACCGCTGATGACCGCCGCGGCTACTGGCGAAAGGATGGCGTTCGCGCCGTTGACATTAAGAGTACCGTTGACCGCGAGACTGTTGTTGAGTGTGAGCGGCTGCGTGATGTTTGAATCCGTCAGGTTAAAGAAAGTGATGCTGGTGCCGTTCGTAATACTCTGCGCAGTTGTGCCGTTGAAGTTGAACGTACCTGTGCCCGCATTCAAAGTAGTCGCCGGCGCACCACCGGCGTTGAGCACAAAGTTCCCCTGAATATTTACTGTGCCCGTATTGCCGTTGAACGTGCCGCCCACTATGGGGCCCGGTCCGATCGTCAGGTTACCGCTCACGTTCATCGTGCTGTTATTCATGACGAAGGTGCCGCCCGTTACCAGCACGTTGGTGGGCGCCAGCGTACTGCCCGCGTTGTTGGTCCAGGTGCCGCCTGTGCCGATCTCGATGTCGCCGCCGATGGTCGTGTTCGTACCATCCACGTTTACTGGAGCCGCAGTAGACACACTACTCCCGCCACTGGTCGCCGTGTTACCCGTAAACGTGATGCTG
>DASVGE010000375.1:0-4115 GCA_036379695.1 Pyrinomonadaceae bacterium | reverse complement strand
GGTGCGCAGCCCTCAAGCTACTGGGTGTTGTCAACGTAAACACGGCTGCGCACCCACCCGCTACCGCGAGGTGGTACTGACCCGGTCCAAGTTACTCCACCTTCAGATCCGAGCCGCGCAGGATCTTCAGACTACTCGCTCTTTGCGGATCGGCTTGTGCAACTTTGCGAAGCGCCTCGGCGGCTTCGGAATAGGAGACGCCCCGGGCGACCTGTGGCGCCAGGTCCTCGGCGCCGAAGATGGTCCAGCCTTCCTTTTCAACCCGGTATTTACTAATCACCGTGCGATACCGCGCCTTGCCGGAACGACGCAGATCGCTGCTGCCCGCGGCGCCGAAGCGAGCCTGCTTCAGGAAAACCTTCTCATCCATCTTGTAAAGAACTTTCTTCCCTTCCGTATTCACAGGATCCGCCGGCCGCGGCTCGTTTGTCTCCTTGTCGATAATCCACGTTTCAAACTGCACCGTATTCACGACAATCCGATCTTCAGCACTGTCCGGAATCTGAAACACACTCGATCCGAACGTGACTCCCGCTTCCATCTTGTCGAACGACGGCCGCGAGAGTTTTTGATCGTCGCTCATCTCGATGAACTGCGCCGGGGCAAAGAAATCTCGCTCCGGAACTGTCGTCTGCGTGTCGTTGTTGTCGCCGACCGTGACTCTCGTAATACTGAAACGCCTCATCCCCGACGGCGGGCTCGGACCAAACTTCGAAATGTCAAAATTCAACGGCACAACAGTCTGCTTGATCGTCAAGGTACCAAGCGGGTGCAGCAACACATCTGTCGTCGCTCCCGGTTGCGGACGCAAGCTCACCATCGCGCGCTGGCGATCCGGAAGCTGACTCTTCCAGTTACTTGTTTGCCCCAGCGCCTCTCGCAACAACGGCAACACTTCCACGACTGCCGGCGGTGGCGGTTTCTCGCCTTCGATGAGCGTCTTGTCGAAACGAACCGAATAATCCCACCACAAGATCTCGAACGTCGCTTTGCCCTTCACGTTCAGCGGACGTGGACCAGACAACGACCCTTCAACACGAACCTTAAACAGATTCGTATTCCCGCGTTTGAGTTGAACCTGCGCAAAGAAATCGGCGGTAAACATGAAGGGCGAGCGCTGGATCAGCACATCAAACCCGATCTGTCCCGAAATGCTGAACCCGGCCGCTGACGCAAACAACTCCGCACGCGCACCAAACTGAACCGTATTCGACGTAAGCGCGAAATACGCTTCGCAACGCAACCGCGGATTGTCGCCCTTCGACAGATTGATCGCGACTCGTTTCACTTTCGGAAACGCCGGGGGCGGATTGAAAGCCGGATGAAACCCGCCGATCGCGAGTGCGAAGTTTGGTGAGTCGCCCCAACGAGTGCGCATCGCCATCTCGCCGCTGATCGCGAACGTCTTCGCCAGCCGCGAGTCGTAAAGCGCGGCATCAATCGAAGCCGTCTTCTGATCGAAATCGATGAGGCCGATGGCGTCGAGATGAAATCGGACCAGGTCCTGTTTTTCAGTCGGCAGGATCGACTTGATCTGGCCCATCACCAGCAATCGCGAGCGCGCACCGAATTCCACCGCGATGCCGAGACTCATCGTCACTAGCGGTGATACAGGCGACTCACCCCACGTGATCTGGACCATCCCGCCAATAAAGTGATGACCTTTTGCAGTCGGAAACACGGAGCCAAGCGTGGCAAGCAGCGCCGGTGCATTTCGGATCGGATCCTTCGGAAACAGTATGCTGTCGAGCGTGTGGTTCTTGACGCCTGCCTGTAGCGCAGTCTCATTAAACGTGCGATGGATACCGAGGATTATGCCTAAGCCCGTGAGCGTGAATCCCAGTCCGAGTGGCCACTTAAACTCGGCCGTCAGGATCACGATCAGCGAGAATCCTTCTTTTCCATCAGGCAGACGCGTGTTGAGCAGTCCGATCGCCTTCAACGTCATGGCGACGGTTTCAAGGTTGAGGTTAACTTCCAGCACTCCCGCGTACTGGCCTTTGTCGCGATCGAAAAACAGGAACCCACCACCTTCGACGCCTTTTGCATCGATCACGAGTCCAACGCCGTTCGGTGGCTTGAAGCCGATCGAGAAATCGGGTTTCCCGTTTTCTGGAAACTCCACACCCATTTCAAAGCCGATGCGATCGACGCTCGCGGCAATGGGTCCTAATTTGAAGCCGAGGGCAACCGAGATTTCCGATTTGATGTGAGCTGGTTCTGCTTCAGTGGTCGCAACCAGACTGATGAGAATCTGATGGACCGTCAGCGGCCCGAGTGTTTTGGCGATGGGCAGTATGGCTTCGAGACCGGTGCCGCCTTCGATATAAAAACCGCGTTCGGACGAGAGCCCGACTCCGAGATCGAACGAGATGCGCGTCTCACCCTTCGGCAAGATCTCTTTGATAAACCCGTCGCCATCCTTGCTCCCAGCGATCACGAGCGCGCTGTTTTGCATCACCAGCTTGAGTTCCGCGCCGCGCGACGAGATGTCACCGGAGATCGCGAGGCGTTCAAATTCGATGCGTGTGCTTTCTCGATCCGGAAAGACATTCGGCAAACCCGAATCATCAGGCGGCTGTTCGATTGTGACGCTCGCGCTCGCTTCGGATGGGCCACCAAAGTCCGGCAGCCCTTTTCTGATCAGAACATCCAGCGCCGCCGCCGAACTCAGCTTGAATGTAAGCTTCCAGTCGTTGCCGAGGTCGGTTTCAACCTGCTCCGAGAGACCAATCGCCATTAACAATCCCGGCTCACCGTGATCGCTCGGGACCCACGTCATAGTGACACTGCCGGAGGTCGTCAGCTCGGAGCCCTCGGCAGTCTCCTCCTTGATCCCGATGACTGAAAAAGTCAGCGTGCGATCGGCGATGAGATCCGCTAACGGTGTGGTGGAAACAGGCGCCGGATCCCAACCGTAAATCGTGTCGACGATCGCAACCGCATCGCGACGTGCAGATGGAGGCGGAGTTTCGATCTGTTTTTTGATCAGCGCGTTTTCGAGAACACCAAGCGTAATCGCGAGCGGCAGCAGCGTGTAGTCCGAGAGACGCTTTGCGTCCGCTTCGGTTTTGAGTGGAAAGTGTTTGTCGATGTCTTTAAGGAAATTGTAGACCCTTTTCACTGCGCCCGACGAATCTCGAAACGTCAGATCGATCACGAACGCGCCCACCTTCTCGAGGCCCTTCGCAAAAGCTACGGAGTTGCCTTTGACGAGCGGATCGCTGGTGGCGATCTCTTCCAAAAACAAGATAGGCTCTGCGTACCAGTACAAGAACGGCAAGTTGAAGCGCGCCCAGTTCGTCACCAGCAGTCCTAACAGTGAGTTGACTGCCGCTTCACCGAGGTGCGCGTTTTCGTCCTTCAGCTTCGCGATCACTTCGAAGAGGACGATGAGGTCGTCAACTGATTCGAGAAATGCTTCCGTGTTTGGATTGGACGCGTTTCGGTAGCGCTGCAGGCTGTCCAAAGCTTCCTGCGGGAGTTCAGGGACCTTGATTTCCGTGTCCGGATCGATTCCGAGATCTGCTTTGATAGCGTTAACGACGTCGTCATCCGCCAGCCAGTCACGCACCCATAGAATGAGGTCGACGGTCTTGTTAACGCTTTTTTGCAGTATCGACATGTTTCTCGATCACGAAACGAATTTAGCTTCGGGTTTTTCTTCCGTCGGACTGCTCAACGGCACGCGATGCAGCGTGAAGAGCGAAGGCTTTTCGACTGTCTCAACGCCGGAAAAAGGAAACGTCGTGTAGAGTTCCTGCACGGCTACGAGCGTGTTGTTTTCAGTTTCGAACCGGACGCGGCCGATGTTGTTTGCCATCAGGATCTGGCGCGAGTTGAGCAACCGCGTGAGTTGTTGTGCGTGACGCACTACAACCTGACGATACCCGTCAAGATTCAGCGTGATGTCGGTGTCTGATGCATTCAGCGGCTCGACTTTCGCCGGCTCAGGACGTGCCCCATCAAGACGTTGATCACGCAGCGCCTTGGCACGCCATTGAAAATCCGGTGGACGATTGATCGTCGTATGCTCGGGCCAGCCCTCGCCGGGAATGTGAATGGGTTCATGTCGCAAACGCGAGAGAAGCGAAGCGGCAATCTCAGCACCCGGC
>DASVGE010000374.1:0-9225 GCA_036379695.1 Pyrinomonadaceae bacterium | reverse complement strand
GGATTAGACCAAAGCGGTGCCAAGGCACCGCACTCCAAGGAGGCGCCCGTTACAAGCGATATACCTCTCGCATCCAGTCCGCTGTCAACTGCATTCCGTCTTCGAGACTGTAGGAGTTTTTGTGGTCCAGGTCGCGCACTGATTTCGACGTGTCCACTCGTTTCAACTTCGTCGTGAGGATCTCGGTCTCCTGGTGATGCACGAGCGACGGATCGGCGCCGGTCACCTTGAGCACTACGTCCGAGAGTTGCTCGATCGTGTGCAGGTCAGTGCCTCCGATGTTGTAAGTCTCACCCGCGCGAAAGTTGTTCGTGATGTTTGCGACGGTGCGGACGGTGTCGGCGAGATAGGTTGAAGTGCGCGAGTGGCCGCGAAAGACGGTCCACGGCAATCCGTGCAAGGCGCAATACAGAAAACGGCAATTCACCGAACGATACGGGCTGTAGTACTCACCGGGACCATACGTGTTGAAGAGCCGCACGACAACAGTCTCAGTGCCGTATTGCAAGGCCGAATTCCGGATCTGCATTTCGTTGACCCACTTCGTCATCGCGTAGTCGTTCAACTGTTTGATCTCATACTCGTCCATCACCGTTTCGACCATCAGGTCGGGCCAATCGCCGTAGACTTCGGACGATGAAAAGTGGATGAGTCGAAACTTGAGACGCTCCTGGAGGCGGATGATGTTCTTCGTGCCGATCGCGTTGGTGCGCCACAGCGTTTCGTAGAAGTCTTCACCGTTCCAACGTCCAAACTCCGCCGCGCAGTGATAGACGTAATCGAATGGGCCACAACGTTCGAACACGCGCTCAATCTGGCGAAACTCGCCGACGTCGCAACGTGCGTAAAGCGGGACTTCGACGTCCGTGCGCAGGCTGAAGCCGATCTCGTCGGGCTGGTGCTGCAAATCACACGAGACGACGTGATGACCGCGCTGGCGCAACTCGGCGATCAGGCCGGCGCCTACAGTTCCCAATCCGCCTGTTACAAGAATTTTCATTTAACCGCAGATAACGCAGATAAGGTACGGATCCAGCGCCCGGTTTGATCGGCCTCGATGGTCCGAGCTTTGGCTTTGATAGCACGGTCGAGGGATTTCAAATGGGTTGGGCTGTTAGAAACGACTCCGGTCTCGGGGTTGAAGGCTCTGAAGATGTGGCGCTGCTTGAAGTCCGCTGCGGCGCGTCGATATTCACCGACCTCGAAATCGTGAATCGCGATCCACGCGCGTTGTGGTTGTTTGGCGGCGACGGCGCGAATCGTGGCCGATCGTTGCGCGCTGGTTTTTGAGTCGTCGATCAGGATCAGATCGAACGCTTCGAGATCGGGGACGGAATCCGCTATCTCGCGTCGGACGAGGTTGAGAGTCCAGCGCTCGTCGCTCTTCGCAGCTTCGTGAATGGTCTCTGCCCACGAGGCGTCGTTCTCCACTGATTGCAGCCGTTCGAGATGTGGATATGCAGCGCGGTTGAGAAACGTTAGTGTGCTGTAGTAGCCACAGCCAAACTCGAGCACGCTCTTGATTTCACGCAGTCGAGCGAGTCCGATCAGAATCGGGACGTGCGTGGCGTAGTCGTTGAGCGCCCGCGGCGTCGAGAAGTATTTCGCGTAAAGACGCAAAGGCGCCGAGTTTTTGAGTCTTCGCAAAAAGAACAAATCAGGAAGAGGGGCTTGCCCCCGCCGCTGGGAGGACCCGAAGAGCGGGGGCAAGCCCCTCTTCCTGACTTGTTCTTTTTTCACGGTTTTCAGTTATCTCGGCTTTGTTTGCGCGGGATATTCTCCAGTGGTTGCGCGCGCAAGCCGACACTTCCAAACCAACCATCGAGCTTGCGCCCGCCATAGACCTCAGTCTCTGCAACTTCAAACTGAAAAGTCTGCGGCACAAACTCGATCAGGCGCTTTGCCATGTCTTTCAAATGAATCTCGACCTGGTACGTACCGGGCATCAACGGTAGCGATTCGATCGTGAACCCGAGCTCCGCGGGCTGTCCGGCGGGTAGAGGTGCGCTGGTGACGAAGTCTTTCAAATCGAGACCCGTCAGCCGCCGCGAATCCATCGTGAGAAACGAAACGTAGAGCCCCGGATCCTGAATATCCGCCTTCGGCACGAACTGAACTCTCACCTGCACCGGATCGAATGTCTTCACCACCGCGCCGGACGCCGACGTCACCTCCACCGACGTTACCGTGAACGTGTTTGTCTCAATTGCGCGATCCAAACTCTGCGACGTGCTGATCCGCGACAAGTATTGATCGACTGTCTGATCGATCTCGCCCTGCGCCACCACCCTTCCCCGCTCGAGGATCAGCGCCTCCTTGCAGATACTTCGCACCGCGGACATGTTGTGACTGACAAAAAGAATCGTTCGCCCATGACTGCCGATCTCACGCATCTTCTCAAAGCACTTCTTTTGAAACTGCGCATCGCCAACCGCCAGCACCTCGTCAACCAGCAGCACCTCCGTCTCCATGTGTGCCGCCACGCCAAACGCGAGCCGCACGTACATCCCGCTCGAATAGCGTTTCACCGGCGTGTCGATAAACTTCTCTACTTCCGCAAACGCGACGATCTCGTCAAACTTGCGCTCTATCTCCGACTTCCGCATGCCGAGTATCGCGCCGTTCAGAAAAATATTCTCACGACCACTGAGCTCAGGGTGAAATCCGGTCCCAACCTCCAACAGCGATCCGACGCGCCCGTGTATTTCGGCGTGCCCGCGGGTCGGCTTCGTGATGCGCGAGAGAATCTTGAGCAGCGTGGTCTTGCCCGAACCGTTGCGACCGATGATACCGACAACTTCGCCGGCCGTGATCTCGAACGAGACATCATCCAGCGCCCAGATGTATTCATGACCGTTTCGAGAGACACCCTTCAGTCGTCGGAATGGAGCCGCAGCCGCATCGCTGATCACGTCGCGCAGCACTTTGTAATGATTGGTATATCCGCCGATGCGATATCGCTTGCTCAGTCCTTCGCAGCGAATGGCGAGGTTAGACATCAGACAACGTCTGCAAACTGTTGCTCGAGGCGACGAAAGTAGTAGAGGCCGCCAGCAAGGAGCAGGAAAACAACGAGCACGGAAATCAACAGCGGCACGCCGGGCGATTCCGGTCTGCCGAGAAGCGCCCAACGAAAACCATCGACGACGCCCACCATCGGATTGAGCGCATAAAGCACGCGCCATTTTTCCGGCACGATCGAACTCGGATACGCGACCGGCGTCGCAAACAACCAGAATTGGACCAGGAAACCGATCGTGTAGCGCACGTCCCTGTATTGCACGTTCAGCGCCGAGAGCCAGAGACCAACGCTGAGGGCAGCCAACACCGCCAACAAAACGAGTGCAGGCAGAGTCGCCATCTGCCAACCGGGAACGATGCCGTAGTAGAACATCATCACCAGCAGCAGCACGAAAGCGACCGCGAAGTCGACCACACCGCCAAGCACGGCGGAAATCGGCACCACCAGCCGCGGAAAATAGACTTTGGTGATCAGGTTCTGACTGCCAACGAGGCTGTTACTCGCCTGCGTCAGTGAATGCGCGAAGAGTTGCCACGGCAGCAGCCCGCAGAAAGTAAACACGGGATACGGGATTCCATCCGAAGGCACACCGGCGAGTTTGCCGAAAAACAAACTGAAGACCAGCATCATGAACAGCGGTTGAATCACGGCCCAGGCCGCACCGAGCACGGTCTGCTTGTAACGAACCTTGATGTCGCGCCAGGTGAGGAAATAGAGCAACTCGCGATACTCCCAGAGCTCGCGGAAGCCAATCGAAGGCCACGAAGACGGCGGCTCAATACGGGCCACGGATAACGCGGATGAAAAGACCGGATTTGACACGGATTGATCTGTGTTCATCCTGCTTTTTAGATCCGTATTATCCGTGGCTGTAGTAACTCTGGTAGTAGTAATAGTCGTGAGATTGGAGGTTTACGTTGTTCAGGACCACGCCGAAGATTTTCGCGCCGACGTCGCTCAATAACTGCTTCGAGCGGCGCACGATGTGACGCGAACTCTTGCCGCCATGGACCACGAGCAACACGCCGTCGACCATCGTCGAGATCAGAACGCCGTCGGTGAACGAACTGACCGGCGGTGAATCGACGACCACGTGTGTGTAGTTCGCTTGCAAAGCCGCGAGCAACCGGCGCATCTGATCGGAACCAAGCAATTCCGCAGGATTTGGTGGGATCGGGCCGGACGTCAGCACGTTCAATCCACTCGCTTCGTCGTTTCTGACCATGCCGAGCATGTCCGCTTCGGAAACATCGCTCGAGAGGATCGAGCTGAGCCCTTCCTGGCCACGCATGTCAAAAATGTTCTGCAGGCGTGGGCGTCGCATGTCAGCATCGATGATCACGACGCTCGCACCGGTTTGAGCCAAACTGATCGCCGTGTTGACCGCAGTCGTCGTCTTGCCTTCACCCGGCAGGCTCGACGTGACGAGCAAAGACCTCGGCGCGCGTCCGGCAGTCGAGAGCAACACCGACGTGCGCAGGTGTCGATAAGCTTCCGCGAGCGGCGAACGGCCGTCGACGTTCATCAACAATTCCGAATGGCCGTTTCCGTTTCCATTCTGTTTCTGAAGCGCCGTGCTGCCGGGAAGCACACGACGCCGAGTGGCGCTGCCAACCGAGGGAATGACCGCGAGCGCCGGCAGGTGCAGTACGCGTTCCACTTCTTCAGTTGAATGCACGGTGTCGTCGAGATATTCGAGGAACAGCGCCAGGCCGAGACCCAAACCGATCGAAAGGAAGAACGCAGCGATTACGGTCCGCGTGCGGTTTGGACCAACAGGACTATCGGGCGTGAGTGCGTAATCGACGATCGAGATGTTGTTCGGCTTGCCGGCCATCACGACGTCGTTTTCTTTCGCGCCCTGGAGCAGTCCGTTCAGCAACGACTTGTTAGTTTCGATCTCCTGCTGAATGATGCGGTAGTTGATGGCCGCTTCGTTCTGCGAAAGAGTCTGCGCACGCTGTTGCTCGAAAGCTTTGCGCAACGACTGCTCGCGTTCGAGTGTTTGTTGATAACGCGTGTGCAGGTTTGTCAGCAAGGTCGCCGACTTCCGGCTGCGCAACTCTTTTAGTTGTCGATCGAGTTCGTTTACCTGCTGGTCGACTTCTTTGACTTCAGGCGCTTCTTCAGTTGCTTCCACCAGCAGCAAGGCGCGCTTTTGCCGCAACTCGACCAGCTTCGCTTCGATCTCGTTTGTTTGTTTCGCGCCGTCGTCGGCCAACGCATTGGCGGCGTCAGGATTTTTCGCGGCGTTGTAAGCAGCTTCAGCAGTCTTGCGATCGTTTTCCGCTTCGAGCAGTTGCTGGTTCAGACCGGCGAGACGCTCGACGACGG
Organism: Pyrinomonadaceae bacterium; assembly: GCA_036379695.1. Taxonomy (GTDB): domain Bacteria; phylum Acidobacteriota; class Blastocatellia; order Pyrinomonadales; family Pyrinomonadaceae; genus PSRF01. Next base: position 3,869 of record DASVGE010000374.1, on the reverse strand, counting down.
TGTTCTGGTTGGGATCGAGCGAGATGATCTGGTTGTTCTTGGCGTAGTTGACGAGCCGTTCTTCAGAGGTGCGGATCTGTTGCTGAAGTTCGGCGATACGCTTCTGAAGAAAGTCGCCGGTGGTGCTGTTGGCTTCGGTGCGCTTCTCCAGATTTGTGAACACGTACGTCTCGGCGATTGCGTTCACGATCTTCGAGGTCACGTCGGGGACGTTGTGAGTGAACTTGATATCGATCAGGCGTGTTTCCTTGTAATAACCGCGAGACTCTTTGACGGGATCGACTTTGAGACCGCTCAGGATCGTGCTGACGTACGGCGCGAGACGTTTCGCTTCGTTGAGATCTTCACGAGCGGTAGCCTGCGCGACTGTGTTTGTGAGTGGCAGTTGATCCGGCGGTTTCGTTCCCGCGTCGGGCGACTTGCTGCCGAGTCCAACCATGCGCAGCAGTGTTTGCCAGGTTGACTGTCGTTGCGCCGGATCGCCTTTGAAGAAGTCGGGGTTGTGTTCGAGATCGAGGGTGCGAACGACGCGCCGCAGCAATCCGGGGCTGACGAGGATTTGCAGTTGTGTGTTGAAGTAAATGGGATCGTCGGTTGGACCGTAGAGCGGTCGCGAATTGTTGACGAGACTGCCGGTGTCTTCAAGGTCAACCTGAACGCGCGCCTGGGCTTCGTAAAAATCCGGTTTGCGCGCGACGTAGACCACCGACAGCATCGTAACGAGCGCCACGATTCCCAAAACGAGCCAGAGGCGCTTGCGGATCGCGCGCCAGTAGTCGAGCAGGTGAACGTCGTTGTCGGCGTTGGGATCGACGCCGTAGTTATAGGATTGCGGCGGCTCGATTGGCTTTTCTAAGGCATCGAGGCTGCTCTCTTTTCTGACGAGTTCGTTGGGAGACTTCATAGAGTTGATAGGACCTGTAGGACCTATTCTTACGGCACGACGCGTACAGGCAATTGCCCGACGCTTGGCACAACACCCTGGAACAGGCTGCGCAGAAAGCTCTTGCCCGCTGATGTTGGGACATCGATGATGTCGTTGGGCACCAGCGCCAGGTCTTCAGAGCGCTTCTTCTCGATTGCATTAAGGTCGACGGTGATCTCTTTCCGGATAGATGTTCCCGGCTCCTGACGTAAAATGCGAATCTTGTCTTTGCTGGTATCCTGCTTGAGACCGCCTGCCATCGCGATTGCTCGCGTCAACGTGATCGGTTCCTTCAGAGGAATCGTGAGCGGCATGAAGACGTTGCCGACTATGTAAACCTGATCCGCTTCGGGCACCGTTACGATATCGCCCGCCTCGAGGTACGGATTCGATTTCGGGTCGCCTTGCAGCACGTCGCTTAGCTTGTAACTGGAGAATGCTGCGGATTCGTCAATCTCGTCAGTCTGTTTGCACGGTGAGGACGTCGTGGAGTGGACGATGTTGATCGTTTGACCCGCTTTGGCCGACGGCCCCTTCGCGTAAGTGAGCAATTCAAGCAGTCGCACGCGCCGCTGCAATTCAAAACGGCTCTGGTCGTTGACGGCTCCGATGATCGCAACCTGCCGCGAGTGATATCCCTTGATGAACACATCGACCTGAAGGTTCTTGTAATAGCGCGCGTACCGCGTCGAGATCTCCTTCGCCAGTTCACCTTCAGTCAAACAAGCCGCCTTGATCTCGGTCTCGATCAGCGGCATGCGAATCATTCCATTCCCTTCCACACGCACTGCCTCGCGCGACAGCTGCGGCCGGTTATAAATGCGAATATCCAGCACGTCCCCCGCCCCGATCCGATACCGATCATCCTCCGCCTGCTGCGCACAAACGGGTAGCGCCATCAAACACAACGCTACCAATCCGCTAAAAACCCGTATCAATCCGCGGCTCATTTCCCCGACATCCCGATGCGACGCGACAACAGTGCTTCGCGCATATGATTCGGATGTGCCAGATTCAAAACGGTGTTACTCAACAACACCATCAACTCTTCATGCTCGCGATTGAATAGCCCGGTCAACGGTTGTTCACCGGTTTTGGTGACAATGCCGTCCCGCACCCATTGCCAGAACTGGGCCTGTGTGGTCCAGAACTGTTTCCGATCCTTGCAGATCACGAGTGCCGTTTTCTTCTTGCGTCGCTTCTTCTTGTCTGCATTACTTGCTGGTTTAGTCTTGCTCATATCGATACACCTCGACCGCTTGCGTAGACCACACACAGAATACCCCGTAGGGAAGCCTCTCTTGCGAGGCAGCAACGAGTTGTCAAAAACTGCGGACAGAATTCCAGTACCAGCGAATTACGAGCAGGGAGCGTAATCGACGGGTGTGTGACTCAACGCTACCTAATGGAAGTGAGTGGGCGGAGTTGGATTCTGTCGTGACGTTAGGAAATTCTTTTGAAAACATCAATGGCTCAGTGAATCAACAGCGGCGACGCCTGTCGGGAAGCTCCGCGCAATCCAAAGGACCCAATTTGAAGTGCAATCGAGAGACTAATTAGATCGATTGCGAGTGTCAAGTTTATTTAATCCACAGATTACGCAGATATCTGTGTAATCTCTGGATAAAACCTCACGATATCTGATCCACCATTTCACACCAGAGATGACCGATCGTGATGTGCGCTTCCTGGACGCGAGCGGTGCGCGCGGACGGCACTGCCACCGCGACGTCGCAGAGCGATCCGAGCGGATCGGCAGTGGCGCCGGTCAGGGCGATCGTCTTGCAACCGATTTCCCTTGCCGCTTCCGCTGCACGCAAAACGTTTTTCGACTTTCCGCTCGTGCTGATCGCGATCAACACGTCGCCGGCTTGCGCGAGGCCGGCGACTTGTCGAGCAAACACTTGTTCGTAACCGAGATCGTTGCTCACCGCGGTTAATGCTGAGGTGTCGGTGGTGAGTGCGATGGCGGGCCAGGAGCGTCGCTGTTTTTCGTAACAACCAACCAGTTCGGCGGCGATGTGTTGTGCATCGGCGGCGCTGCCACCATTCCCGCAAAGCAGAACTTTGCGTCCGCTTGCCAGTGCCTTACAGATCAACTGCCCCGATTGTTCAATTGTCGGAAGCGATGAATCGATTAGTTGTTGAATTGTTTTCAGGTGCTCTTGTAGAGAGTTGGTCAGAAATTCCACGCCGGGAAATTACCACATATCTGCATCTGTGTTAATCTGTGCCCGCCTCTTCACAACCTATGAATCATGCAAATCCAACGCCGATGCTGCGTCAGTACCAGGAACTGAAGCAGCAACATCCCGGAACGCTGCTATTTTTTCGTCTCGGTGACTTTTACGAGCTCTTTTTTGACGACGCGCTTACGGGCTCGCGCGAGCTGCAGATAACACTCACGGCGCGGCAGAAAGAGAGTGGCAATCCGGTGCCGATGTGTGGGGTGCCGCATCACTCGGCTGCGAACTACATCGCGCGGCTCGTGCGCAAGGGTTATCGCGTCGCAATCTGCGAACAGACGGAAGAGGCTGGGAAGACGAAGAAGCTGGTGCGACGTGAAGTGGTGCGCATCGTCACGCCTGGGACGCCGATCGATCCGCAACTGCTCGAAGCGCGCGAGCCGGTGTTTTTAGCTGCGATTTGCAGCGCGGGAGAGTCGATTGGCGCGGCGTTTCTTGATATTTCGACGGGTGAGTTTCGCGTGACGCAGGAGAGCGGGCGTGATTCGTGGACCAGGATTCGTGCCGCGCTCGAATCTTACGCGCCGCGCGAGTTGCTGTTTCCGGAGTCGCTCGGCGCGCTGATTAAGAGCAGTCTGACGGGCAAAGTCCAAACAGCGCCGTTGCCGCTTCAGAATGGTACTGAATCTGGCATTTCCACAAACGAATACGGTTTCGCGGCAACACTGACGCCGCTTGACGACTGGCAGTGGCTCAAA
>DASVGE010000373.1:0-5756 GCA_036379695.1 Pyrinomonadaceae bacterium | reverse complement strand
CCGGCTTTTCTCATTCTCACCGGCTTTTCTCATTCTCACCGGGCTTTAGCCCGGTGTAGACGGGAGGAGGTAAGCCGAGAAACCGTTTAAACGGTTTCTCAACCCTAAATGCGCACACCCTTCACCGGGCTGAAGCCCGGTGAGAATGAGAACAACCCGGTGAGATGAGAAAAGCCCGGTGAGATAAGAAAAGCCGGTGAGATGAGAAGCCCCCGCTGCAATCAGCAACACTCCTCAGCCACAGCCTTCGCCTGCCTCGCACGCTTCTTGTAGAATACCCGCGCTGCCACACCGTCATCCGAAAGGAAATTCAATATGCGCGTTCGTGTCTCGCTGCTTCTCCTAATCGTCGTCTTTCTTGCCGCGCCTGCGCTGGCGCAAAAACGTAACATCACTGAAAAAGACCTCTTCGACTTCGTCTGGATCGGCGACCCGCAAGTCTCCCCCGACGGTTCCAGCATCGCCTTCGTGCGCGTCACAGTGAACGACAAGAAAGACGGCTACAACACCGCGCTCTGGATCGTCGCCACCGCCACCGGACAAACACGCCAGCTAACCAACGGACCACGCGACACCACGCCGCGCTGGTCGCCAGACGGAAAGTATCTCGTGTTTATGCGTGCGCCGGAGGTTAGCGGCCGCACCGAGCCGGCGCAGTTGTTCATGTTGGCAATGTCCGGTGGCGAGCCGTTTCAGTTCACGACCCTACCGCGTGGCGCAGGCGGCCCGCAATGGTCCCCTGACGGCAAGATGATCGCGTTCTACAACAGCGCCACCGCGGAAGAACTGGCAAAGGCAGAACGAAGCAAAGCACAACCAAGCCCGTCGCCGGCCGCGAGTCCAACGCCGCCAGAGCGCGAGAGCGACGTACGCGTGATCAATCGCGCCGTCTATCGCGCGAACGGCACCGGCTATCTCGACTTCAAGCATCCGCAGCACATCTGGGTCGTCAACGCACCGAAAACAGGCGACGAAAAAGTCACTCCGAAACAGTTGACGCACGGCCGCTTCAACGATGCGGGCGCAGTCTGGGCCAAAGACAGCTCTCGCATCTACTTCGACTCTGGCTTCACAGACGAACCCTACTACGAACTGCCGCGCACCGATATTTACTCAGTTGCCGTAACCGGCGGCGAGCCTGCAAAACTCACTTCATTTGACATGGGCGCGGGCACGTTCAGCGTCAGTCCTGACGGAAAGCAGGTCGCGTTCGTCACTTCTGTAACCCAACCGGTGCGCTCTTATTCGCAACCCGACCTCTGGGTCATGGATCTGGCAACCAACGCCAAACCGCGAAACCTCACCGCCAACTTTGATTTCGACATCGGCGGCGGCTTGACCGGTGACAACGTTGCTCCAAGAGGCGGTGGCGGCAACCTCCCGGTGTGGTCGTCAGATGGACGCAGCATCCACATGATCTACGTCAAGGAAGGCAAAGCGAATGTCGGTTCGTTTGATGTTGCGACCGGACGGCAGTCAGACGTCACGACCGGCAATCATGCGGTGGTTAACTTCCGCGCCTTGCCTGATGCGTCGAAGTTTGTGCTGCTGATCTCGACGCCGACTCGTATCGGCGATCTCTTCTGGCTCGACAAACCCGGCGGCCAGCCTAAACAACTGACGCGTATCAACGAAGAGCTGTTTGCAAAACTGAATCTCACCGAGCCCGAGGAAGTTTGGCACGCGAGCTTTGACGGCAAGAAGATCCAGACGTGGGTGCAAAAGCCACCCGACTTCGATCCGAACAAGAAGTATCCCCTGATTCTAAACATTCACGGTGGACCACACGCCGCCTACGGCTTCATCTTCGATCACGAGTTTCAGTGGATGGCGGCAAAAGGTTACGTCGTGCTTTACCCGAACCCGCGCGGCAGCACCAGCTACGGGCAGGAGTTTGGAAATATCATCCAGCACAATTATCCCGGCGACGACTACAAGGATCTGATGGCGGGTGTCGACGAGTTGATACGCCGCGGTTACATCGACGATAAGAAGCTGGCTGTAACTGGCGGCAGTGGAGGTGGATTACTGACGAACTGGACCATCGGGCAAACGACACGCTTCGCGGCCGCGGTTTCACAACGCGACATCGCAAGCTGGACCGATTGGTGGTACACCGCCGACTTCACGCTCTTCCAACCTTCGTGGTTCAAGGCGCCGCCGTTCGAAGATCCGGAAGACTACAAGCGACGATCGCCAATCACTTACGTCAACAAGATCCAAACGCCGTTGATGTTGATTCTCGGCGAGGTAGACTGGCGCACGCCAACTGGTCCTGGTGGCGAAGCGATGTTCCGCGCACTGAAGTATCGAAAGATCCCGACGGTGATGGTGCGCTTTCCGAACGAGTCGCATGAACTCTCGCGTTCCGGACAGCCGTGGCACCGCATCGAGCGCCTGCAACATATCGTCGGCTGGTTCGATAAGTGGATCATGGGCGTTCCCAAACCGGAGTACGACATCGGCGAACCCGTAAGGAGCACGACCACGCAACAGTAACCTTTAGCCACGGATGAAAACGGATAGATCCGTGCCTATCCGTGTTCATCCGTGGCTAATTCAGATTGAAATTTTCACGTTCTATGAAAACACTAGGTCTCATCGGCGGCACCGGGCCTGAGTCGACTATCGACTACTACCGTTTGCTTACCGCCCAATATCGCGAGAAAGCTAACGGCGCTTCACCGCCAGTCATCATCAACAGCGTCGATCTGCAACGAATGATCACCTGGATGAACGCCGGTGAACTCGACAAAGTAACCGACTACCTCGCCGGCGAATTCGAAAAGCTGCAACGAGCCGGTGTCGACTTTGCAGCCCTCACCGCAAACACACCTCACATCGTGTTCGACGAACTACAACAGCGCACCACCCTGCCGTTGATCAGCATCGTCGAAGCAACTTGCGAACGCGCCCAATCGCTCGGCTTCAAAAGCGTCGGCCTGTTCGGCACGCGATACACAATGCAGGCGCCCTTCTATCCGAAAGTCTTCTCGCGCACTGACGTCAAGCTGGTCACGCCAACTGAAGCAGAACAAAACTACATTCACGAAAAGTATCTCGGCGAACTGCTGAAAGACGTCTTCGCTCCGGAAACGCGCGCCCGGTTCCTGGCAACCGCAGATAAAATGAAAGCGCGCGACGGCGTCGAAGCCGTGATCCTCGGCGGCACCGAAATCCCCTTATTACTGCGCACCGAGGAACACAACGGCATCCAACTCCTCGACACCACACGCATCCACGTCGATCGACTAATCTCGGAAATGTTGCAGTAGAACGCTATTGAAGGCCCAACCCATTCTTCATCCTCATCATCGTAGCTCGGAGAAGCGAAGGAGGAGACAGAAATGAGACTACGCGTCTTAGTCGTGCTCGCCTTATCAGGCCTCATCTTGTTGCCCATTCAAGTTAAAGCGCAGGACAAAAAGTCGGATGATAAGACCTGGCCTTATTTGGGAAGTGCCGGCAAAGGCGTCGATGAACGACGGCCACTCTTTCTCATCGAATCTGAAAGACTAGAAAAAGCGCTGAATGTATCCAACCCATTGGCCGTAACGCGCTGTATTCCCACAGAGCAGGGATGCATAGTTTGGCTGCACTCACAAGATTTTTTCTCGGAATGGAAGGGCTACATGGACACCAGTGTCCTACGCCCGGATGTCATCATGCACCATTATCCTCACGCTTTAGTTGACAGGCACTATCGTTCTACCGGGACGTATGTTTTCTATCTACTCAAACACAACGTCTTTTATCTGTCGGGAGACTGCGCCATGGGCCACGGTGATGTAGTGGCGGGACCGTTCGCCGGTGATCCGAGGTTGGTGTTGAAGAAACTAGCTGACGACCCTGACGCGGTCGCAGAATTAGGCATGTTACTTGTGCCGTTTCAGATTCATGATGCGACTGATGAAGCATGGCCGGCTATCCCCGGCTCCGGCATTGACATCGGCAAGCTTGAACGAGCACAGGGTGTAGTTAATCCCCTTGCGTTGGATCGCTGTCGCGCCTCATCTGATCAGTGCGTCATGAACATGGAGGATTTTTCGTCTACACGGAAAAATAAATCGGGCAAGGAAACATCGGTTCTGCGCCCCGGCGTCATAGCGCATTATTATCCTGGCCTGAGACAACAATACGTCTTCTATTTACCAACACAGAACATATTCTATGTGGCCGGATTTAATCCGGAGTTAAGGAGGATCCTATCCGGGCCGTTTGCTGGCGATCCGAGGCTCGTGTTGAAGAAACTCACCGCAGCCGCTATGGCTAAATAAGCTCAAGAACATAAATTTGCAAAGAAACCAGTAGTATCATTCCTCCTCCCCTGCGTGAGTTCCCCTCGGTATTCCCCTACAGGCTTAATTACTGCAACATCGAAAGGAAATTATCATGGGACTCTTTGACAAGATGTTCGGACGCGGTGCGTCGGACGCCGAACAACAGCAAGGTGCACAACAACGTTTCAACGAGCTCAAGCAAAAATATCAGACCGTTCTCAGCGTCTCCGACAACGAACGGATCCAATTTTTAAACCTGCACGTGCAGGACAATAAACTCTTCATCCGCGGCATCGCTCCTTCAGAAGAGGCGAAGAACAAATTCTGGGATCAGGTCAAGCTCGCCAATCCAAACGCAGATGACATCACTGCCGATATTTCCGTTGATACCAGCCGCGCGATGGGCGCAGCCGCAGGCGGTGGCCAGGGTGGCGGCGGGCAGACGTACGAGGTGAAGAGTGGCGACAACCTCTCGAAGATCAGCAAACAGTTTTACGGCGACGCGAACGAGTACATGAGGATCTTCTACGCCAACCGCGACAAGCTAAACGATCCGGACAAGATTCAGGTCGGCCAGCAACTCGTCATCCCACCCGACGACGGGAAATAGTTGTACAATGCGGTCCATTACTTTCAGATGGGGTGGCCAGTGAGTGCCACCCCATAATCGACCGCATGAATTCCGAAACACTTCCTATCATCACTACCCCACGCGTCGTCCTGCGTTGGATTTCCGAAGACGACATCGACAGCGTCTACGAGATCTTTTCCGATCCGCGGGTAATGCGCTACTGGAGCACCGTTCCTCTCCCTGATCGAGAAGCCGCGGCAGAATTGCAACGCGAGATCGCCGAAAGCAACGAGAGCGATTCAATGCTGAAATGGGGACTTGCTTTGCGCGACTCCAACAAAGTCATCGGCACCACGACACTCTTCCACCTCAACCTCGATAACGGCCGCGCCGAGCTGGGTTACGCGATGGGCAGCGCGCACTGGGGCAAAGGCTATATGCACGAAGCGCTAAACGCCCTCGTGTCACACGCCTTTGAAATAATGGACCTGCGCCGCCTCGAAGCCGACGTCGATCCACGCAACGTAGCCTCGATCCGCACCCTCGAAAAGTTGGGCTTCCAACGTGAAGGATTCCTTCGCGAGCGCTGGCACGTCAACGGCGAAATCCAGGACGCTTTCTTCTACGGCCTGCTCCGCCGCGAATGGCTGAAAAAGTAAACTGTCAGTGATGTACCGTTTGGTCCATAACGCCTCCGATCACTATTTCTGCAATTTCCAGAATGCTCAACCGGCTTTGCACAAAAAGTCATTTTGGCGCTCTTCGCTTCGGCTTCGCCGCCCGATGTGAGGCAAGGCTATGCCTTGCCGTTAGCAGCCCTCGTAGTAGTGGGCTATGCCCTCGGTTCGGGCTCTGCCCTAAAGGACTTATGGGCCAAGGCCGAACCGGGGGCTTAGCCCCGAACA
>DASVGE010000372.1:0-17333 GCA_036379695.1 Pyrinomonadaceae bacterium | reverse complement strand
CAGTCGTGGCGACAACATTCCTGAAGGACAGAGCCGCACGGTCAGGAACAACATCGTTGGTGCGGATTTCTTTGACGTCATGGGTCTTCGCCTCGTGCAGGGCCGCGGCTTTGGACCACAGGACACGAAGACCGCACAGAGAGTGGCGGTGGTGAGCGAGTCGATGGCGAAGCGGTTTTTCCCGAACGGGTCTCCGGTTGGACAGCGGTTCGGGCTTGGTCCAATGACGTCGCCGGAGGACATTGAGGTTATCGGGGTGGTGAAAGATGCGAAGTACGGAAATTTGAAGGAAGAGTTTCGACCGATGGCCTTCTATCCGCATTCACAGATCGGGGATATGTTGAGCAACCTGGTGGTGCGTTTTTCAGGACCGGAGGGTGCTGTCGTGCCGCAGGTGCGACAGACGATCAAGCAGATTAACCGCAATCTTCCGGTTGACGATGTGGTGAGTCTTTCGGATCACATCGGTCGTTCGCTTGTGCAGCAGAAGTTGGTGGCACGGCTCGCGACGTTCTTTGGACTGCTCGCGTTGTTGCTCGCATGTGTTGGGCTGTACGGAGTGATGTCTTACGGCGTGGCCCGGCGTACGAACGAGATCGGCATACGCATGGCGCTCGGAGCGCGTGGTGGGAATGTGTTGTGGCTGGTGTTGCGCGAAGCTCTGGTGCTGGTCGTGATCGGGTTGGTGGTGGGTTTGTTGGCGTCGCTGGCGCTGACGAAGACGGCGGCGACGTTGTTGTACGAGTTGAAGCCGAACGATCCGCTGACGATCACGCTGGCGACGTTGTTACTGACGGCGGTGGCGCTGTTGGCGGGTTATTTGCCGGCGCGGCGTGCGTCGCGCGTCGATCCGATGGTGGCGCTGCGGGATGAATGAAAGGCAATCCACAGATTACACAGATTAAAAACAAAATTGTGGAATCTGTGGATGGGTTTACCAATATGAACACACTACTTCAAGATATTCGCTTCGGATTAAGAATGCTGCTCAAGTCGCCGAGCATCAGCATTGTCGCCACTATCGCGCTGGCGCTGGGGATTGGGGCTAACACTGCGATCTTTAGTGTGGTGAATGCGGTGCTGTTGCGGCCTTTGCCGTTTCCGGATTCCGATTCACTGGTGGCGGTGTTTGAGACTGACACGCAGCGCGGTCAGCAGCGCGGGTCACATTCGTATCCGAACTTCTTCGACCTGCGTACGCAGAACACGACCCTCGAGCGCGTGGCTTCGTATTACAGTGGAGACTTCATCATGACTGGTCGCGGTGAGCCCGCGCGACTCCAGGGTTCCGTGGTGACGGCGGATCTTTTTCCGCTACTTGGCGTGGCGCCGGTGTTGGGACGGACGTTTCATCCCGACGAAGACAAGCCGTCCGAGAGTGGCCGCGTCGTAATGCTCAGTCAAAGTCTTTTTCAAAAACGCTTCAACTCCGATCCTTCAATTCTGAATCAAGCTATCACTCTCAACGGCCGCAGCTTCACCGTGGTTGGCGTGATGCCGGCGTCGTTCGAGTTTCCGATTCAGAACGATCCGGTCGAACTTTGGACCACGATCGCCGGCGACGCCTCCGGCAGCGATCCAGTTACCGGTCAGCGTGGCGCACACTTCCTGCGAGTGATCGGGCGTCTCAAGCCCGGTGTCACCAAAGAACAAGCGCAAGCTGAGCTCACCGCGATAGCGGCTCGTCTCGAACAGCAGTACCCCGACACTAACACGCGCAGGAGCCTGTGGGTCGACTCGGCGCTCACGGCGCTTGTCGGCGACATTCGTCCCGCGCTGCTGATATTGCTCGGCGCTGTCGCTTGCGTGTTGCTGATAGCGTGCGCGAATGTCGCCAATCTGCTGCTGGCGCGCGCCACGGGCCGTCATAAAGAGATGGCGATTCGCGCTGCGCTCGGCGCCAGCCGCCTGCGCGTGATCCGCCAGTTGCTGACTGAGAGTGTGTTGTTGTCGATATTGGGCGGAGCAATCGGTTTACTGCTGGCGGTGTGGTGGTCCGATCTGCTGGTTGCACTCGGAAAAGACGACATTCCACGCGCGGTGCACGTCGGCCTCGATTGGCGCGTGTTGGGATTCACCCTTGGTATCTCGCTCATCACCGGACTGATATTCGGACTGGCGCCCGCGTTTCATTCTTCGAAGAGTGAACTGGTGGAGTCGCTGAAGGAAGGCGGTCGCGGCACGAGTGAAGGCGCGCGACGCAATCGCATGCGCAACGTGCTGGTCGTAGGCGAGCTCGCGATTGCCGTGGTGTTGCTGGTTGGCGCCGGATTGTTGATCCAGAGTCTGTGGCGTTTGCGAAACGTGAACAGCGGCTTGCAACCGCAAAACGTTCTCACGTTCAACGTGGGCCTGCCCGAAATCAAATACAACAGCGATCGGCAGGCACAGTTTTTCATTGCTCTGAAGGGCCGGCTCGAGTCGATGCCCGGTGTGCAATCGGCGAGCACGATATTTCCACTGCCGCTGAGCGGAGATCGTTTCAGCATCTCTTTCGAGATCGAGGGCCGGCCCATGCCGCCGAAGGATCATCCTTCTGCCGATTTTTTTACCACCGGAGTCGGCTATTTCCGGGCGATGGGTATTCCCGTGATCAAGGGCCGCGACTTTGATGACCGCGACAAACATGGCTCGACGCCTGTGATCATCATCACCGAGACGTTTGCGCGGCAGTATTTTCCGAACGAAGACCCCATCGGTAAACGTATTCATCCCGGTATCTCTTCAATCGAAGGCGAAGACTCAACCATGCGGGAGATTGTCGGCGTGGTCGGCGACGTCAGGAGCCGCAGCTTGAGCAGCGAAGCAAGAGCTGCTTACTACGTACCACACACGCAGGTGCCTTTCAGCCAGATGGTGGCGGTGCTGAAGACGATAGGCGAGCCGCGCAGCCTGATTTCGGGAGTGACGAAGGAAGTGGCGGCGATGGACGCGGACATTCCGCTGTTTGGCGTGAAGTCGATGGAGGAATACTTGTCGTCGTCTGTCGCGGCGCCGCGATTCAACACGACGCTGCTTTCGATCTTTGCGGTGGTGGCATTGGTGTTGACTGTGGTTGGGTTGTACGGCGTGATGAGTTATTCGGTGGCCCAGCGCACGAATGAGATCGGAATACGTCTGGCGCTCGGGGCGCAGCCTCGTGACGTGCTGCTGATGATCGTCAAACAGGGATCGCTGCTCATCGGGTTGGGACTTGGGATCGGGTTATTGGGAGCTTATGCGGTGACGCGTTGGATCGCGAGTCTGTTGTTTGGTGTGACAGCGAAGGATCCGATGACGTTCGCGGCGGTGGCGGTGTTGCTCGCGGTCGTGGCGTTGCTGGCGTGCTACGTCCCTGCGTGGCGCGCGACGAAGGTTGATCCGATGGAAGCGTTGCGATGTGAGTAAAAGCAATCCACAGATTACACAGATTACGGAAAACAATCTGCGAAATCTGTGGATGGATTTAGAGGTGCGGAGATGACCACATTATTGGCTGATATTCGCTTTGGCGCCCGGATGCTCTTGAAGAGCCGGATGGTGACGGTTATTGCGCTGCTGGCGCTCACGTTGGGCATCGGCGCGAATACCGCGATCTTCAGTGTGGTTAATGCGGTGCTGTTGCGCAGCTTTCCGTATGACGATCCGGAACGTCTCGTGCTCGTGTGGGAAAAGAGAGAAGGTGGCCGCACCGATCAGAATGTCATCAATCTCGGCAACTTCTCTGACTGGAAAGAGCAGAACCAAGTCTTCAGCGATATGGCGGTGTTCTTCGATCGCACGTTCAACCTCACGAGCGATGGCGAACCGGAGGAAGTGCCGGCGCAGTTTGCCACCACGAATCTCTTTTCAGTGCTCGGGAGTAATGCCGTTCTCGGCCGCACTTTCGTCGATGAAGATGGTCGTGAAGGACAACCCCGCATCGCCCTGATCAGCTACGGGCTGTGGCAGCGACGATTCGGCGGCGACCGCAACATCGTCGGGCGTCAAATCACTCTCAACGAACAGCCAACGACGATCATCGGCGTCATGCCTCCCGATTTTGGCTGGCACATTCAACGAGGAACGGAAGCGAGTAAGCCCGCCGACATCTGGATCCCGTTTCAGATCTCAAACGACCTGCGAAGGCGCCGCGGTCGTTTCGCTTCCGCAGTTGCTCGTCTGAAGCCCGGCGTCTCGATGGACCAGGCGAAACAGGAAATGAACACCATCGGTGCGCGCCTGGCCCAACAGTATCCCGAATTCAATACCAACTGGGGCGTAAACGTCGTGCCGCTACGCACTCAGTTCACCGGAGAGATCAGGCGGCCGCTTCTGATCCTGCTGGGTGCAGTCGGGTTTGTACTGCTGATCGCATGCGCGAACGTAGCGAACCTGTTGTTGGCACGCGCGAGTTCGCGACGAAAAGAGATCGCGGTTCGGGCAGGTCTGGGCGCGAGTCGCTGGCGCATCGCGCGGCAGTTGTTGACGGAAAGTGTGATGTTGGCGCTCGTTGGAGGAACACTCGGGGTTCTGGTCGCTTGGTGGGGAACTAAGGCACTCGTCGCACTGAGTCCACCGGCGCTAATCAACCTAAAGATGGTTAGCGTTAGTCTGCCTGTGCTCGGCTTCACCCTCGCGCTGTCGTTGCTGACGGGCATCGTGTTCGGACTCATGCCCGCCCTCGAAGCGACGCGTTTTGATCTTCACGACGCATTGAAAGAAGGTGGCAAGAACGTCGGCGGCAGTGTGGGTAGTCATCGTGTCAGAAGTCTCTTTGTGGTGACGCAAGTTGCGCTCGCGCTGGTTTTGCTCGTCGGCGCGGGGTTGCTGGTAAAGAGTTTCAGTCGTTTGCAGTCTGTCGATCCGGGATTCAATCCGAACAACCTGTTAACGATGCGCATCAGTGTGCCCGTTCGACTGACTGAACCACAGCGCATCGAGTTTTTCCAACGAGTGCTGGAACAGATGAAGGCGCTGCCTGGGGTCGAGGCAGCGGGCGCGATCAATTCGTCTCCGTTTACGGGGCTCTATCCCGGTACGACAGTAGACGTCGATGGTCAGAAACTGCCGCCCGGTCAGGAACTCAAGACCGGCATCTGTGTGACCGATGCGAACTACTTCCAAACGATGCAGATTCCGTTGAAACGTGGCCGCCTCTTTACCAAGCAGGAAGCGACCGAGATGCGCCATGTGGTGCTCGTCAACGAAGAATTTGTGCGGAAGAATCTCGGCGGTCAGGATCCGATCGGCAGACGACTCACGATCTACATGAAACAGGAAAACGTGCCGACGGAGATCATCGGTGTCGTCGCGGATCACAAGCATCTCGGTCTCGATATTGCTGTTGAGCCGATGGCTTACTGGCCCCATCCTGAACTGGTCTATCCGGGCCTGACGTTGATGGTGCGAACGCGCGGCGACGCGAGCGCGATTGCGCCGGCTGCGCGCAACGTTATTCGCGCTCTCGATCCTCAGCAACCGATCGGCGAAGTCAGCACGATGGAGAGTTTGCTCGCGACGTCGGTGGCGCGAGCACGATTCAGCGCTTCGCTGTTGACGGTGTTTTCGTTCGTGGCATTGGTGATGGCCGCCGTCGGGATCTACGGCGTGATGTCGTATTCAGTTTTGCAGCGCACACACGAAATCGGCGTGCGCATGGCGCTGGGCGCGCAGCGGTCCGACGTGCTCAGGCTGGTAGTGAAGAAGGGAATTGTGCTCGGCGCGGTTGGAGTCGTGTTCGGGCTCGCGGCTGCGTTTGCATTGACGAGATTGATCTCTACGTTGCTCTTTGAGGTGACGGCTACGGACACAATGACGTTTGTGGTTGGTTCCGTGGGTTTGTTCTTAGTGACGCTCATTGCGTGTTACGTACCGGCACGGCGTGCGACGCGAGTCGATCCTTTGAAAGCGCTCAGGTACGAGTAAAGGCAATCCGCAGATTCCACAGATTACAGAATCTGCGAAATCTGTGGATGGATTTAGAGAATGATTGTTGACGTTCAGAGCCGGCGTGTGTGGACGTTTGATCCGGCCTATACGACTGTTGAATTTGTTGTCAGGAACCTTTGGTACAAGGTGAAGGGACGCTTCGGCGTTGTTGAAGGAGCCATCGTCCTGGATGAGGAAGACATTAGTCGCTCGTCCGTGACGGCGACTATCAAGGCCGACAGCATCGACACCGGGAACAGGAAGCGTGACGCACATCTGCTGCTGCGTGAGTTTTTTGACGTCGAGAACTTTCCGGAGATCGAGTTTAAAAGCACCAGCGTGAAGCGGGGCCGCGACCGCGACTCGCTGGACGTCGAAGGCACGCTGACAATTAAAGGAAAGAGCGTGCCCCTGGCGCTCGCCGTCAACGAGATGGATCGGAGTCGATCACCGAACGGCGAAGAGTGGGTTTACTACAGCGCCACAGCGGATCTCGATCGGTTTGCTTTCGGGATCAGCTACGGACGTCTGTTCATCGGTCGTCGTTTGAGAGTCATGATCAACGTCCAGGCCCGCAATACCGACCACGGATTAAACAGATTTTAGAAAACAGATTTGCACGGATAAGACTATGGAAAATTTTCTTAAAGACATTCGCTATGGCGTTCGGATGTTGAGCAAGAATCCGGGCGTGTCGCTGGTTGCAATCATTACCCTGGCGCTGGGTATTGGCGCGAATACCGCCATCTTCAGCGGCGTGAATGCGTTTCTGATGAGGCCGCTCAATGTTCCGAATGCCGGCGAGTTGGTGCGACCCATGGAGATGAGCGAGGACCGCAACCTCAGCGACGAGTTCTCGTATCCCGACTTTCTCGATTACCGCAACCAGGCCACATCGTTCACCGGCCTGGCAGCCGAGGACATGCTACAGGCAGCTATCGACGCCGAGAACCAGAACGATGTGATCTGGGGACAGGTAGTTTCCGCCAACTACTTCGACGTGCTTCAGGTCACTCCTGTTATGGGCCGTGCGTTTTTGCCGGACGAAGATAAAACGATCGGCGCGAATGCAGTGGTCGTGTTGAGTCACAGTTTCTGGCAACGTCGTCTCGGATCCGATCCGAACATCGTCGGCAAGACGGTCCAACTCAACAACCGCGCCTACCAGGTAATTGGTATTGCTCCCGAGGCTTTTGTCGGGACCAAGTGGGCTCTCGCGCTCGACTTCTGGGTGCCGATGTCGATGGCCGATGAATTGCGCCGCAGCCCGGGGCTGCTCAAAGAACGCGGCAGTCATTGGATGGCTGTGATCGGCAGGCTCAAACCGGGCGTTTCCCTCGAACAATCTTCCGCGGAGATGTTGGCGATTGCAACGCGTTTGAACCAGGCGTATCCGGACGATCGCGCCAACAACACTCAAGCGAAAGTGATGGGTGAGATTGACGGTCGCTTTGAAGACATGGGCAGCATTTTCAAGAGCGCGGGGGCGATCGCGATGGCCATCGTCGGGCTGATTCTCTTGATTGCGTGTGCAAACGTCGCCAACCTGATGCTGGCAAGAGCTGCAGCCCGTCGGAAAGAGATCGGCATACGTTTGGCTTTGGGTGCGAGTCGTGCACGGCTCGTTCGCCAGCTACTGACAGAGAGTGTTTTGCTGTCGCTACTCGGCGGCGGTCTCGGATTGTTACTCGCTTTATGGGTCACGGATCTGATGCAGGGATTTGTCCCGGTCCTGGAGTACAAGATCGTCGATAACTTCTTCGCACTTGATTCACGTGCACTGATCTTCACCCTGATCGTTTCGCTGAGCACCGGACTGGTGTTCGGGCTCGCTCCGGCCTGGCACTCTTCGAATCCCGACGTCGTACCCGTGTTGAAAGGCAATGCGGAAAAGGCGCAGAGAGGGAAGTTAAGAGCGTTTAGTTTGCGGAACGTGCTGGTGGTGGCGCAGGTGGCGTTGTCGCTGGTGGTGCTCGTGTGCGGTGGTCTCTTCATCAAGAGTTTTCGCAAGGCACAGACGATGGATCCCGGCTTTGACAACCGGAACGGGCTGTTTGTGTTCCTGAGCCCGACGTTGATCGGCTACGAGGAAGAGCAGAGCCGGAATTTTTACAAGCAGGTGGTCGAGCGCGTGTCGTCAGTGCCGGGTGTTGAAGCCGTCTCGCTCGCGCGAACGTTGCCGCTCGGGGATAGTTCCAACTCCAATGGTCCGATTCTCAAAGAAGGCGAGACGCTGGCGCGCGGGAGTGCCGGACGCACCATCATGACGAATGTGGTTGGTCCGAATTACTTCAAGACGATGCAGATTCCGATTCTTGAAGGTCGTGAGTTTGACGATCGAGACGGGGCAAAAACTCAACGCGTAGTCGTCGTGAACCAGAAGATGGCCCAGATGCTTTGGCCGGGCGAGAGTGCCGTTGGTAAGCGCATCTTCATCGGGGCTGAGAGTCGTGATGCGCTGGAAGTTGTAGGCGTGTGTCAAACCGGGAAGTACCGCGCACTGGCGGAAGATCCGAGGCCGTTCTTCTACTACGCGTCAGGTCAGCGGCGACCGGCGACGATGGCGCTTGTGGTGCGGGCGAATGTTGATCCGCGTTCGATAGTGGGTGCGGTTCGCAGCCAGATCCAGGGGCTCGATCGCCGGGTTCCGATCTTCGGAGTGAAGACGATGGAACAGCACAAGACGTATGCGCTGTGGGCGCCAAACATGGCCGCGAGTTTTTCCCTCGCGTTTGGGGTGGTGGCGATCTTGTTGAGCGCGGTCGGGCTGTACAGCGTGATGGCTTACGTGGTTTCGCAACGCACGCGCGAGGTTGGTATTCGCATGGCGCTCGGCGCGAATCGCAGCGATGTGATGAAGATGATTACGAGGCAGGGAATGCGTCTCGCGGCGGTTGGCGTTGGGATTGGGTTGGTGCTCTCGCTGGCGCTGGCGCAGGTGTTGTCGTCGTTGTTGATTGGCGTCAGTGGGTATGACGTATCGACGTTCCTGCTGGTGCCGACGCTGTTGGCGGTGGTGGCGCTGCTGGCGTGTTACCTGCCCGCGCGCCGCGCGACGAAGGTCGATCCACTGGTGGCGCTGCGGTATGAATGAGGAGGGCGCCTCTTTGGAGTGCGGCGGCTTGCCGCCGCTTTGGTATCGATCAAGCTTTTTAAGGACAAAGCGGCGGCAAGCCGCCGCACTCCAAGGAGGCGCTTAAAACCAACATGGATCAACTGATCAAAGACCTTCGCTTTGGCGTCCGCAGTTTGCTCAAGCGCCCGGGGTTCACGGCGATTGCCGTGTTGACGCTGGGGCTCGGGATTGGCGCAAACACCGCGATCTTTAGCGTGGTTAATGCCACGCTGATGCAGCCGCTTCCGGTCCAGGATCCCGAGCGGTTGGTGTTTGTCTTCAATGGACCATCGCAGAGCATCTTTTCCTATCCCGATTACGCGGCGCTGCGCGATTCGAACAATGTCTTTGACGGCCTGGCTGCCTGGGGTGGCATTACCGCCAGTCTCAACCGCAACGATCAACCCGATCTCGTCAACGGCGCCATCGTCACCGGAAACTTCTTCGACGTGATTGGTGTGCGCGCGCAGTTGGGACGCGTTCTCTCAACCGAAGACGACAATCTGCTTCGTTACACGCGAACTCAGGGACGAGAGTTTTACCGGCAGGCGGTGGAAAAAGTTGAAGCCATTCCCGGAGTCGAGGCTGCAAGTCTCGCACGCATCGCTGCGGTTAGCGGTAATTCATCCGTGCGCAGCTTGTTGATTGAAGGACGTGCCGGTTCCGACAATCAATTTCGCAACGAGGGTTCAGGCCCGGCTCCGGGAGACGATCAATCGGTGCGAGTCAAGATTTTGAGGCAAGGCCAGTGAAAGGATAGGACCTATAGGACTGGTAGGACCTATTTAAAAAATCATGATCAAAGATATTCGTTATGCGGTGAGAGGCCTGGTGAAGAGGCCGGGGTTTGTGGCGATCGCGGTGATCACGCTGGCGCTGGGGATCGGCGCGAACACGGCGATCTTCAGCATCGTGAATACGGTGCTGTTGCGCAAACTGCCGGTAGATCGACCGGGTGAGATCGTTGCCGTTGCCGTGCGCGGCAAGGACGATTCGATGTCGGCCTTCTCGTATCCCAACTACAAAGACTTCCGCGATCGCAACGATGTGCTCTCGGGTCTGCTCGTCTATCGATTTGTGCCGCTGAGTTTGAGTCGCGGCGGCGTGAACGAACGTGTCTGGGGTTACGAAGTCTCCGGCAACTATTTCGACGTGCTCAACGTGAAGCCGTTTCAGGGCCGCACCTTCGCCCCCGATGAAGATAAAACAAAGCTGACAGCGCCGGTGATCGTGGTCAGTTACGACTCCTGGCAGCGACGTTTCGGCGGCGATCCGAATCTCGTCGGAAAAGACGTCCTCATCAACAATCACCAGTTCCAGGTGATCGGCATCGCGCCGGAAGGTTTTAAAGGCACCGAGTTTGTTTACTCGCCTGAGATCTGGGTGCTCGCTTCGATGATGGAATGGGCCGAACCCGGCGCGACCTGGCTCGACAAGCGCAGCACCAGAAACTTCTTCGGCATCGGCCGTCTGAAGGATGGTGTCAATGCACGCCAGGCGGAAGTCTCGCTCAACCTGTTGGCCCAACAACTCGCCAGAGAGTATCCCGACGATAACGAAGGACAATCGATCAGGCTCGATGCACCCGGTTTCATTATCCCCGAACTGCGCGGCGCCGTCGTGAGTTTCACCTGGGTGATGATGGGAGCAGTGGGATTGGTACTACTCGTGACTTGCACCAACCTGGCCGGGCTCATGCTCGCGCGTGCAACCGATCGACGCAGAGAGATCGCAATCCGCCTGGCGATGGGCGCGAATCGACTGCGCCTGATCCGGCAACTACTCACGGAAAGTATTTTGCTTTCATTTGTCGGTGGCGCTGCCGGCGTGTTGCTTGCTGTTTGGATTCTGAAAGCATTGCTGACATTCAGGCCTCCGATCGACTTTCCCCTCGCGATGGATGTCGGCGTCGATTGGCGCGTGCTCTTGTTCTCGCTGGCGGTGTCGTTGGCTGCCGGCGCGATCTTCGGGTTAGCGCCGGCGTTGCAAGCCACGCGGTCCAATGTCTCGACCGTCTTGAAAGCCACAGCGGCACAGGGCGGCGCGGCCAGGACGCGTTTGCGAAGCATACTCGTCGTGTCGCAGATCGCGATCTCACTCGTGGTGCTGATTGCGGCGGGACTCGTCGTTCGCACCTTGCAACACCTGCAAACAATGAATCCGGGTTTCGATCCACAAAACGGGCTCACGATGTCGTTCGATCTCGGTTTGCAGGGATACGACGAAGCGCGGGGCAAACAGTTCTACCGGCAACTGAACGAACGTTTGCAAACACTGCCGGGCGTCGAGTCGGCGGCGATCATGAGTTACATCCCGCTGAGTCTCAACTTCAACAGCAACCAGATTTTTGTGGAAGGGAAACCGGCCGAGCGTGGTGAGAATGTTCCACTGGCGATGACCGGCAGCGTTGGGCCAGGGTACTTCCGCACGATGAAGACGCCGATTTTGCAGGGACGTGAGTTTACCGAACAGGACGCGGAGAAATCCGAACAAGTGGCGGTTGTTAACGAGGCGTACGTGCGTCGTTTGCTGCCGGAACTGCAAAACACAGCGGACGTGGTCGGAAAGCGTTTCAGCTTTCGCGGCGCCGGTGGGCCATGGGTTCGCATCGTCGGTGTAGTGCCGACCGGCAAGTATTTCAACATTGCCGAAGAGCCGCGCCCGTTTGTCTGGACGCCGATGAACCAGGACTACAACGCGAGCGGCATTTTAGTGGTGCGCACGAAGGGTAATCCTGATGGTTTGTTTGGTCCGGTGCGCGAGCAGGTGCAGTCGCTCGATCCGAACCTGCCGTTGTTTGACGTTAAGACGTTGACCGAGCACATGAAGCTCGCGCTGTTTCCGGCGAAGATCGCGGCGACGGTGTTGGGCGTGTTTGGACTCGTCACCTTGATGCTTGCGGCGATCGGAGTTTACGGGATCACGTCGTACGCAGTGGCGCAGCGCACGCATGAGATTGGCGTGCGACTCGCGCTCGGTGCGCAGTTGAGCGACGTGCTGCGGTTGGTTCTCAGTCATGGATTGAAGCTGACGATCATCGGCGCTGCGTTGGGCTTGCTGGGCGCATATCTCGCGACGCGCGCGATCACGAGTGTGCTTTACGGAGTGAGTGCGACGGATCCGCTCACGTTTGGTTTTGTTTCGTTGTTGCTGGTCGGCGTGGCGCTGATTGCGTGTTACGTTCCGGCGCGGCGGGCGACAAAAGTCGAGCCGCTGATCGCACTCCGCAATGAGTAGAGTCTTCGTCGGGTCAGCAGCGGGGGCAAGCCCCTCTTCCTGACTTGTTAATTCACTCGGGGCTAAATTGGTTCTCTAAAAAGAACAAGTCAGGAAGAGGGGCTTGCCCCCGCTGTACTGACGATTAAGGTTCAACCGATGGACAAACTGATTAAAGACATTCGCTATGGTGTGCGCAGCTTTCTCAAGCGGCCGGGATTTCTCGTGATTGCGATTTCGACGCTCGCGCTGGGAATCGGTGCGACGACGGCGATGTTCACGGTCGTCAATTCGGTTTTGCTGAGACCGTTGGATTTTCCTGAGCCGGAGCGGATCGTGCTCTTCTACGGAGTCAATCCGAAACTGGGAACCACTCAGAGCAACATGTCTGTGCCGGACCTTGCTGAGTGGCAGAAGCAGAGCCAGTCGTTCGAACAGATCGCTGCGTATATCGGCGGCAGCTTTTTTCTCACCACCGGCGACGAGACCGAACGTGTGCGGGGAGCGGGTGTGTCGGCAGAGTTCTTCCCGCTGTTTAAGATGAACCCGGTGAGTGGCCGCACTTTCCAGCCGCAGGATTTGCAGGAAGGCAGCGAGTCGGTCGTGTTGATAAGTCACGGGCTGTGGCAGCGACGATTCGGAGGAGCCGCGGACGTCGTCAACCGCAAGATCACTTTGAACGGCAGACCTTCGACGATCGTGGGAATCATGCCCGCGGAATTCAACTACCCACGCGACTCTGAAATCTGGTCAGCGTTCCCTTTGAATCCCGCTAAAGAAGCTCGCGACAATCGTTACCTGAACGTCGTTTCGCGGCTCAAGCCCGGCGTGCCTCTTTCGCAGGCACAGGCGGAGCTCGACACGATCAATCAACGTCTGGCCCAGAACTACGTCGATACAAACGCCGGCTGGGGCGTGCGACTGCTCGAGCTGCGTGAAAGCCTCGTCGGCGAGTTGAGAACCTCGCTGCTGATCTTGTTGGGCGCGGTCGCGTTTGTGCTGCTGATTGCGTGCGCGAACGTCGCGAATCTCTTGTTGGCTCGCGCCGCGTACCGGCAAAGAGAGATCGCGTTGCGCACGGCGCTGGGTGCCAGTCGCCTGCGTGTGGTGCGCCAACTGCTGACCGAGAGTGTGATGCTTTCGCTGGGGAGCGGAGTGTTGGGTCTGGCGCTGAGCTTTTGGTTGATCAAACTGCTGATTGCGATCAGTCCCGAGAACACGCCGCGGATGGACGAGATCGTAGTTGATCTGCGCGTGTTTGTTTTCGCGCTCGGCGTGACGGTGTTGGCCGGAATTTTGTTTGGACTCGTCCCCGCACTGCAAACGTCACGACCTAACCTGAACGAGGCTTTAAAAGACGGTGGGCAACGTGGATCCGAAAGCGGCGGGCGCAATCGGGTCGGAAGCTTGCTGATCGTTTCTGAGATCGCGCTTTCGTTCATTCTGCTGGCGGGTGCAGGTCTGCTGATCAAGAGCTTTCTGCACCTGAGAGAGACCGATCCCGGATTCAATCCTGAGAACGTGCTGGCAATGCGTTTGACACTGCCGCCGGGCAAATACAAGCCGGGCGAACCGCGCGCGCAGGTTTACAAACAATTGATCGATCAGGTGAAGACGACGCCGGGAGTGCAGTCAGCGGCACTGGTACTTAGCCTGCCGCTCGGAGGAGATCAGTTCAACCTCGGGCGCGGTGTGATTGCCGAGGGCCGGCCGATGACGGGCCATGAACAGATAAGCGCGCTCTGGCTTACGATCACGCCCGATTACTTTCAAACGCTTCAGGTTCCGTTGAAAGCCGGAAGGGCGTTTACGGATCAGGACACGATGCAGTCAACGAAAGTTGCGATCGTGAATGAAACGATGGCGCGGCGGTTGTGGCCGGGTGAGAATGCGATTGGCCGGCGATTCAACGCCTGGCGTGACGAGAAGTTTCCGCGTGAAGTTGTTGGTGTGGTGGGCGACACGAAGTCTTCACTGGACAAAGAGGCGACGTTCCAGATGTACGTGCCGCACGCGCAGGACGCGAACTGGGGCAGTCTCACGCTCGTGGCGCGCACGGCGAGTGAGCCAACGATGGTGGCGGACTCGGTGCGTGAAGCGATTAAGGCAGTCGACAAAGCGATTCCGAATTACAACGTCAGAACCCTGGACGATGTGGTGGCGACTTCCGCAGCGCCGCGACGGTTGCCGATGTTGTTGTTGAGCGCGTTTGCGGGTGTGGCAATGTTGCTCGCGATGCTTGGTATCTACGGTGTCACTTCTTACTACGTCACGCAGCGGACGCATGAGATCGGTGTGCGCATGGCACTCGGAGCGCAGATCGGCGACGTGCTCAAGCTCGTGATGCGGCGCGCGATGTTGCTGGCTGTGGTTGGGATCGGGGTCGGTGTGGCGGGCGCGTTTGCGGTGACTCGTTATCTGACGACGTTGTTGTTTGGGGTGAAGCCGATCGACACGACGACGTTTATTGCGGTGGCAATCGTGTTGGCTGCTGTTGTGTTGGTTGCGTGCCTCGTGCCGGCCAGAAGAGCGGCCAAGATCGATCCATTGGAAGCATTAAAGTAAGCCACGGATTTTCACGGATAAACACGGATTAAAATCTGTGTCATCCGTGTAATCCGTGGCTACATTTAAATGTCTCGTGGTGTTTAAGAATTATGGAAACAGTAATCAAAGACATTCGTTATGGGGTTCGAGGTTTACTTAAACGGCCGGGGTTCACGGCTATTGCTCTAATAACTCTTGCGCTTGGCATTGGGGCGAACACCGCGATCTTCAGTGTGGTGAACGCCGTGCTGCTGAGGCCGCTTCCGTTTCACAATCCGGAAGAGCTGGTGATCGTCTGGGAAGATGCCACCTTCGCCGGCTTCCCCCACAACACGCCGGCGCCTGCAAACTACGTCGATTGGAAGGCACAAAACCAGTCGTTCGCCGACATGGCTGCCAGCCACGAGACGAGTTTCAATCTCACCGGTGACGGCGAGCCGGAACGAGTTGCCGCATACTCAGTCACTGCCAACTTCTTTCCGCTGCTCGGTGTGCAGCCGCTCCTCGGTCGCAGTTTTCAGGCCGACGAAGATCGACCAGGCGCGAACAAGGTCGCGGTGTTGAGCTACAGCCTCTGGCAGAGTCGCTACGGCGCCGATCGCAACATCCTCAACCGCGACATTTTGCTCAACGGCGAGAAGCATTCAGTTGTCGGTGTGATGCCCGCGAGTTTTCAGTTTTTCGAGAAAGACACACGACTGTGGGTTCCGATCGCGCTCGATCAGGAAGACTGGGCGAATCGCGGTGGTCACTTTCTGACGGTGGTGGCGCGTTTGAAGCCCGGCGTTTCCGTGTCGCAGGCACAGGCTGATATGAACGCCGTCATGCACCGGATTGCAGTGGACCATCCGGCCGCGACGATGGAAGGGAAACTCGGCGCCGTGGTCCTGCCGGTGCGCGATC
This sequence comes from Pyrinomonadaceae bacterium, assembly GCA_036379695.1. Lineage (GTDB taxonomy): Bacteria > Acidobacteriota > Blastocatellia > Pyrinomonadales > Pyrinomonadaceae > PSRF01. The sequence continues at coordinate 1,663 of DASVGE010000372.1, read as the reverse complement.
AGTTTGTCGGCGATGCGCGTAGCTCGCTGATCGTGTTGCTGGTCGCAGTCGCGTTTGTGTTGCTGATCGCGTGTGCGAACGTCGCGGGATTGCTGTTGGCGCGTGCGGTTGGGCGTCGCAAAGAGATCGCGCTGCGCATGGCGTTGGGCGCGGGGCGTTCTCGTGTGATCCGGCAACTGTTGACGGAAAGTCTGTTGCTTGCTGCTGCGGCAGGCGTGTTCGGATCGTTGCTGGCCTACGGAAGCTTTACGTTCCTGCAGGGGCTTGTTCCGGAAGAGATGGCGCTTGCGACGAGTCTGAAGCTCGACGTACGCATACTCATTTTCACGCTCGGCATTTCAATCGTCACGGGAATCATCTTCGGGCTCGTGCCCGCCCTTCAGTCTGCCAAGGTCGATTTGAACGATGCGTTGAAGCAGAGTAGTGGACGTGTAACTTCCACCGGGCGCTTGCGCAGCGCGATGATCGTGTTTGAAGTCGCGCTGTCGATCGTGTTGCTGGTGGGCGCGGGTCTTCTCATTCAAACGCTGTTTCAACTTTTCCGCCAGTATTCGATGCTGGAGCCGGAGAAGGTCCTCACGATGCGCACGATACTGCCGCGCGAGAAATACCGGGAGCCGCAGAAGCGCGACAACTTCTACCAGCAGGTGCTGCAACGGGTCGAACATCTGCCGGGCGTGGTCGCGTCGGGTTACAGCACTTCGGTGCCGCTGGCGTGGAAAGGTGGGACGAGCGGTTTCTATCCGGAAGGACTCAAAGCGCCGATTCCCGGCATGGCTTACGACTCGAATCATCGACAGGTCAGTACTAACTACCTCAAGGCGATGAACATTCCGCTGCGCCAGGGACGTTACTTCGAAAACAGCGACAACGCGCAGTCAATGCCGGTTGCGATCATCAACGAAACGATGGCGCGACAGTACTGGCCCGGCGAGAACGTGCTCGGGCGCCGGTTCAAGCTCGGTGGGCCGGATGAGGATACGCCGTGGATGCAGATTGTCGGGATCGTTGCGGACGTGCGTCAGATGGGGATCGACGAGCCGGTCAAAGCCGAGATGTACCTGCCTTACCAGCAGATCGATAACGTGTGGTACATCCCGCGCGACCTCGCGATCCGCACGACAGGTGAAACGTGGAACCTCGTGGGGTCAGTGCGACAGATCATTCGTGAAGTCGATCCGGATCAGCCGGTGTCGAACGTGGCGACGATGGCGGAAGTGCTCGGCACGGAAGCCGCGCAGCGACGCATGGGGATGATCATGCTGGCGGGATTTGCAGCGCTGGCGTTGTTGCTGGCGTCGCTCGGGATTTACGGAGTGCTGGCGTACTTCGTGACGCAGCACACGAATGAGATCGGCGTGCGACAGGCGCTCGGCGCGACGCCACGAAACATTCTGTTTCTCGTGTTGAAGAAGGGAATGGCGTTGACGCTCGTAGGCGTGGTCATCGGTATTGGCGCTTCGTTTGCGCTGACGCGTTTGATGAGCTCGTTGCTCTTTGGAGTGAAGGCATCGGATCCGTTGACGTTTACGATCGTGCCGCTGCTGCTCGCGCTCGTGGCGCTGGTGGCGTGCCTGGTTCCGGCGCTGCGCGCCACGAAGATCGATCCGCTCGAAGCACTCAGATACGAATAAATCGGGCGCCTCTTTGGAGTGCGGTGCCG
>DASVGE010000371.1:0-4918 GCA_036379695.1 Pyrinomonadaceae bacterium | reverse complement strand
GCACCGCTTTGGCCATAGCGGTGCCAAGGCACCGCACTCCAAGGAGGCGCCCTAAAGCACAAATGGCGCAAGAACTGATTCACATAAACGTTAGGAACCCGGTGGTCAGGGTTGTGTTGATCCTGTTGCTGCTGGTTGCTGGGGTGTGGTCGTACTATGTTGTGCGCTGGTATCTCGGGAATACGCTCGCGGAGTATTTCAATACTGAGACGAATAGTATTGAAGCTGCGCAACGGGCGGCGTCCATGGCGCCGGACGATCCGTTGACGCACTGGCGCATGGGCCAGGTCCAACAGAGAGTCTTCTCGCTCGAGCAACAGGCGAAGTCAATCGCCGAATTCGAAAAAGCAGTCAGTCTTTCTCCAAACGATTATCGTTACTGGACGTCGCTGGGAACGGCGTACGAGCAGGTGGGCGAGGCTGCAAAAGCGGAGCACGCGTTGAAACGCGCAGTCGCTCTTGCGCCTTCATACGCCTACCCGCACTGGTATCTCGGCAATCTCCTGGTGCGAAACGCGCGCTACGACGAAGCGTTTGCCGAACTGCGCCTCGCCAGTAAAGCAGAGCCGGAATTTCAGGGCCAATTATTCAATCTGGCGTGGCAGCTTTACGGCGACGATCCCGAATCGATCAAGAAAGCCGTCGGCGAAAGTTCAGCCGTCCGCGCGCAATTCGCAGTCTTCCTCATAGGACTAAAACAGACCGATCAGGGGCTCAAGTTTTGGAATGAGATGAGCATCGAGGAACGAAAAGCCAACCTCGCCAGTGGGGAGTCGATCATCGCGAGTCTTAAAAACGAGCACCGCTATCACGATGCACTCAAAGTTTGGAACGATATCGCGAGCGACAGCCTGCGCACCGAAGTGGGTCGCATTTTTGACAACAGTTTCGAAGAGTCCGGCACTTATGGTTCAAACGCGCCCTTTGGTTGGCAGGCCCGCGGGGCGTCGCAAGTACAAGTCGACATCGATGCGAGCAAGGGTCAAAAGGGTGGGCGAAGCCTGCGCTTGATATTCCAGGTGCGCCAGAACGTCGGTTTAGTCCAGGTCTACCAGCTCGTGCCGGTCGAGCCCAACACGGATTACGAGTTTGAAGGTTATGTGAGCACGGAAGATCTCGAGAGTGGAAGCAAACCGGTGGTCGAGGTTCTCGACCCGGTCAATGAGAAGACAATGGTTGCTTCGGAGGCGGCGCCGCGCGGTACGAGCAACTGGGGTCGCGTCAGCTTTTCTTTCAAGACCGGTGAAAAAACTGAAGCAGTGATTCTGAGAGTGATGCGCAATACGTGCGTCAATGAAGAAACGCCGATTTGTCCGATTTTTGGTTCGGTGTGGTATGACAACTTCAGTATCAAACGCAGAAACTAGCATCGCGGTAGCTGACAGCACACCGCTGGCGCGAACGAGTTCGCCCGAACCTCGCTTTCGTCTCAGGCACACGCTTGCCAGCCGGTTTGCGTTCCTCGTGATCTGCGTCGCCATCGTGACTTCGGCGCTCGCGTACGGCACTGTTCACTACTGGGCGCTCGGATTGTTCAATCTCGGCGGGCTGACGCTCCTGGTTTTATGGGTGCTCGACGCGTGGCGCCTCGGCAACCTCAGGATCAGCCGCAACCTGCTGCAACTGCCTTTGCTCGGAGCTTTGGTGCTCGGCCTGATTCAATTGCTGCCACTGCGCGAAGTCGCAACTGACACCGCGTTCGGGCTCACCAACACCCTGTCGCTCGATCCTTACTCAACGCGGCTCGTGCTGGTCCAACTGGCGACACTGTTGATCTACTTTGCGGCGACCCTCGTGTTTGTCGACACGCCACATCGCCTGCACCTGCTCGTGCGGACGATCATGATCTTCGGTTTTTGTCTGGCGATATTCGGGTTGACGCAGTCATTCATCAGTCCGAACAAGGTCTACTGGGTGCGTGAGTTGCCGCAAAGCACGGCTTTTGGTCCGTTCATCAATCGACACCATTTCGCCGGTTACATGGAACTGACGATTGCGCTGCCTTTGGGCCTGCTCTTCGCCGGCAGTGTCGAGAAAGACAAGCGACTGCTCTATGTGTTCATCGCCGGCATGATGGGGATTGCCCTGGTGATGACCGCCTCGCGCGGAGGCATCATCAGCCTGGTGGCGCAGATCATGTTCCTGGTTGTCGTGACCGCGGTATGGAGATCGCAAGGTGAGCGGCGGAGAGTGAAATCGAGCCGGTTAAAACACGCCGGCACGCGGGTTGGGATGGCGGCGGCGCTGCTGTTTGGTTTGTTTCTCGGTGTGATGGCGTTTGGTGGTGAGTTCTCGATCTATCGTTTCATTGACAGCGTCAACTTTGAAGATCCGACCACCGGCCGCGCGCATTTCTGGTCAGTGACGCTCGACATAATCAAAGCGCACCCGTTCTTAGGCACCGGGTTGGGCGCATTCGGTGTTGTTTACACGAAGTACGACACGCGTAACGGCTTCTTCCGGCTGGAGCAAGCGCACAACGATTATCTGCAGGTGCTTTCAGACGGCGGGATTATCGGCGGACTCCTGGCGCTAAGCTTTGTAGTGTTGTTGTTTTACCTCGCTTTGAAGCGGGCGCGATCGCAGGATGATTTCCGGCGTGGCGTGGCGTTGGCGGCGTTGAGTGGTTGTTTTGCTGTGCTGGTGCATAGCTTTTTCGATTTCACTTTGCACACGACATCGAACGCATTGCTGTTCCTGATCACCGCCGCGCTCGCAACGCTCAACGGCCATGTCGAAAACGCACCGCGCAAGCGCCACCGGAAAAGCAGGGCCGCAGATGAACGCGGAGTAACGCAGATTTCCGATCTGCGATAATCTGCGGCCTACTATTTCTTATGAGGATGTAAACTCTAATGGCCTCGGCTAAAACTGCGAAAACTGAAACGTCCAGGGAAGCGTCTTCCGTTCCGGGTTTAATCCTTGGCAGAGTTTCCCATCACAACAAAGAAGATGCGCTGAATTACCGCGCTGACGGCAAGTGGTACAACATTCCCGCTGCAACTTTCGTCGAGCGGGTTAAGAACGTTGCCCTCGGCTTGTCCGGCCTCGGCGTGCGACCGGGAGACCGCATCGCCCTGCTCTCGGAGAATCGACCCGAGTGGTCGATCGCCGACCTCGCGATCCTGAGTCTCGGCGCGATCAACGTTCCGATCTACACCACCCAGGCGCTGGACCAGGTTGAATACATTCTTTCCGACTCCGGCGCGAAAGCGATGTTCATTTCCACTCGCCGGCTTTACAAGCACGTCCACCCAGCGCTGGCAAAACGATCTCTGGAGCACGTCATCTTCTTCGATTCGGACGTCGCTGAAGATATCGAGCACGGCATCTCTTTAGACACCCTGGAGCAAAAAGGACGCGAACTGGCCCAGCAACGTCCCGGCGCCTTCGAAGCTTACCTGCAAGCCGTCAGGCCGGATGATCTCGCAACGATCATTTACACGTCAGGCACGACCGGCGAGCCGAAAGGCGTGATGCTGACCCACAACAACTTCATGTCAAACGTGATCTCGATCGGAAAAGGATTGCCGATCGGGCCAACTGACGTGGCCCTGTCAGTGCTGCCCTTGTCGCATATCTTTGAAAGAGACGGGTTCTACGTTTTCTGTTATTGCGGCGTGTCTGTTTACTACGCCGCGTCGTTTGACCAGGTTGGTGAGAACCTGCGCGAGGTTGCGCCGACGGTGATGACGGCTGTGCCGCGTCTGTTTGAGAAGGTCTATCACCGGATCATCAAGAAAGGCATGGCGGAGAAGGGCTACAAGAAGTCGATCTTCATGAGCTCGCTCGCCGTGGGCCAGCGCTACGGCGAGCTCAAGGACAAACGCAAATGGATCTCTCCGCGGCTGGCGATCAAGCAGAAGCTTGCCAGTAAGCTGGTATTTTCCAAGTGGCGCGAGGGCGTCGGTGGGCGTTTGCGATACTTCGTTTCCGGTGGCGCGCCGCTTTCGCCGACCTTGTCGTACTCGTTCCTGGCTGCCGGCATACCGATACTGCAAGGTTACGGAGCGACGGAGACGTGCATCGTCTCGGCAAACCGGCCGGGGAACAATCGTGTCGGATCGGTGGGAATACCGTTCGAGGGTATCGAGATCAAGATTGCCGACGATGGCGAGATACTCGTGCGCGGTCCGAACGTGATGCGGGGTTATTACGGTCAGCCGGAAGCGACCGCCGCGGTGTTGAAGGATGGTTGGTTCTACACCGGCGACGTTGGTCATCTGGAGAAAGACGGTCAGCTATACATCACCGATCGGAAGAAGGACCTGTTCAAGCTTTCAAACGGAAAATATGTCGCGCCGCAGTTGATCGAGAGTCTTTTGAAGGAGAGCGAGTTTGTCAGTCAGGTGGTGGTGGTTGGGACCGGGCGGAAGCAGCCGGTGGCGCTGATCGTTCCTGAATGGGAAAGTTTGAAGCAGGCGTTGTCCGAAGCTGGTGAAGAGGCGTCGAAAGACCGTGAAGCGCTGAGCAAGGATCCCGCCGCCATTAAGCTCGTGCAACGCGACGTCGCGAGACTGACTGCCGAGCTGGCTGACTACGAACGCATCCGCCGCGTAGCGCTGCTGCCCAATGAATTCACCATCGACGGCGGCGAACTCACCCCCACGCTAAAGGTCAAACGCAAAGTCATCGACGAACGCTACGGCGACTTGATCGAAGAGCTTTACTCCTAACCAGGTTTCCGGCGAGCGGGGGCAAGCCCCTCTTCCTGACTTGTTCTCTCTTTACTCGTCTCACCCTTCCAAGGAGCTAAGTCAAGCACAAGTCAGGAAGATGTATAGACCGGAGACATCCTAAACACATGTTCGGAGACATGGTAAACACTTTTCCCGTTGCTGATACCTTTCGTCTCGAAAGGAGTCGAGAGGATGCCCTGGAGAGTGAGTTCCACCATGTCAGAACGTCATCAGTTCGT
>DASVGE010000370.1:0-4500 GCA_036379695.1 Pyrinomonadaceae bacterium | reverse complement strand
AACGAACAGCCGCCCAGCACCGCTGCGGCGATGCCGTAGAGTTCGTAAGCATTACCGTGATTCGCAGGTGACACGGAATTTGTGTAGAAGGCGAAGATAATTCCCGAGATCGCTGTCAGGACGCCCGCGATCACGTAAGTGAAAGTGACGATCTGGTTGGTGTTGATGCCGGCGTAGCGTGCGGCTTCGGCGTTGCGACCAGTGGCGAACAGGTAGCGACCGTAAACTGACCGGTGCAGCACGATCCACGTGATGAAACTGATGATCAGCAAGAGCACAAACGGCATTGGTATGCCGAACAGATTGTCGTTTGCCAGGCGACGCAGGAAATCGAGACCGGCAACGGTGCCGAATCCTTTTGTTTCATCGTTGGTGATGAAGCGCGCGAGGCCGCGATAGAACAGCAGGCCACAAAGTGTGACGATGAATGGCTGCATGTTGAGACGAGTGATCAGCAGCCCGTGACCGAGGGTCAGCGCCATCGCGATGCCGATGCACGCCAGCACTCCCAACGCCGCGCCGTATCCCCATTCCGTCAGCATCATCGACAACAACACACCGAGCAGCGCCATCATCGAACCCACTGACAGTTCGATGCCACCGGTGATGATCACCAGCCCGAGACCGATACTGAAGATCCCAAACGCGCCAATCTGCCGCGCGAGGTTCTGAAGATTGATCACGGCCAGGAAATTCGGATTGATGATTGAAACGATGACGCAGAGAACGATAAGCAGGACAAAGATACCGAGCTCTTTTTTCATAAGCCTCTAATCCTTATTTGCCACAAAAAGGCGCAAAAAACACAAATGATTTTGTTGAGCTGATGATTCGAGAAATTACTGAATGATTGGTTTTCATTTTTGTGTTTTTGGCGCCTTTTTGTGGCTATCCTTCGGTGCCTGTAGCGAGGCGCATGACCGCCTCTTCGCTGAACTGTGAACGCTCAAGAATTCCCGTCAAACGACCCTCGTGCATCACTGCGATGCGGTCGCTGATGCCGAGCACCTCTTCCATCTCACTACTGATCACGATTACCGACACACCCTCCGCGGCGAGGTTGCGGATGAGCTGATAGATCTCCGCCTTCGCCCCTACGTCGATACCGCGCGTCGGCTCGTCGAAGATCAACACGCGCGGCGCGAACGTCAGCCACTTCGCCAATACCACCTTTTGCTGATTGCCACCGCTGAGATTTGCCGCTCGCATCTCCGGCGACGGCGTTTTGATATTGATTGCTTTACACGCGTCGAGCGCCGCCTTCGACTCTTTCGACCGGTTGATGATCTTCGCCGACGAATAGCTCTCCAGGTTTGGCAACGAAATATTCTCGCGCACGTTGAAATCGACGATGAGCCCCGAGAGACGGCGATCTTCAGGAACCAGGTAAATGCCATTCGTGATCGCGTCCTGCGGATAGCGAATGCTCAACGCCTTACCCCCAAGCACGACTTCAGTTTCCAACGCTTCCTCAACGCCAAAGATCGCTCTTGCAACTTCAGAGCGTCCGGCTCCGACCAGTCCTGCAAACCCAAGCACTTCGCCCTTTGCGACGTTGAAAGCGAGCCGGTGATTCGGATATCGCAGCGTGCGCAAGCGCCGCACTTCAAAACCGCCGTCACCGTTCGTCCGCTCACCATTACTCGACGCGCCTTTGAAGAAATCTTTCAAGTCGCGCCCGACCATCATTCGCACCATGCGCTCGTGCGTGATCTCGCCGCCCTGTATCTCGCCCGCATTCTTTCCGTCACGAAGCACGACCGCACGATCTGCGATCTCCTCAACCTCGTGCATGCGATGCGAAATGTAGATGATGCTGACGTTCTGGGCCTTGAGATCTTTAACCAACTCGAGCAGGCGACGTGTTTCAGTCAGCGTCAAACTCGACGTCGGCTCGTCCATGATGATTATCCGCGCGCCGGTGCTGATGGCCCGCGCGATCTCGACCAGTTGCTGTTGCGCGATTGAGAGTTGACTGGTAGGAGTGCGGCTCGAAACATCGACACCAAGCCGGTTCAGAATCTCGTCCGACTCACGGTAGATGCGTTTGCGATCGATCAGCTTCAGCGGACCGCCGAAGGTGGGCTCGCGACGCAGGAAGATATTGGCTCCAACGTCGAGGTTGTCGAGCACGCTGAGCTCCTGGTGAATAAACTCGATGCCCAGCGCGCTCGCTTCGCGTGGCGAGCGTATCTCAACCGGCTCGCCATTGATCTTGAGCGTCCCGGTGTCGCGTGCGATCGCGCCGCCAAGTATTTTCATCAGCGTCGACTTACCGGCGCCGTTTTCACCGATCAGCGCGACAATCTCACCCTCACCAACCTTGAGGCTGACGTTATCGAGCGCAACAACCCCTGGGAACCGTTTGCTGACTCCCTCCATTTCGAGGATTGGGATGTTTGTCGCCACAGTTGTTTAGCTGGTGCGTCCGCGGAGAGAGTTGATCTTCTTAATAAACTCTTCGACGTCGGCTTTCTTGACGGCAATCGTCGGCACGAAGATCTGCTTGCTGGCCGGGATACCACTCTTGTCGCCATCCAGGACCTTCGCCATCAGCGCCATTGACTGGTAGCCAAACTCAAACGGCTGCTGGACGACAGTGGCGTAGATCGCGCCGTCCTTGATGCCGGTCAACGTTTCATCCTCTTCGTCGAAGGCGATGATCTTTACTTTGTCGAGCTTGTTCGCTTCTCTGACAGCGCTCAGGATCGCTGGACCATTGTACGACCACAGTCCCACCATGCCGGCGATGTCCGGATAGTTCACCAGCGTGTCCGCTGCATTTGCTTTCGCGCGCACGCGCTCGGTGTTGTCGGTGCGCACGTCGATGATCTTCACGTTCGATCCCTCAAGTGCTTCCTTCAAACCCTGGTAACGCTGTTGAGCGTTGGCGGCGTCGAGCACGCCGACGAAGACCATGATGTTGCCGCCCTGTGGCAGAGCTTCTTTGACGAGCTCGCCGGCCTGACGACCTGCCGCGACGTTATCCGTTCCGATATAACAAGTGCGATTGCTGTCGGGCGCATCGCTGTCCTGTGTAACCACGAGCGTTTGGCTGGCGGCACGGTTGAGCATCGCCGTTTGGTTCTTCGGGTCAACGGGACTGATCGCGATGCCGTGGATGCCTCTTGCGAGCAGGTCGTCGACCTGGCGCTGTTGTTCCGCGGCGGTACCGTCAGCGGGAATCCTGAATTCGACTTCAATGTTCGGAATTTCCTTGGCTGCTTTCTCGGTGCCTTTACGGGCAATGGTCCAGAAGTCAGACGCATTGTTTGTCACGAAAGCGAGTTTGTGCTTTGCTCCGGCGCCGCCGTTGGCGTTGGTGCCGGTGGTGTTGCCGCCGGAAGGCCCCGGCTGGCAGCCGGCGATTAGCAGTGCAAGCAGCAGCGTGCAAACAAGGATAGACAACAATCGAATAGAGTTTTCTGGTCGCATTGGGTTCCTCGGTACTTAGTTTGGGATGCTCGCAAAAGTGTTTACCATAAAGTCCGCAAGACACAAAGTGTTATTAGGCTTCTCTTTGGAGTGCGGTGCCTTGGCACCGCTTTGGCCATAGCACACCGCACTCCACGGAGCGCCCGGTTTTGAGGTTGAGATTTAGCGCTTTGAGTGGTACAAGATTTACGTTCCCTCCTTTCTTGTAGGCACAATCCCCTAACGGTAAGTATTTCAGAGCGCGCGGGCCGAGAACTGCGCGTCGAACGAGCATGGGAGGAGAGAATCAATGAACAGAAAGATGTTGTTGTTTACGATATTAAGTCTTTCGTTAGCAGGAAGTTTTTGGGCACTTCAAGCCGCTCAGGATCCGGTACAACCAAGCCAAACCACTGCCGCGGCAACGACTCAGACCGATCTATCAGGAACCTACACGGGAACATGGAGATGCGACGCTGCCGGTCTGACTGGCGACACAACGCTGACCATAAATGGAAATGAATTTACGACTTCTGATGGTAAGACGGGACGGATCGTCGCTTCGACGACGGGTGGTTACACGGCGGTGGCGCTTTCAATGCCTGGAACTGATCCCACGGCGCCGCAGACTGTGATTTCAATGCGCGGAAACAAGCGAGGTAATCGACTGACGCTGACACCGGTTTCGGGTTCGACGATGAGGTGTTCGTTTACTCCGTCGCGCGGTGTTGCACGGAGCCGGCGACAGCAGACCACGCCTGCGGCGACGGGTACCGAGGTAGCAAATCCGGCTACGGAGCCTGTGACGCCGACTACACCGACTACGATGCCGACGGAAAGTCCGATGCCGGCACAGACTCCTTCGCCAAGTCCAACTGCGAGCCCGTCACCAGCACCGAGCCCGATGCCAACTCCGACACCGGGCGAACCGATGCCAAGCCCGACGCCGGGTGAACCGATGCCGAGCCCCACTCCGAGTGGAAGCCCGAGTCCCGAAGCGAGCCCGACTCCGAGTCCAAGCCCCAGCCCGCGAATGTAGACTGCTAAACGTTAACCACAAAAGACACGAAGGCACTAAGCCGGTCG
>DASVGE010000369.1:0-2504 GCA_036379695.1 Pyrinomonadaceae bacterium | reverse complement strand
TGGCACCGCTTTGGCCAAAGCGGTGCCAAGGCACCGCACTCCAAGGAGACGTCCATAGGAGAGAGTCAAATGTTCCAGGACATTCGCTACGCGCTCAGGATGTTGATGAAGAATCCGGTGTTTGCCTGTGTGGTGGTGCTGACGCTGGCTCTCGGCATCGGCGCCAATGCCGCGATCTTTTCGTTGCTCGACAAGGTGTTGCTACAGAGCCTGCCAGTGGCGAACCCCGATCAGCTCGCGGTCCTTTCAACGTACGACCCGAAGGATGGGCCAGACGGCGACAGCTCGTTTTCCTTCCCGATGTATAAGGACCTGCGCGATCGAAACTCTGTCTACTCCGGCGTGATCGCGCGCGGCGGCACGCAGATGAATGTCACCTACGGCGATCAAACCGAACGTGTACGCGGCGAGCTCGTCAGTGGAAACTTCTTCGAGGTGCTCGGTGTGCGCCCGTGGGCCGGAAGGTTTTTCACGCAGGAAGACGACGTCACACCCGGCGCGCATCCGGTCGCGGTTCTGAGTTATGCGTTTTGGGAAAGCAGGTTCAACAAAGATCCGAACCTCATCGGCAAAACGATCCTCGTCAACGAACAACCACTGACAGTTCTGGGTGTCACGCCGCCGGGATTTTACGGTTTGGACCTCTCGAATAATCCTGACGTGCGCGTGCCGTTGATGATGACGCCGGTCTTCAACCCGCTGCCACCCACGCGCATGACAAGCCGCCGTCATCAATGGCTGAGTGTCATGGCACGGCGCAAGCCCGACGTTACAGCCGAGCAAGCACAGGCGTCGCTCGATGTTCTTTATCGACAGTTGCGCGAGTTTGAAGCCTCACAGTTACCGGCAACTGTGAGTGCATTCAATCGCGAACGGTTTCTGGCAGTTCGCATTGCTGCCTTGCCCGGCGATCAGGGACTGCGTCACTTGCAGGTAGAACTGCGAACGTCTTTGCTGCTGCTCTTCGGTGCAACGTGCGCCGTGCTGCTCATTCTTTGCGCCAACCTCGCCAACCTGATGATGGCGCGTGCCACTGTGCGCGCGCAGGAAACCGCGGTTCGTCTCGCACTCGGGGCCGGGCGCCTGCGCCTGCTGCGACAGTGGCTGACGGAAGGTGTGGTGCTGGCGTTGATCGGCGGCGCGGCCGGAGTGTTTGTCGCGCTCTGGATCAAAGCCGGCTTGATGGCCTTCATCCCGCCTGACTATCGACAGAATCTGAGCGGCACGTTCGAATGGCGTTTGTATGCCTTCATCGTCGGCGTGTCGGTGTTGCTTGGGCTCGCATTCAGTTTGGCCCCGGCGATACAAGCCGCGCGACAAGTCTTCGCGCCGGGCCTGCGACTAGAGTCACGCAGCTTTACCTCAGGCGGGAGGTTGTTGAGCCTGCGCAGCGGTTTGATCCTGGTCCAGGTAGCGCTTTCGCTGCCGCTGCTGGTCAGTGCCGCGCTTTTACTCAGAACGTTGCAAAACCTGCGCGCGTTCGACACGGGCTTCGGCAAAGACAACGTGTTGCTCGCCAGTGTTAACCCGTCTCTTAACGGCTATTCCAAAGAACGATCGGCAGCGTTCTTCGACGAGCTGGTGAAAAGAACGCGCGCGTTGCCGGGCGTTAAGTTCGCGAGTGTCGCTTCCGACTCGCCCATCTCCGGTGGCTGGGACCAGAACGGGATCGTGGTCGAGGGTTACACGCCGCGCGAAGGCGAGCGAATGACATCTGACGTCACCTATGTCTCGAACGACTATTTCAAATCGCTCGAGATTCCGTTTGTGAACGGACGTGATTTCGATGAACGCGATCGCCTCGGCGCTCCGCTGGTTGTAATAGTCAACGAAAGATTGGCGAAGCACTTCTTCGGCACCACCGACGTGCTTGGAAAACACATCGGCCTCGATGATGTTCCTGACCGGATGATCGTCGGAGTCGTTAAAGATGCTCAGTACATAAATCTGCGCTCGAATCTTCGTCGACATTTTTATGTGCCGGTGACGCAGGAGTCGCAACTCTTCAATCTGACCTTGCATGTGAAAACGACGGCTGAGCCGAGCGTTGTCGCGGAACAGTTGCGCGCGGAGTTGAAGAACCTCGACCCACACCTGCCGCTTTACAACATCAAGACATTGGCTGCGGAGATCGACGAGTCGCTGGTCCAGGAGCGACTGGTGACGTGGCTGTGCGCTGCGTTCGGCGTGCTCGCGACGTTGTTGACGGCGCTGGGACTCTACGGTGTGTTGACGTTCTCGGTTGCGCGACGCACGCGTGAGATTGGGATTCGTGTCGCGCTGGGAGCGCAGCGCGGCGATGTTTTCCGGATGGTGATGATGCGGGGCGTGATCCTCGTCGCGGTGGGCGTTGCGATTGGGCTTGGGACGTCGTTTGCGTTTTCACGTCTGCTGAGCGCGTTGCTTTACGGTGTTTCGCCAAACAGCGTGACGACGCTCGTGGGTGTCTCCGCGGGATTGATAGCGGTTGCTTTGCTCGCCTGCTACATCCCTGCGCGACGAGC
>DASVGE010000368.1:0-26383 GCA_036379695.1 Pyrinomonadaceae bacterium | reverse complement strand
TGTTGCAAAAAAAGTGTCCTTCACTATAATGCGATTCCCTCGCTGACATTGATTGCCAATTACAAGTTTGGATCAGCGGCCTGTTACTGATCGATTGAAGGTTAACTAGCTCTCATCTTTTTCTCGCAATTGCCCGGAGGCCTTCAACGAATTGGATCTCAGGTAGATAGTGGGGCGTGACACCGTGCGGTAAGTTGCGCAAGGCAATCCAGGCGAGCGCCCCTTGGGATCTTCGCCCAAAAATAACCCCCAATTATAGTTCCTTGCCGGAGGAGTTAAGAGCCGGATCAGGTTGTAGTGTTGTCCGATTACGGATTGAAGCCAAGTCTTAAAAGCCCAGCGGAGTTGTCAAAATGATCGAGATACAGTCTTCCCCCCAAATTAAACACTGTCCCATTTGTTCGAAAGATCTCCCGATATCAGAATTTGGAATTTGCAGAGCGCGAAAAGATGGACACAATCTTTATTGCAAGAGTTGCATTCGTCAAAAAGTCACACAAAGCCGCCGCGCTTTGAAGGAATACAAATCAGCACGTAAAAAATATATCTCCCAGCAAGTCGAGCTTGCCGAACTGCTCACCGGTGATTCGTCCAGCAATGGTCACTATCCCGCGAAAGCAATGAGCAAGTTGTCTCCCGTTGAGCGTGTGCGTGATGCCATCAGAAGAGGGTCGCGAACGCAACGTGAGATTGCCCAGGAAACAAAACTTGGTAAAGACGAAATCGGAGACGCGTTAGCTAATCTTTTGCTTTGGACTCACGAGATCAGAACGCAGGTAGTGGATAACACTCGGCTCTATTTCCTGAACGACAATGCCGAGACCACAACCGTCGACGATGGACCACGTCTCCCGGCACGTAAACGCGACGTGCCGAGCTCGTTCAGTAGTTTGCAGGGATTGATGCCCGGCAGGCAGCCTGAGGGTGAACCCGCAAAGATCGGAGGCTGGGTGGCAGCCTAGCCTCCGTTGATCGGAAATCATCTTCAGTCAGCGAAGGCCTCGAGGACCTCACTGGCGTGATCTTCAGGCTTGACCTTCTCAAAGACCTTTTTGATCTTGCCCTTCTCATCGATCAAAAAGGTTGTGCGATGAACACCCATGTATGTTCGCCCCATAAACTTCTTCTCTCCCCAAACACCATAAGCCTCCGCGATCTTTCGATCCGGATCGGCTAAGAGTGTGAATGGGAGGTCGTACTTGGTGGCGAACTTCTTGTGGGACGCTTCACTGTCGGGAGAAACACCCAACACGGCTATACCTTTCTTTTTGAACTTGGAAAAAGCGTCGCGAAACGAACAGGCTTCCTTAGTGCAGCCTGGTGTATCGTCTTTGGGATAAAAATAGAGCACCACTTTCTGGCCGCGCAGGTCTTTCGAGTTAACAGTTTCACCGTTGCCGTCTTTAGTTTTGAATGCAGGTGCAGTAGATCCCTCTTTGAGCATGTGTAGTCCTTTGTTGTTGATGGTCTAAAAGCCGGATTGTAGAGGATCAGGGTCAAATTCATGAAAGCTTCAAGAAACAAGCACAACTACTGGATGGTAAAGCAGGAGCCTGAAACTTACTCCTGGGACGACTTTGTAAAAGACGGCAGTACTGACTGGTCCGGCGTGCGCAACTACCAGGCGCGGAACAACCTGCGCACTATGAAACCCGGCGACAAGGTGCTCTTCTACCATTCCGGAAAGGGGAAGGAAGTGGTCGGCCTGGCTGAAGTGGTCAAAGGCGCCTATCCCGATCCGACTGCCGATGATCCGCAGTGGGTGGCAGTAGATCTCAAACCGGTTAAGCCTTTGGCGAATGCGGTGCAGTTGGCGGCGATTCGCTACGACAAGCGTCTCAGCCAGCTACCGCTCATTCGCCAGTCGCAGCTTTCAGTGATGCCATTGACGAAGGATGAATTTGACGTAATCGTTTCGATGGGAAACAGCAAAGCTCGTAAGCGATAACCTGTGTCATCACTCGAAGAGTTTGCCCTCGCGATCTTCAAGTGGTGTTGCCGATTCACTCAGCCGCGGATAAACCTTGAAGAGCGGTTCTGGAGCGGGAAAAGTTTTCTCTTCCAGGGCCGCTTTGATCTCTAACGCGTTAACCACACCCTGCCCGCGAAAGTGATTATTCGTGATCACGTACGTTTCGCGAGTTTGCTTCGAAACTTCCTTAATACGGACCAGCCACGGATCCAGCTCATCGAGCGAATAGAGATAGTTGTATCGTTCGTGAGGAGGCGCCTTTTCGCGAAACCAGTTCTGATAGTTTCGGCCGTGCAGCCGCACATAACCAATACGCGACGTCGTCAACGCCTGTGGTCGAATCGATTTCGAAAACACCGGTTGATCGATATTGCAAATCCCAACACCACGTTCATCCAGCCATTCATAAAATTCCGGATTGTTCCACGACGCGTGCCGCACTTCCAGCACCAACGGATAATCAGAAAACTTCTCCAGCAGCTTCGCCAGGTAGATCCGGTCGTCAGGAGTGTTTTTGAACGACCAGGGAAACTGCAGCAACACGCCACCGAGCTTGCCCGCCTTAGCCAGCACGTCCATCCCTTGTCGGTACTCCCTCTCGTCCTTCTTCGTAGCCTTGCCGCGTTCGTGCGTGAAAATACGGTGCAACTTCGCCGTAAACGCAAACTCCTTGTTCTCAGCCACACGCTTGGCCCATGACCTGGTTGTCGAAGGAACTGGCGGCCGGTAAAAACTGCTGTTGATTTCGATCGTATTGAAAAACTGTGCGAGGTATTCGAGCGGGTCGAACGACTTTCCGGGTTTCTGCGGATAGACGATGCCTTCCCAGTCTTTGTAAGACCAGCCCGCAGGACCCACACGGATAATCCGCTTTTTCATTTGATGCGCAGTATACGCAGTGATTTGATTTTAAATCCGTGTGTATCTGTGTCAATCTGTGGCTAAGTTCTGCGCTGAAAGGAGGTGATGGCGTGCGTCTGACGGAGATGGTTTCGTGTTCTGGTTGAGCGGCGAAGCTTAGCCCGAGCTTACTCGCTCAGGTTCTGAGCGGGCTACCTACACAACCTTTCGACCCAAACCTGATTGTCGGCTTTGATACAGCCGACGACGCCGGAGTATACCGTCTGCGAGACGATCTCGCGCTGGTCCAAACACTCGACTTCTTCACTCCGATTGTCGATGACCCTTACGACTACGGCCGCATCGCCTCCCTCAACTCGATCAACGACGTCTGGGCCATGGCCGGTACACCGCTAACGGCGCTCGCGATCACGTGCTTTCCCAAGAAGGGCGTCGATCCGGCGATCCTGCGGGAGATTATGCGCGGTGGGCTGGAGACACTGAATCAACATGGCGTCACGTTGATTGGCGGTCACAGCGTCGATAACGAACAGATCATGTTTGGTTACTCAGTCACAGGCGTCATTCACCCCGATGAAGTTGCCACCAATTCCGGCGCGCGACCTGGCGACGTTCTCATACTGACGAAACCGATCGGCACGGGCGTGATCTCCACGGGTATCAAGAGGGGACGCGCAAGTGATTCAGTCGTCGCCGGTTCGGTTGAGACCATGCTGACAGCCGGCAAATACGCAGCCGAAGCGATGCGTAAGTTCGGCGTGAAAGGCGCGACGGACGTGACCGGCTTTGCGCTCCTGGGCCACTCGTGGGAAATGGCGTGCGCCAGCAAAGTCACTATCGAAATCGATGCCGCCGCAGTTCCATTGCTCGAAGGCGCACTGGAGCTCGCGTCTCAAGGCCTGCTCACCAGTGGTGACAAAACGAATCGCGAGTATGTCGGCTCTGACGTTGAGATCGGAGCGGACGTCGACGAGAACCTCTTGAAGTTGTTGTTCGATCCGCAGACTGCGGGCGGGATGTTAATCGCCATCGCGGAAGATAAAGCCGAAACTCTCCTCGCCACCCTCGCCAAAAACTACCCGAAAGCGCGACAGATCGGCCGCGTACTCCCCGCCGGACCCCGTTCAATCATCGTCAACGGCGGCACGTAAAATGGATCTTTCCAGCAGGGTCACTCAACTCAACCAGTTCAAAGCAAACACAAAAGGCCGGTACGTTCTGTACTGGATGCAGATGTACAAGCGCGCCAGCCATAATTACGCGCTGAACTTTGCCATCCAAATGGCCAACGAGCGACAACTCCCGCTCGTCGTTTACGAGGGATTGAAATTTTATTACCCGTGGGCCAGCGATCGGATTCACACGTTCATTCTCGAGGGCGTGGCGGAGAAGCAGGCGGAGTTTTCCGAGCGCGGCATTCGCTACGTATTTTACCTGCAACGAAACGAACGCGACCCGCGGAACACGGTCGCGAAACTGGCGCGTGAGGCGGCGCTGCTGGTTACGGACGATTATCCGTGTTTCATCATTCCCGAGCACAATGAGCGGATCGCCCGGTTGAAACTGCCGGTCTACGCTGTTGACGCCAACGGCATGGTTCCGATGTCAGCGCTGCCGAAGGAGGAGTATGCGGCTTACACGATCCGCCCGAAGATCAACCGCCTGCTTCCTGACTTGCCTCGCACGATCGTCACGCCACATCTCGACGTGCAAAAACCCACGCTCGACGTCGAATGTCCGGAAACAATTGTTTCCGCGGACAGCATTGCTGATCTAGTGAGGCAGTGTGACATCGACCACACGGTGAACCCCTCGGATCGCTACCACGGTGGCACCGCCGCCGGTCGCAAACGTTTGACCCACTTCGTCCGCAACATCCTGCCGCAATACGATAAGACCCGTAACGATCCGTCAGTCGACGGCGCCTCGCGGCTAAGTCCTTACCTGCACTTTGGCTTCTTGTCTATTCAGGAGATTGTTGCCGCGGTCGAGCACGCTAAAGCGCCTAAGCCCGCGAAAGAGGCATTTCTCGAAGAAGCTATCGTGCGACGTGAGCTTTCCTTCAACCTGACCCGGCACAATCCGCATTACGACTCACTGAAATCACTTCCGGCCTGGGCGTTGAAAACCATGCGCGATCACGCAGACGACCCACGCCCCGAACTACTCGACGCGGAACGGATCGAAGCGGCTGACACGTACGACGAACTCTGGAACGCAGCCCAGCGTGAGTTGCTCTCGACCGGACACATACACAACTACGTGCGCATGTTATGGGGCAAGCGCGTGATCGAGTGGCAACGCAGCTACGAAATGGCCTTCGAATTACTCGTACACTTAAACAACAAGTACGCTCTCGACGGCCGCGATCCGAATTCGTACGCAGGCATTCTCTGGTGCTTCGGCAAACACGATCGCCCCTGGTTCGAACGCGAGATCTTCGGCACGATCCGCTACATGACTTCCCGGAGCATGGCGAAAAAGTTCAATGCCCGGCGCTACATGGGATCGGTGTAAAGAATACGGCCATATGACCTATAGGTCTTATTGCTGTTATTATGATCGCCAAAACCATGGCTTCAACAATTCGCGAGTTTTCAGGGCAGGGTACCGTCTCTATTGCGGACCTCTACACACAGGTCCGAGCACGCACGATGCAGATCGTGGCGCCGCTCGAAATCGAAGACTACGTCATCCAAACAGCCGATTTCATGAGCCCGCCGCGCTGGCACATCGGTCACACATCGTGGTTCTTTGAGACTGTCCTCCAGGCCTATAAACCGGGTTATCGCGTTTATTCGGAAGATTTTCTTTTCTACTTCAACTCTTACTACGAAGGCTTCGGCGAACGAATCGAACGCCCGAAACGAGGCACCAAGTCGCGTCCGACCGTCAAAGAAACAGTCGCTTACCGCAATCACATCGACGAACAGGTACTCTCGCTCTTACAGTCACTGGAAGACCCAACAGTCTTGTCATTCGTGCGACTCGGCCTCGAGCACGAGATGCAACACCAGGAATTACTCGTCTACGACATCAAACACCTTTTGTGCGACCAGTTTGACGCGCCGGTGAAGCCGCTTCCCCAATCCACGACGAGAGTCGAAGGCATGGCTGAAATCGAAGGCGGCTTGTTCTGGCTCGGATACGAGAGCTCCCCTTCCCGGCCATTCGCGTTCGACAACGAGAAACCTGCGCATCAAGTCTTCCTCCAGGACTTCGCCATCGACAAAGCGCTCGTCAGCAATGGCGACTTTCTCGAATTCATCAACGACGGCGGTTACCAAAACTTCCGCTGGTGGTTCTCCGAAGGCTGGGCGACGGTGAATAGCGAACAGTGGCGCGCGCCACTTTACTGGGAACAGCACGACGGCGAATGGATGATCCGCGACTTCTCCGGTCTGCACCCTGCCACGAGCCGGAAAAACGAGCCCGTCTCTCACGTCAGTTACTTCGAAGCCTCGGCGTATGCCAAGTGGGCGGGCAAGCGACTGCCGACCGAAGCGGAATGGGAGAAGGCGGCGTGTTATGATGCCGCTCGCAACGTTAGACGTGCATTTCCGTGGGGCGACACTGACCCCGACAGCGGCAACACAAATCTTTTTGAAAACGGTTTCTGGTCAGTCGCGCCCATCGGCGCCTTTCCGGAAGGCGCGAATGCCTACGGTTGCCAGCAGATGATTGGCGACGTGTGGGAGTGGACTACTTCCGATTACGTGCCTTACCCGGGATTCAAGTCTGAGTTTGACGAATACAACGACAAGTGGTTCGTCAATCAGAAAGTTTTGCGAGGTGGCTCTTACGCCACGCCGCAGTTGCACATCCGAACGACGTACCGAAACTTCTTCCACGCTAACGAGCGCTGGATGACTTCAGGCTTTCGGTGTGCCAAAGATCTGTAACCACAGATTACACAGATTAGCCTACCTAACTGAAGGAGAACGTCATGTCCCCAAAACTCCGAAGACTGCTCGCCGGCTTTGTTCTAAGTATATTCGTTACGGTTCCGGCTCTCGCGCAAACGGACGCGCGTAACACTGCTGAAACGCCGGGCGCCGCGACAACATCGGCCCCTGCGCGCACCGCGCCGGTAAATCCGAAATACACCACGCCAAAATCTCCGCTCGACACTGCATACGGAGCCAAGATCGCCGAGTACACCACCGAAAAGTATTTCATGACCGAACTCGTCGATCACCTGCCGCTGTCTGACAAGGTGCCGTCGCCGGAGAAAATCCTGGGATATGCAATCGGAACTCCTAACAAACTCACCTACACCAAAGATCTCTATCGCTATTACAACGAGCTGGCCAAAGCGTCGCCACGCGTCCGCATTCTTATCGCGCCGGAAAAGAGCGAAGAGGGACGCGAACAGATGCTCGTGCTCGTCAGCGATGAAGCGAATCTCGCGCGTCTCGATCGTTACAAGGAAATCACCGCCAAACTCGCCGACCCGCGCAAGCTGTCTGAAAGCGAAGCACACACGCTGATCTCGGAAGGCAAGCCGTTCTACTGGGCTTCGGGCTCGATTCACTCGCCGGAAACCGGTTCGCCCGAGATGCTGATGGAGATGGCCTACCGTTTGGCCGTCGAAGACTCCCCATTCATCGAAGACATTCGCAAGAACATGATCGTGATGATCACCCCTGCGCTCGAAGTCGACGGCCGCGATCGCATGGTGGATCTGTACAACTACCGCAAAGCCAATCCCGGCAAACCCGCGCCGCCACTGCTTTACTGGGGTAAATACGTCGCGCACGACAACAACCGCGACGGCCTTGGTCTGGCGCTCGCGCTCACCCGCAACCAGATGCGCACGTTTCTCGAGTATCACCCGACCGTGCTTCACGATCTGCACGAGTCGGTACCGTATCTCTACACGATGACGGGAACCGGACCGTACAACGCCTGGCTTGATCCGCTGGCGATCGACGAGTTTCAGGTCCTCGCTTATCACGAAATCGAGGAGATGACGAAGCGCGGTGTGCCCGGTGTTTGGACGCACGGTTTCTACGACGGCTGGGCGCCTAACTACATGCTCTACATCGCCACCGGACACAATTCGATCGGCCGTTTCTACGAGACCTTCGGCAACGGCGGCGCCGACACACGCGAACGCACCCTGGGCGCAAATCAAACATCGCGCGTGTGGTACCGGCCCAATCCGCCTTTTCCGCGCGTGAACTGGTCTATGCGCAACAACGTCAACATGCAGCAGTCGGCGATTCTGTTTGCCATGAACTTTGTTGCCAAAGAGAAGGAGCGGTTCCTGAACAACTTCTATCTCAAGAGCAAACGCGCAATCGCCAAAGCGTCGAACGAAGGTCCGGCAGCGTACATCATCCCCGGCGACACGCCGCGTCCGGTTGAAGCCGCCGACATGGTCAACCTGATGCGGTTGCAGGGCATTGAAGTGCATCGCGCCACGAAGGAGTTCAGCGTCAAAGACCAGAAATACCCGGCGGGTTCGTACATCGTGCGGATGGACCAGCCGTATTCGCGCATGGCTGACATGCTGCTCGACACACAGTATTACAACGTCAGCGATCCGGCGCCGTACGACGACACCGGCTGGACCATGGGCGCAATGCGAAACGTCAAGACCGTCCGTGTGGTCGACAAGAGCGTGCTCGACGCGCCTGCAACCCTGCTAACCGAGGACGCAAAGGTGACCGGACAGCTTACGGGTTCGTCTTCCGCGGTCGCTTATGTGATCAATCACAACACCGACAACACCCTCGCGACCTTACGCTTCAGGTTGAAGGACGTGAAGATGAGCGCCGCCGAAGACTCCTTTAAGATCGGCGACCAGCAATTCAACACCGGCTCGTTCATCCTGAAGAAAGAAGGCAATCCGCAGGATTTGCGAGCGCGGCTGGAAACGGCTGTTACTGAGCTTGGTCTAAAAGCAGTCGGCGTCGACAAGCTTCCGGAGGTGAAGACTCACGAACTCGCCGTGCCACGCATCGCGATTGTTCACACGTGGACCAACACGCAGAACGAGGGTTGGTTTCGCATCGAGTTTGACAAGCTTCAGATCCCGTACACGTACATCTCCGATCACGTGATTCGCAACACGCCGAACTTGCGCGAGAAGTTTGACGTGCTGATCTTCCCGCCCGTCGGTGGTTCGGCCCAGACGATCGTCAACGGCATGCCGCGACGTGGAGATCCGATCCCGTGGAAGGCCTCGGCCATAACGCCAAACTTCGGCAAATCGCCGGATCAAACTGACGACATGCGCGGCGGGATGACCGTTACCGGCGTGGCGAACCTGCAAAGGTTTATCGAAGAAGGTGGCCTGTTTATCACGATCGGCAGCAGCGTCTCTTCGATTCCGATCGACTACGGCATCACCAGCGGAATCTCCATTCAGCCCGCGGACAAACTCCAGGCTCGCGGTTCGATTTACAACTCCACGTTCGCGGATCGCAAGAGCCCGATTGCTTATGGCTACGATGCGGGCTTGCCGATTTACTTCAGTCAGGCGCCGTTGTTTCAAGTGGCAGCCGGCGGCGGTGGCGGCTTTGGTGGCGGCGGCGGTCAGGGAGGTGGCCCAACGTCGCGTGCATCAGGACGCGGCAGCGTGAGCGATCCGGACGTGATCCAGGCAATGCCGCAGCCTCGACCCGCGGATCCCGCGAATCGTCCCGATCCGGATCAGGATCAGCGCGAGAGTCCGTTTTACACGCCGCCGCAGTTGCGGCCACGCGTGGTGCTGCGTTTTGCGTCCGATGAAAAGTACCTCCTTATCAGCGGCATGCTGGCGGGCGGGAACGAGTTGGCAAACCGGCCGGCGATCGTCGATGTTCCGGTTGGCCGCGGGCACGTCGTGATGTTTGCTACCAATCCGATGTGGCGACATCAAACGCAGGGCGAGTTCTTCCTGTTATTCAACGCAGCGCTGAACTACGACAACCTGAACGTCGGCCGCTCGGAGCCGCAACGCGGAGCAGGGCCACGCCCCAGCACCGCCGAAGATCAATAATAAAAATGACCTAGCCACGGATTTACACGGACTTCGTACACAGATTAAAAAATCCGTGAATGAAATCCGTGTAAATCCGTGGCTAAAAAACCGTAATGAGCACAATTCTTACAGACATCGAAACGCGCGTGCTGGGGTCGTTGATCGAGAAGCAAGTGACGACGCCTGAATACTATCCACTGACGATCAACGCCCTGACGCTTGCCTGCAATCAAAAGAACAATCGCTACCCGGTCACTTCATACACTGAAAACCAGGTCCAGGAAGCGGTTGAAAGACTGCGCGAGAAGAACCTTGCTTACGTCTTCTACGGCAGCACGAGCCGGGTCCCGAAATACAAGCACGTCATGCCCGAAGTGATGCACCTGAGCCACCCGGAAGTGGCGTTGATGTGCGTCCTGATGTTGCGCGGCGCGCAGACACTCGGCGAACTGCGCGGCAACGCTGCTCGCCTGCACGATTTTTCCGGTCTGGAAGAAGTGGAACAAACCCTTAACGCACTAATCACGCGCGACGAGCCAATGGTTGCACGTCTGCCACGCCAGCCGGGCCAGAAGGAAGGACGGTTCGCTCACTTACTCTCCGGCGAGATTAATCTCGAAGCTCTGGCGGAAAGCGAACGCGCCGCTGCTGCGGCTCCATCGCGACGCTCCAATCTGGAAGAAAAGATCGAAGCTCTCAGCGCCGAGGTGGCAAGCCTGAAAGAACAATTTGAGCAGTTCAAAAAACAGTTCGAATAGGTGCCACAGATTTACACCGATAAAAGCGGATTTTCTGTTTTGTGCCTTTTTGTGGCATCCTTTATAATGCATTTCACCTATGAAACTGGAAATCTTTCATCCGGCCGTCGCGCGCTGGTTCGCGCGGAGCTTTCCCGCCCCCACCGATCCGCAATTACAGGCCTGGCCTGAAATCAAGCAACAGCGACACACATTAATCGCTGCACCCACCGGATCCGGTAAAACTCTCGCGGCGTTTCTCTCCGCCATCGACGATCTCGTTCGACTCGGCGTTGAGGGAAAACTCGACGACTCCACACACGTCATCTACGTCTCACCACTGAAAGCCCTCAGTAACGACGTACAGCGAAATCTCCAGATTCCTCTCGAAGGAATCCAGGCCGAGCTCAAGGCCCTCGGCTTGCCGGAAGTGAACATTCGCACGTTGGTGCGCACCGGCGACACACCGGCATCAGAACGCACCGCGATGACGAAACGCCCGCCACACATCGTCGTCACAACGCCTGAGTCGCTTTACATCCTGTTGACCAGCGAAGGCGGGCGGCGGATGCTGGAAACCGCACGCACCCTGATCGTCGACGAGATTCACGCTGTAGTCGGCGACAAGCGCGGCTCGCACCTCGCACTTTCGATCGAGCGTCTCGAACAACTCGTGCGCCAGCATTCTGGTTCCTTAGTTCGCATCGGGCTCTCAGCCACGCAGCGCCCGATCGAGGAAGTCGCACGATTTCTGGTCGGCACTGAAAATCCAAACTGCGCCATTATCGACAGCGGTCACGCACGAAAACTGGACATCGCCATCGAACTGCCTGAGTCGCCTTTGTCAGCCGTGATGTCCGGCGAGGTCTGGGACGAAGTTTACGATCGCCTGGCCCAACTCATTCGCCAGCACAAGACCACACTCGTGTTCGTAAACACGCGCCGGCTCGCCGAGCGCGTCGCGCGCCATCTGGGTGAGCGCATTGGCGACGAAAACATCGCCGCGCATCACGGCAGCCTTGCTCGCGAGCACCGGCTCGTCGCGGAGCAGCGTTTGAAATCAGGCGAACTGAGCGCCCTGGTCGCCACCGCTTCACTCGAGCTCGGAATTGATATCGGCGACGTGAACCTGGTTTGCCAGCTTGGCTCAACCCGCTCGATCGCCAGCTTCCTGCAACGTGTGGGTCGCTCCAATCACACCGTCGAAGGTTTCCCAAAGGGCAGGATCTTTCCGCTGTCGCGTGACGAACTGGTTGAGTGCGCCGCCATTGTCGACTCCGTGCGACGCGGCGAACTCGATCATCTGGAAATTCCCGAGCGGCCGCTCGATATCCTGGCCCAACAGATTGTCGCCGCCGTCGCTGCTGAAGAGTGGGGTGAGGACGATCTGTTTGCGACTATTCGCCGTGCTTATCCTTATCGCAACCTGGAACGCGAACAGTTTGACTCGATCGTCCGCATGCTCGCGGAAGGCTTCAGCACCAAGAGAGGGCGACGTTCCACTTACCTGCACCACGACGCCGTCAACCAACGGCTGCGTGGACGCAGAGGCGCGCGCCTCGCGGCCATCACCTCTGGCGGCGCCATACCAGACACGGCAGATTATGCAGTCGTACTCGAACCCAGCGATCTGGTCATCGGCTCGGTCAACGAAGACTTCGCGATTGAGAGTTTGCAGGGCGACATCTTCCAGCTCGGAAACGCATCGTGGCGTGTGCTTAGAGTCGAGCAGGGTAAAGTGCGCGTCGAGGATGCACACGGACAGCCGCCATCGATTCCTTTCTGGTTGGGTGAAGCACCGGCGCGGACACATGAGCTGTCGGTTTCGGTGTCGCGCTTGCGGGAAGACATTGCGGCACGGATTCACACGGACGAGAACGGATCGGGGGTCAACCTTGAGCCGGCCTTGAAATGGCTGACGGATGAAGTGGGTGTTTCAAGTTCGGCGGCGGAGCAGATTGTCGATTATCTCGCAGGCGCGAAGATTGTGCTGGGCGTGATGCCGTCGCAGGAAAATCTCGTGCTGGAGAGATTTTTTGATGACAGCGGCAGCATGCAGTTGGTGTTGCACTCGCCGTTTGGCAGTCGTTTGAATCGCGCCTGGGGATTGGCTTTGCGCAAACGCTTCTGCCGTAAGTTCAACTTCGAACTACAAGCCGCGGCCACCGAGGATGCGATTGTCCTTTCGCTTGGCCCAACCCACAGCTTCCCGCTCGACGATGTTTTTCATTACCTGAACTCGAAAACAGTGCGCCAGCTTTTGTGCCAGGCGTTGCTCGACGCGCCGATGTGGAACATTCGCTGGCGCTGGAACGTGACGCGCTCCCTCGCGGTGTTACGCCGTCGTGGTGGACGAAAGATTCCGCCTCAGTTGCAGCGAATGGACGCGGAAGATTTGCTGACCGCGATCTTCCCGGATCAGGTTGCCTGCGCTGAAAACCTGCCGACAGGCGAAAGGGAGATTCCCTCGCATCCTCTCGTCGATCAGACAGTGAAGGATTGCCTGGAAGAGGCGATGGACATCGACGGCCTCGAGCGTCTGTTGACTTCGATCGAACGCAACGAGAAGAACCTCTTTGCTCGCGACGTCATCGAGGCATCGCCGTTGTCACAGGAAATTCTAAATGCCAATCCGTATGCTTTTCTCGACGATGCGCCGCTGGAAGAACGCCGCACGCGCGCTGTGTTTCAACGTCGCTGGCTCGATCCCGAAACCGCGGCCGACATGGGCAAGCTCGATCAGGCCGCGATCGATCGTGTGCGCGAAGAAGTCTGGCCCGAACCGCGCAATGCTGACGAGCTTCACGATGCACTCGTTGAGCTTGGTTTTCTGACTGAAGCTGAAGGCGCAGGTTGGCAGGAGTTCTTTGCCGAATTGAACGCGGATCGTCGTGCCGCAGTGCTGACGACGGGAAGCACGAAGCTGTGGGTAGCAGCCGAGCGACTGCCACAACTTCAGGTCATCTATCCGAACGCTGAGTTGCAGCCTTCGATAACCGCGCCGGAAAGTGTCGCTCGTGTCACCTGGGGTGTTGAAGAAGCCCTCGTCGAGGTCATTCGCGGGCGTCTTGAAGGACTGGGACCAGTCACAGTCGATCAACTTGTTTCTTCCTCCGGCTTGAACAAGCTCGAGATCGAAACCGCGTTGCTGCGGCTGGAAGCAGAAGGCTTTGTCATTCGCGGCAAGTTCACGCCCGGCATCAGCGAAACCGAGTGGAGCGCCCGCCGCCTGCTCGCTCGCATTCACAGCTACACGTTGAATCGTCTGCGACAGGAGATCGAACCGGTTGCCAGCAGCGACTTCATACGTTTTCTGCTCGCGTGGCAGAAGGTCGCTCCGGATCACCAGATGGAAGGGCCGGAAAGCCTGAAAGCAATCATCGAGCAACTCGAAGGCTTTGAAGCTCCGGCAGCAGCGTGGGAAGGCGAACTGCTGCCCGCCCGCATGGTCGAATACGATCCCGCCTGGCTCGATGCGCTGTGCCTGTCAGGCGAAGTCGTCTGGGCGCGCCTGACTCCTTTGTCGCGTTCCGCGGCGGTCGAGAATGGAGAACGAACGCGAGGCTCCGGTCCGGTGCGAAACACTCCCATCGCGCTTTTGCGACGAAAGAATTTTGCGCTCTGGAGTTCTGTATTCCCGCAGCCGGCGCCAACCACCACGTCCGAGTTTTCAACCACCACGCAGACGGTCTACGACTACCTGACGACGCGTGGCGCTTCGTTCTTCACTGACATCGTCGAGAACACGAAGCTGTTGCGGAGCCAGGTTGAAGAAGCTCTGGCTGAACTCGTGGCAAACGGGATCGTCGTGTCGGATAGTTTTGCCGGACTGCGCGCACTGTTAACACCGGGCAGTCGCAAGACGCAGGCAGCAGCGCGCCGCAAACACCGCCAGCCGGTTTACGAGATGGCGAGCGCTGGTCGCTGGTCAATTCTCCAGCGCACCGCGAATGCGCAAAACGATGCGACGTTGACTGAAGAGGTGGCGTGGGCACTGTTGAAACGCTATGGCGTCGTTTTCAAACGTCTGCTGGAGCGAGAGGGCGTAACCTTGCCGTGGCGCGTGTTGCTGCGCTTCTATCATCGACTCGAAGCGCGCGGTGATATTCGTGGCGGTCGTTTCGTTGCAGGCATATCGGGTGAACAGTTTGCACTACCGGAAGCGATCGGAATGTTGCGCGCAATTCGCCGCGCGGGCGCGCAGGAGAGTTTGATCTCCATAAGCGCTGCCGATCCTTTGAACCTGGTGGGAACCATCATTCCCGGCAGCCGGATTACAGCGCACACGAGCAACCGGGTTTTGTATCAGGACGGAGCACCCATCGCTGCCTTCGAATCGGGCGAAACACGCTTTCTGGTGGAACTGAGCCGCACCATGGAATGGAAAGCGAAGGCCGCCCTGATGCGAAAAGCCACACGTCCCGAACTCAGGTCTTATTTACAGCGTCCTGCGTAAACCCTTATTTTTCCGGGTAAATCCGCGGCCGGAAACAAAAAGCTGGAAACCGCGGTCGATTGGCACTGCCTTTAGAGAGGAACAAGCGTTAATCCAGTTTGATCAAGGTGCCAATGAAATTACTAGCCCAAAAAAATCAAAGCCTCTCCATAGAGTTTCCGATAACCAAGCGACGGACGTTCAGGTACGCGCTGGTGAGACCGAAAACTAACGTACCCTCAACCATCGATTTTATGCGTGTTAACAATGCGACCGTGCGTGAAGGTAGATCTCACCGCGTGTGGCCGCCTGAGGTCTTGCGCAAGTTTCAGATGGCGGAAGTCGTCACTGAACTGCAAACCCCGCACTACGTGCTTCGCGACAGCAGCATCTCGCGTCTTTCTTAGCCACGAATTAACACGGATTACACGGATCAGAAAGAGTGTTCTGATCCGTGTGAATCCGTGTCAATCTGTGGCTCCTGATTTGTTCTGCTCGTCGAGCCAGGTCTTCAGTGGTGCGAAGTAATCGATAATCGCAGTCGCGTCCATCTTGTCTTCACCGGTCATGGCTTTCAGTGCTGCGGGCCAGGGTTCGCTCGAGCCCATCGCCAGCATCGCCTTCAGCTTTTCTCCGGCCTTCTTATTTCCATAGATCGAACACTGATAAAGCGGACCAGTGAAGCCCGCTTCGCGACACAGCGCCCGGTGAAACTGAAACTGGAGAATGTGCGCGAGGAAGTAACGCGCATACGGCGTGTTTGCCGGCACGTGATACTTCGCCCCCGGATCGAAATCCTGTTCGGTGCGCGGAACCGGCGGCGCCACACCCTGGTACTTCTCGCGCAAATCCCACCACGCTTTGTTGTAGTCGTCAGGCTTTACCTCACCCGAAAAGACTTTCCAGCGCCACTGGTCCACCAGATAACCAAACGGCAGAAACGCGACCTTGTCGAGCGCGCGATTCAGCAGAAAACCGATGTCGGCCTGTGGGTCCGGCACCTTGTCGATCAACCCGAGTTGCTTGAGGTAAGGCGGCGTGACTGACAGCGCGATTGTGTCGCCAATCGCTTCGTGAAACGCGTCGTTGGCACTCTCACGGAACATGAACGGCTTGCCGGAGTAGGCCATCTGATAGTAGTTGTGGCCCAACTCGTGATGCACCACGGAAAAGTCTTCTTCGTTGATCTGGATGCACATCTTCAGACGCACATCCTTTTCGTAATCGATGTCCCACGCACTGGCGTGACAAACCACTTCGCGATCCGCCGGCTTTGTGAACAACGATCGCTCCCAGAACGTCGGCGGCAACGGGTCGAAACCAACTGAAGTGAAGAACGCTTCCCCATACCGCACCATCTGTTTTGCATCGGTGTTTCTGGTCTTCAGTGTTTGCGTCAGGTCGTAACCACGATCCGCATTCGCGGGTGCGAGCAACGGATAAACGTTTCCCCAGGTTTGCGCCCACATGTTGCCGAGCAGGTGCGCCGGTATCGGCTTATCTTCGGCGACTACTTCCTTGCCATACTTCTCCGACAGCTTGCGGCGCGTGTACGTGTAGAGCGAGTCGTACAGCGGTTTGACTTGCTGCCACAACCTTTCCATCTCGGCAGCAAAAGCGTCGGGCTCCATGTCGTACTTCGAACGCCACATCGCGCCCGTGTCTTTGAACCCCATCTCCTTCGCGCCCTTGTTACTGAGCTCGACGAAGCGCACGTAGTCTTTGCGAATCGGAATGGCAATCTGGTGCCAACCCATCCACGCCTTCTTCAGTTCTTCAGGGTCGCGGCTGTTGCCCATGATCTGTTCCAACTCGGACAGGCTGAGACATTTTCCCTTGTCGCCGTCAGGACAGTATTTGCCTTTGCCATAATCGCCTTCCATTGAAGCAGCGAGTTTGGTGACTTCGTTGCGCTCCTTCGGATCTTTTGGAGCGGGCAAGGTCAGCAGGAGTTTCAGTAGTTTGAGTTTTCGCTTGGATTCGGGTGACAGATCGGCGTTCTCATATTGTCGCGCCTGCTCGGCGAGTTCGGTGGTGACGCCGATCAGGGTTTCATTGGCGTCAGCAGCGATTGCCTCTGTATCGTCGGTGATGAACGTGCTTTTCACCCAGTCAGCGCGGCCCGCTTTGATGTTCAGTTCGAGCAAACGTTTTTCGGCGTCGGCAATGAACTTTTCGGCATCGTTTTTCGCACCGGCGCCGGAAGTCAAATTCGGATTATCTGTACACGACATAAGCGCTAGTCCCACACTGAGCAAGAAAAATAGGCCCAGCCACAATTGGCGGCCCTGAAACTTGAAGCTCACAGGTTAACCTCCTGAGCAGTCATTATTTCGACAACAAATGGGGATTGTGAGCCTCACTATAACGAGAATTGCAGCGATGCTCAAACGGAGATATCCGGTGTCTGGCGTGAGCTATTTCAGACAGACGACGGAGTAACGCGCGGATTTTAGAAACTGGGTGAGGTCCAGTTCTGAGTTGTAATAATTCGAACCACTACGGGCGTACGATGCCCTTTTTGATGTTTCGCTGCCACGCTTCGTAATTTCTGATGCGTCGCTTGGCTTGTTTGCGGGTCAGCTTCATTTCCTGGGCTACGTAGTCGATGCGTGCAGTCCGATCTTTCTTCTTATCAAACCGGTCACCTGGCGCTCTGAGGTAAAACTTGTACGCAGTAGACCATTCAGCTTTCACTTCTTCTGAGGCTTGTACGCCCCTCGTCTCTGGCATGCCTTTTTCCGGGCTCCCTTCAGGAGGATTTTTCGACGTGGATTTTACACGTAGGAATTTCGAATTGCGAACCAAAATTGGCAACAAAGAGCCACAAAAAACATAAAAAACGGCTTGCAAAACATATCTGATGTTTATGCTTCCTGAGGCCTGTTTCGTTTCACCCAGCGCAGGACTGAAAGGGTACTCAAAACGACGGCAATTCCGATTAGACCGTAAACCATGTAGGTAACCACGTCGGAATTTAGGAACGCGATCACTTGCCTCCCGAAATAAAGGGCCAGGACCGCTTCTGCGCCAAATCGGACCAGCCGGCCGAAAAAAACCGCCCCGAGCAGTTTGCCTCTGGAACACTGCAAAGCCGAGGCGGTCATCACTGCCGGTGTGAACGGGAATGGCGGCGGGATCAGAGTCGCGATAAAGACCGTGATACCCATCTTGTTCTCGAGTTTTGACTTGAGTTTCTCGATCTTCTTTGCGCTAATGAAGCGTTCCAGTCCTTTCTCGCCGGCATTCCGCATCAGCAGATCGATGACGAAGACGCCGACCACCGATCCGATAGCCGAGACAAGCACGTACGCGATCCATCCCCAACCCTGTCGGTTGGAACTAACCATGGCAATCAACAACAGATCGTTGCCGAAAGGCAGCACGAGGAACGACGAGTCGAGCGCGCTCATCAGGAAAAGACCAAACACACCCAGGCCCCGAAAAAATCGGAACAGCGTACGGGAGAAACTCAGCAGCAGCAGTAGGCGCAAAGATTCGAGACTCCCATCTACAGTCTTGTCGGTTCAGGCGCAGAGGGATCTACGATTGGTGGCGGCTGGTCGGGTTCACGAACCGGAGCCCGTGGTTGTGGATTTGAGTCGGGCGGCAACGGCACGGAAGCGGGACTCTGATCCGGATCCCCGGGATCGTACGGCGTTGTCGGTGGAATGTCGGGGTTATCTGTAAATTTCTGCATAAGACAAAAAAGCACAAAAGGCTTAGTTAAATCTTCCCGCCTTTTGTGCTTCTTTGTGCCTAATCTTGTCGAATAATCACATTTTCAGCGGTACCGCGCGGTCCGAGACGTCTCGCACCGATCAGCCCCTGCACGATCGCGAGCCGCGTCATAATCCTCGCCTCGGGGAACTGAAATCGTCCGGCCAGTGTTTGGGAACGTTCGAAGTCGATGGTTGCGAGTTGTGCCAGTTCCTGGCCAAACCGGTTCACCATTTGGGTCAAACCATTTCCACCTGGTTGAATTGCCATTTCGCCATCGCGAAACATGCTGATTTCAAAACCACTCAACACCGCTGCTGCCGCCAGCAATTCATTGAGTTGATTGATGCCCGGATCCAGCATCTCGAAACTGCGCCCCGGATCGATCGTCGAGTACGCGCGCGAAACTCTTAGCTGTTGCTCAAAATGCTCGTAAGCCGTTGGACGGCGATTGGTTATTTGTCTTGCGTCCTCCAACAACTGAAGCGCCTGCTTCTCGTCAGTTTTTTGGGCTTCTTTCGCGAGTTGTATCAGGAAATCGATCTTCTGGTTGTCTGTTTGCAGCCTCGCCACTGCCTGCCTAACGTCTTCAATGCGAGCGCCTTCGGCTTTCTTTGCAATTTCACGAAAGTCGATTCTGCTAATCACGTTGTCGCGCATATTGGGTTGCAAGTGATCGTTTGCAATCTGGCGCGCGCGTTCGGTGTCGCCTTCTTCGATGGCTTTGTAAGCGGCTTGCTGATACAGGCGCGCTTGCATCTGTTGAGGTGCTGTGGCCGCCGCCTGGACCAGCGCATCAGTGGTTGGATTGGTTGGCGACGAGCCGGGTGTTGCCCCCATGTTCATCGGGAGCGCAGGCATGCCCACTTCCGTCATTTTCTGACGCAGCGCTGGTGCTTTTGTGGGCAGGTATTGATCGACCATTGGCAGGACGATCTGCAGGCCCGCGAGTAGGCGTCGCGCATTGTTCTGTTCGATTTGCGCATCGGTCAGAGCCCCGGTTTGTCGAGGTACAGTGGGATTGGGCGGTCGTCCGCGTTGCGGGGCTTGTATGCGTTGACCCTGGGGCGTGGCTTTCAAGGCTACGTCGACGACAGTCGTCAGCAGTTCGATGTAAGCCGGTGGCTCGAGGATTGGGGAGCGCCCGGACCGCGGTTCACTGTTTGTAAGTGGCCCAAGCCGGAGCAGC
Organism: Pyrinomonadaceae bacterium; assembly: GCA_036379695.1. Classification (GTDB taxonomy): domain Bacteria; phylum Acidobacteriota; class Blastocatellia; order Pyrinomonadales; family Pyrinomonadaceae; genus PSRF01. The sequence continues at coordinate 6,499 of DASVGE010000368.1, read as the reverse complement.
GTTTGCACCAACCCGCCGGCTTCAGGGTTGGTCAGAAGATTCGTCGCCTGAAGTTTCTTGACGGTCTTGTCGGCGAGTTTTTCAGCAGCGTCCGGATCCTGCCTTCGGAGTTGGTTGATCACTTCCGCGATCGAGGCTGGAAGCTGGCCCTTCTCGATCATTTGTTCGGCATTCTGGGCCGCGAGTTTTGGATCGAGAGAAGCGATGCGGGCGAGTAACTGTTGTTCCAGGTTCTCGTCAGTGGTCATGTTTGGGCGCGGGCCACGCTGCTCGGTGGCAGGTTGCACAGACACTGGAGGTTTGGTGGCGGCGAGCATTTGGTACGCGAGTGCCGCGTCGTGTTTACCCGCAGCCATCACCAGTTCCTGCCTTAACTGAAATATCCGCATGGAAGGCGACGGTGGCCCTTCGTTGCGACCGGGTTGGAAACGCTGGTTGGCCTGATTGCGTCCTAATTCACCGATGCCTTCTGCCGCGAGTGAAAAGAGCGAACGGGCACGCCCCTGGTTTTGGTCCCAGAGCATGTCGGCGGCGTTGATCTGCACGCGAACTCGGTTCTCGGTGAGTCGCAGCGACTGGGCTTCGTCGACTACCAGATCGAGCAAGTGGTAGGCGTTCTTTTCTCGTTCCGCCTTTTCTTTTTCCAGTTCTTCAGTTGAGGGTTGAGCGGTGGGCTGGTCCTGAGCGGAAACCGGCCACGCCGAGAAGCAAAACAAACCGAGCACCAGGGTCAGCACAATTATTTTTTTCATGAGCATTTACCTCTGGGAGATTGGCGAATCTTACCACGATCGGTCCTGTAGGACGTATAGGGCCTATTTTAATGACCATAACTTCACCATCCTCTTCCCGTATAATCCCCGACATGGCGATTGTTTTGGAAGGCGGTTGCCGAGTCACGACGATGGGTGAAGGCTCACCGCAAGTTACCGGTTCACTGAAGGTCTGGGAGCACATCGGGAAGGCGAGCGGCGCGAATTCGATTTCATTGCGCATACTCGAGTTTGGTCCAGGGACGTCGCCTGCTCTTCACAATCAAGAAACTGATGAAGTGCTTTACCTGTTGGAGGGTAGTTGCACGGTTGTCATTGATGGCAACACTTACCAACTTGAACCTGATACTGGTGTTTATCTCCAGCCAGGGAAGACGCTGCGGGTGGAGAATTCTGAGGTGGTGAGGTTTGTGAGTTCGCAGTGTCCGGCAGAGACTTCTGCGGCGCGTGGTCAGTCAGGTGCCGTGGTCCGGCTATCCGATCAGAGGGCTATGCCGACCGGCGATCGTTGGTATCGAGTTTTGATTGACGAGCAGGTAACGCAGTTTGTTGGTTCGATTCCGCCGGGGCGCGCGCCGGATCATTTTCACGAGTACGAAGAGGTGCTGTTTATTCTTCGCGGCGAAGGGCGGATGTGGGCGGGGGAGAGTAATACTCCGATTCGTCCGGGATCGTGTGTTTATCTGCCAAGGCGACAGGTTCACTGTGTTGAGAATACAGGCGCGGGGGAGTTGCGATTGTTAGGGGTGTTCTATCCGGCAGGGAGTCCGGCGGTTAGGTATGAGGCCACGGATGAAAACGGATAAAAGGCGCGGATTTATTATTCGAAGTCTCGGATGTCGCGGAAGGGTCGATCAGTGTCGGTGAAGTCGGGGCGGTAGTAATAAGAGGCGCCGTCGAATTCCTGGACCCAGCCTTCGGTCATGCCTAATGTTTCCAGTGCAGTAGTGGCTTTCATCCATTCGGATTCACGGATGCGACGGGAGAGAAGAATATAGCGTTTGTTGGTTTCTGCCTGATGTGTCGGGTAGTACTGGGCCATCAGTGAAATCGCGACACGCGGGCTCAACTCGTCTCGGATCCACTCAATCGACTCACCGATGCTGCCGATGTCGTTTGGCAGGACCAGCAGGCGCACTACGAGGCCACGTTTCAATAAACCGTTCTCGTCGAACACAAGCTCGTCGCCAGTTTGCCGGTACATCTCGCGCAACGCCGCGCGCGAAAATTCCTTGTAGCCACTCACCTTTGAATAGAGATACCCGGATTCATCGTCGGCGTATTTGAGATCCGGCAAGTAAACGTCGACGATGCGATCCAGTAAACGCAACACCTCCACGGAGTCGTAAGCGTTGGTGTTGTAGACGACGGGCAGACGCAGTCCCTGTCGTGCGGCGCTCAGGATCGATCGCGCCATCTGCGGCACGAAGTGCGTTGGCGAAACGAAATTGATGTTATGACAGCCGCGCGACTGTAGCTCCAGAAGCATCTCGGCGAGACGTTCGTGCGTGACTTCGTTTTTGAGTTGCTGTTTGTGCGTTTGCGAGATCTGGTAGTTCTGACAGTAAACACAGCGCAGGTTACAGTTGCCGAAAAAGACGTTCCCGGCGCCTTTCGTTCCGACCAGCGGCGGCTCTTCACCGAAATGCGGCGTGTAAGACGAAACGATCGGCAGCCGGCCCGAATAGCAGGCGGCGATCTCGTTGTTGAGACGATTGTTCAGACAGTCGCGCGGGCAAACGGTGCAGCGTTCCAGCAGGCTTTCCAGTTCTTCCACTCGCTGTTCCAGCAGGCCCTGGCCCAGCAACGCGAGGTACGATGGTTCGATGTTACTCATGATCCTCTATAATCCACATCTATAATCCACAGATTACACAGATTCTACAAATCAATCTGTGTAATCTGTGGATAAACCGCTATGCGCCTTTGGATTTCTAAAAACAGTGAAGTCCCGATTCGCGAGCAGTTGGTGACGCAGATCGTCCTCGGCATCGTCAGCAACGACCTCAAGGAAGCCGAGCGGTTGCCGAGCACGCGCGACCTCGCACGACGCTACGACATACACGCCAATACCGTCAGTTCCGCTTATCGCGAACTGGCGCGACGAGGTTGGGTCGAGTTTCGGAAGGGAAGTGGTGTTTACGTCCGCGAGCGAAACGACGAGACGCTCGATCATGGGCTCGCGCTCGATCAACTCATCGCACGTTTCTTCCGAAACCTTCGTGAGGAAGGGTACTCGCTGGCAGACATTCGTACGGGCATCGAGCGCTCTTTGTCAGTGCAGCGCCCCGATCACTTTCTACTACTCGAGCCTGATCCGGAGTTGCGCGAGATCCTGGTGGCGGAGATCTCGAGCGTGACGAATGTGAAAGTTAAGGGAACTGGTCCAGAGGACGTCGATGGTGAGTTGACGGGAGCGGCGCCGCTGGTTTTGTACGGACACATGGATCCGTTTGCGGAGCGCATCAAGCCGGAGACGGATCTGCTGGTGCTGCACTCGGCTTCGGTGGTGGAAAGGATGCGCGGGCAGACCAGGCCATCGCCTGAGTCGCTGGTGGCGATCGTTTCTCGTTGGCCCGAGTTCCTGAAGTGGGCCAGGACGATGCTGGTGGCTGCGGGGCTCGATGCGGATGCCTTGAGTTTTCGGGACGCGCGGGAACGCAATTGGGAGAAAGGATTGCGTTCCGCGGCGTTTGTGATTACCGACTCGCTGATGGCGCCTCGCATGCCCGCGGGCTGCGAGGTGAAGGTGTTCAGAATTCTCGCGGACGCGTCGCTGAAGGAGATCCGGGAGTATTCGGAGCGGTTTCTGCAATAGGACCTATTGCTTCTCTTTCACGAGCGTGCGGATGTAATTCACCACGTGCCAGCGCTCTTCCTCGTTCATGCGTCTCTCACCGGCGGGCATGATCCCGGTGATGCCTTTCGAGATCTTCCAGAAGAGCTCGCCGTCCGTTCTTGTAGCCATGCGTTCCTTGTTTGAGATATCGGCCGGCTTTCGGCGGATGCGTTGCGGAAGCGGGTCGGCGCCGGCGCCAGTTTCGCCGTGACAAAAGACGCAGTTGCCTTTGGTTCGTTCGAGGTAGAGGGCTTTGCCTTTTTCGATTGATTCAGGTGATGAGGCAACCGGATTCTTGGTCTTGTCGGCATCTTCAGGAAGTTCCCACGTGTTCTGCGAGAAGTCCTGCTGTTGCCCACCGCCGGCGCCGGATTGAATCGACCGGCTGTCGTTCTGGTTGCTGTTTTTGTTGGTGGTAACAGGGCTGTTTGCGTTTTGTGCAGACGACGTTATCGCAATGTCGAAAGAAATCACGGTCAGTATTGCGACTACCACCAACAGTGAAAACGCTACGAGGGACAAGCTAATTGACTTTCGCATCGGTTCGATTCTCCTTGTTTACTGTTTCCTGGTTCGCTTCTTTCGTACCGGCCGCTTGGGGGCAGATGTCGCCGGCTCGTCTTTTTTCGGCGCTGTTTGCGTGCGAATGAAGTCGGCCACAGTCTTTTCGGGGATGTCGGCCTCCCAAACGATCTCGTGGTCTCTCGCAAACATTTTGACCGCCTGCAAAACCGTTTGCGCGTTCTTGTCAGGAATAGAGCTGATACCCTGCTGCATCAATAGGGAAATCAGATTATTGACAATCCTGGCAGTGTCGGGATTGTCCGCATTCATCGCACCGCGCAGACTGAAGTTTGTTCCCGTCATTGTAACGGCAGCGTAGAAGTCGCCAAAACGAGTATCGCAACGCGGATCGCGAGTCGTGTTTTCCAGTCCCATTAAACCGATACTTTTCGCCAGCGAAGGGAGTGGAGCGCCTGACGCAGCGATGAGGGCATTCGGATCGCGCAGTAACGATGCGAGCGCGGCCGGATTGATGCGGCCGGTCCCTTCACTAGCATCGACGGCGGCTTGGAGATAACGAAGGTTGCCGATCGCCAACGAGTTTGCACTGAGAGGCACGGCGCCGATCTCGACGAACGGTTTGAGTATCGGGGTCTTCTCTGCTTGCGCGGCGATCGGGTCTACCTTCATCAACGCAATTGATTTCGATCCGTACTTCTCAACTCGCAATTTGTCCTGAAGGTAAAGTTGCCCGAGGGTCATGAGGGAATCCGAACTGAAATCACCGCCGACGACGGCCATCACGTCCGGCGCAACAAAACTCAAGTCAGCAGCAGGCTTGTGAAAGCGCACCGCGAGCACGAGATACTCGATGGATGACGGATCGATACCGGCGCTTTTCTTCATGTCGGCAAACGTGGCTCGTGCCTTCGCGAGTTCTGCCGGGTCCATTACGCGTGGGGCGGCTTCGTTGAGAATGCGTTGCGGGCTGACGTAAATCAGCGCGTCTGCTTCGGGAAGGCTGGCCAGTGCGGCCTGTGGATTCTGTGCGAATACTTGAGACGCTAGTGCCAGAACAGTAACAGCCGCAGGTAAAATTAATTTAAGTTTCAAGTTAAACCTCCGTAACGAAAACAAGTTGAATCGTGATCGTTGACCATCCCGACCGCCTGCATAAAAGAATAACAGATGGTAGAGCCGACGAATTTGAAACCTCGTCGCTGAAGATCTTTGCTCAACGAGTCAGAGATCTCCGTATGCGCAGCGAGGGGCTGGCCGCGTTTTCTCCGTATCGGCTTATTTTTCACGAACTGCCAAACGTAATCGGAGAAGCTGCCAAACTCATGCTGGACTTCCAGAAAAGCGTTTGCGTTTGTTACCGCGGCATTGATCTTGAGACGATTGCGAATGATGCCGGCATCCTGCATGAGCGCCCCGACTTTGCGCTCATCGTATTTAGCGACCTTCTTCGGATCGAAACCGTCGAAAGCGGCGCGATAGTTGTCACGCTTGCGAAGAATGGTTTCCCAACTGAGCCCCGCCTGAGCTCCTTCGAGAATCAGAAACTCAAAAAGACGCTTGTCGTCGTGAACCGGCACGCCCCACTCTTCATCGTGGTAGGCGATTGACAACGGAGTGGTGGCCCAGACGCAACGCTTCATACAGGATTCGGGATTCTACATTATTAGCCACGGATGAACACGGATTTCATACACGGATTCATTTTAAAATCTGTGTATGAAATCCGTGTTCATCCGTGGCTAATTAATCTTCCCAGTGAGGCACTTGACCACCGTCACCAGTTCTTTTATCTCGACTGGCTTGGCGACGTGCGTGTTGTAGCCTGCGGCGAGGGCGCGGATGCGGTCTTGTGTGCGGGCGTAGGCGGTGAGCGCGATCGCCGGGATTTGTTCGCCTTTTTCGCGCACTTGTTTGATCAGGTTGTAGCCGTCGGTGTCTGCCATTCCGATGTCGCTGATCAGGAGATCGAACTTGTCCGAGCGGAGCAGGTCGAGTGCTTCTGTGGCCGAGGTTGCTCCCTGCACCCTGGCGCCGTGCGCCGTGAGATTAATAGTCAACAGATCCAACGCATCAAGCTCGTCTTCCACCACCAGAATCTTTACGTTCGCGAGATCGATTGCCGTCACGTCCTGAACCGGAGTAGCAGGCGGCACACTCGCGCAATTCAGCTCGGTGCTCGGCAAGGGAAGCCTGACAGTGAAGACTGCGCCAGTCCCCGGATTTGCATTCTCCGCCGCGATGAGCCCGCCGTGCAGTTCAACCAGGTGCCGCACGATGGCAAGCCCGAGACCGAGTCCGCCATGCGTGCGCGTGGTCGAGCCATCCGCCTGTCGAAAACGTTCAAACACATGTGGCAGAAACT
>DASVGE010000367.1:0-8173 GCA_036379695.1 Pyrinomonadaceae bacterium | reverse complement strand
TGGCACCGCTTTGGCCAAAGCGGTGCCAAGGCACCGCACTCCAAGGAGGCGCTTAGGATGAACGAACATGAGTGATGTTATTGGCGTGGTGGGCGCGGGGACGATGGGGAATGGGATTGCCCAGGTTGCCGCGCGCGCCGGTTACAACGTGATCATGCACGACGTGCGTGATGAGTTTCTCGATCGCGGGTTTGCTGCGATCGATAAGAGTCTGCAACGCGACGTCGATAAAGAGCGCCTTGATGCGGAAGGCAAGCAGTCAATCATCGGCCGCATCCGCCGGACTACGGATTTCGCAGCGTTCAAAGAGGCGGCGTTTGTTGTAGAAGCGGTGACGGAAGATCCAGGCGTGAAGTCGCAAGTCTTCAAGACACTCGATCAAGTCACACCGCCAAACGCCATCCTCGCCTCAAACACGTCATCAATCTCAATCACGAAATTAGCCGCCACCACGAAACGCCCTGACAAAGTCATCGGCATGCACTTCATGAATCCCGTGCCGGTAATGAAACTGGTCGAAGTAATCCGCGGCATGGCGACTGCCGATGAAACTTACGAAAAAGTCAGAACACTAACTGAGCAGATGGGCAAAGTAGCGCTCGACTGCCAGGACTCGCCCGGCTTCGTCTCGAATCGCGTCCTGATGCCCATGATCAACGAAGCCATCTTCACTCTGTACGAAGGTGTCGCGAGTCGCGAAAGCATCGACGGCATCATGAAGCTCGGCATGAATCATCCGATGGGCCCACTCACGCTCGCCGACTTTATCGGTCTGGATGTATGCCTCGCCATCATGAATGTGTTATATGAGGGGCTCGGAGACCCCAAGTACCGGCCGTGCCCGCTGCTCAAACGTTATGTCGACGCGGGCTGGCTCGGTCGCAAGAGCGGCCGCGGGTTTTACGAATACTAAACTTCAGATAGAGAAATGCGCCCCAACATCTCGCATTACTGTCAAAAGTGCCTGGCGGCAAATCCACTGGGCCAGGAGTTCTGCACTCGCTGCGGTACTCGCCTGATGATCGTCGTCGAACCAAGCGCGTCACGCTTCGAAGCTGGACCAGCGAGTCTTTCCACTGACGAACATCTTCTCGAACGTATATCCGCTGCTGAAAACAGAGTCGCGCGCTTGGCGGAACGGCTCGAGCGCAGTCTCGATCTGCTGCTCCGTTACGCGCAAAACGCTTATTTCGATCGTTCGTTGATGCGAGCGCTCGTCGGCTTACTTACGGAAGACGGCGTGGTCGACACAGAACGACTCGAACGGATGTGGAGCGAGCGTTGCCAGAGAGATACGGTCGAGCAGGAAGAGAACGTCCAGCGCGATGAGTTGCGCTTGCGAATTCTCGCCGAAGCAAAGGCGACGGACAAACTCGTCTTCGAAGAGCTGGTTAACGAAGGTTTCCTGCTGATCGAAGACAAGCAAATCCCGCAAGGCATCACTAAGCTGCAACGCGCCGCCGAGATCTCGGAAAACAGCACGGCGTTGAATGTATTTATCGGCGAGCACTTCTTCCGTCGCGGAAAAACGAAACAGGCGCGCGCGTATCTCGAGAAAGCACATGCGGCCGTGCCAGACGATCTGCGTATCTCGTTATTGTTGGGACTGACGTGCGCCGACGATGGCGAAGTAGCGCTCGCGAAGGATCTGCTGAGTAGCGCGACGTCGCAGGGTGGTTCTTCGTTCGCGGGCCATTATGGTCTCGGCTGGGTGTTTGTGACGGAAAAGAAGTGGCGCCGCGCGCTGGGTGAATTCAAGCGAGCTCTGACAGTGAGGCCATCGCCTGAAGCGCATTACGTCCTCGGCTGTCTTTATTTCGAGCTCAATCGCGACGCGCTCGCCGTACGACACCTGCGCAAAGCCACGAAGATGGATGCAGGTTATGCGGAAGCCTTCTACCTGCTCGCACAGGCATACGAGCGCACGGGACGCAAAGAACTGGCGCGGCAAGCTTTAGAAAAGGCCGACCGCAAAGGCGTAAACCTTTTTCAACTGACAAAATCCGGAGCGCGGCGGTTGATTGCCGGGGCTGACAAGCGACTCGCCGACGCTCTACGCGAGGATGCATTAGCCACGGATTTCACGGATGGACATTGATCCGTGATTTGATCCGCGGAAATCTGTGGCCTATAATGTCCGCTTTTTGTGCGATGCGGATTGAGCTGGAGAACCTGGAGGGTGGCAAGAGCGATTTCGCTCACGTTTATCAGCCTGAGGAATTAAACCCCGTCGACGAGCGTGTACAACTGATTGAGCCCGCAGCGGTAACGGGCAAAGTTCGTCGTTCGGGAAATGAGGTCTTTGTCAACGGTCACGTCGAGACGCGCGCACAAGTCGAGTGCGATCGCTGTCTAAAACCCGTCGAGCTGCCTGTGAGTGCGGATTTCGCGCTGGAATACATTCCCGGCGCCGAGTACGAATCCAACACCGGCGCGGCGGAGTTAACCGAAGCCGAGATGTCGGTTTCGGTCTTTGACGGTGAAGCCATCGACGTTGACGAGGTCGTAAAAGAGCAGATTTTGCTGGCCGTACCCACTCGCATGCTGTGTCGCGAGGACTGCAAAGGCATTTGCCCGGAATGCGGCAAGGATTTGAATACGGGCGAATGCAACTGCGTAAAAGATGATATCGATCCGCGTTGGGCGGCTCTGAAGAATTTAACTTAAGCCACAAAGAGGCACAAAAGCCCAAATGTTTTCGTTTGTGCTTTTGTGCTTCGTTGTGGTTATTAAATATGGAGTAATTATGCCAAATCCTAAGCGACGACATTCCAAAGCTCGTCGAGACAAACGTCGCGCGCACGATGCCCTGCGCGCCCCCCAAACTAACCTGTGCCCGAATTGTCGTGAGCCCCGTTTGCCACACCGCGTTTGCCCCAAATGCGGCCATTACAAAGGTCGCGAAGTGGTGCAAGTAGAACAAAGCTAAAACAAATTTGTGCGAAGCCAGTCGCAGCATCAGACCCCGCTTACGGGTAAGGTCGTTCTCGACGCCATGGGAAGCGACCACGCGCCGAACGTGGAAATCGACGGCGCTCTTGCTGCGACGCGTGACCTCGGTGTGGGCGTTATTCTCGTGGGCCAGGCCCACAAGGTCGAGCCTGAACTACGGCGGTGCGGTTGGCGCGGCGATGGCGACCGCGGCATCGAGTTAGTCGATGCGGCTGAAGTCATCGCGATGGATGATCCGGTCGCGACGTCGGTAAGACGGAAGAAGAAGAGTTCTTTGAGAATCGGCACGAAGCTCGTGATGGAAGGACGTGCTGACGGTTTTGTCTCGGCCGGAAACACGGGCGCTGCAATGGCCACTGCGAAGATGGTCATCGGCACGCTTCCCGGTGTTGATAGACCAGCACTGGCGGCGATGATACCGACGAAGGCTGCGAAGCCGACGTTGTTGCTCGACGTGGGCGCGAACTCGGAATGCAAAGCGCATCACCTGGCCCAGTTTGCGATCATGGGTGATGCTTACTCGCGTTCAGTGCTCGGTACAGCCAAACCTTCTGTCGGATTGATGAGCATCGGCGAGGAAGAGGCGAAGGGAAACGACCTGACGAAAGAAGCGTTTCCGCTGCTGCGGCAGTTGGACGACATCAACTTCGTCGGCAACGTCGAAGGTCGCGACGTGTTCTCGGGCTTGATCGATGTGATCGTCACCGATGGTTTTACCGGCAACGTCATGTTGAAATTGTCAGAAGGACTGACCGAAGCGATGCTCTCGATGCTGAAGAAAGAGTTGATGGCCACGGCAGTCACAAAGGCAGGCGCAATGCTCGCAAAGCCTGCGTTTCGGAGCATCAAGAAGCGGCTCGATTACACGGAATATGGCGGCGCGCCGTTGTTGGGTGTGAGTCGCATCGTCGTTATCGGACATGGGCGCTCGAACGCGCGTGCGATTCGCAATGCAATCAGAAGTGTGAAAGAGTTTTCCGAGCATCGAACGAGTGAACGAATCCAGGAAGGACTAAACAATCCACAGATTACACAGATATTCTCAAACAGTAATCTGCGTATATCTGTGTAATCTGTGGATACTTGTAGTAATCTGAGGGATTGATGGTAAATCAACGCGCTGGAGTTCTCGGTACTGGTCATTCCTATCCGGAAGGCATTCTGACGAATGCGGATCTCGCTAAGTTAGTCGAGACTTCTGACGAGTGGATCACGACGCGCACGGGAATTAAACAACGACGCAAAGCGGCGCCGGGTGAATACACGTCGCTGTTTGCGGTGCGTGCGGCGCGACAGGCGATAGAGCGCGCCCGTTTGGATCCTGCTGACATTGATCTGCTTCTTTGTGCAACGGTCACGCCGGATCAGATACTGCCGTCGACCGGTTGTATCGTGCAGGCAGAACTCGGCGCGAACAATGCCGCGGCGATGGACATCGTGGCAGCGTGCTCGGGTTTTTTGTACGGCGTGTCGCTGGCCGATTCGATGATCAGAACGGGGCAGGTGCGACATGCGGTCGTGGTTGGCGCGGAGATTTTGACGCAGTACGTCGACTACAAGGATCGCCAGACGTGCGTGTTGTTTGGGGACGGCGCCGGCGCCGCAGTGCTCGGACCATCTGATAACGGCCGAGGCATCCTGGCGTCGAAGATCAAATCTGACGGACGTTACGAAGAACAGCTTTTCTCGCCGGGTGGCGGCACTCGCAGGAAGCCCACGGCGGAGACACTTGCCGCAGGCGATCACTTCTTCAAGATGAAGGGCAACGAGCTGTTCAAAGTTGCGGTTCGTTCCATGGCTGAGATCTCGCGCGAAGTGCTCGAGCAAGCCGGCGTGAAATCGAGTGACGTCAGTCTGTTTATTCCGCACCAGGCTAACCAGCGCATCACTGAAGCGGTGGCGGACCGGCTGAACGTCGACATGTCGAAGGTTTATTCAAACATCGCGGTGCATGGAAACACTTCTTCGGCTTCCATCCCGATCGCGCTGGACGAGTGCGTCGAAGCGGGACTAATAAAGGAAGGCGATTTAGTGTTGATGGCTTCGTTTGGCGGCGGCGTGACGTGGGGCGCGGTGTTGATGCGCTGGTGATCCACAGATTACACAGATGACACAGAATAATCTGAGTAATCTGCGGACGGCTTTCGTTTTCCCGGGTCAAGGTTCACAAAGCCCCGGGATGGGAAAGGATCTGGCAGAAAAGTTTCCCGTAGCGCGGCAGGTCTTTGAAGAAGCCGATGACGCGCTGGGCTTTGCGATCTCGCGGCTCTGTTTTGAAGGTCCGGCGGAAGATTTACAGTTAACCGAGAACACGCAACCGGCGATTCTCACGGTTTCTGTGGCCGCGTTCCGGGCGATACAAGAAGCGGGAATCGAGGCTCCGGCATTTGTCGCGGGACACAGTTTAGGTGAATACTCCGCGCTGGTGGCTGCCGGCGCGTTGACTTTGACAGATGCAGTTCGGACGGTGCGTGCGCGCGGCCTATATATGCAGGAGGCCGTTCCGGTCGGCACTGGCGCGATGGCGGCGATACTTGGCGGCGAGCTCAGCGAGATCGAACGTATTTGCGAAGAAGCACGTAGGGATCAAGTCTGTTCGATTGCGAATTTCAACTCGCCGAATCAGGCTGTGATTGCCGGTAGCACGGAAGCGGTTGATCGCGCGATTGAACTTTTGAGTGGCGTTGCAAAGCGCGTAATCAAGTTGAAAGTGAGCGCGCCGTTTCATTGCGCGCTGATGAAGCCGGCCCAGGACAGGCTCGCTGCCGATCTCGAGCGGCTGAATTTCAAAGAGCCCGTGGTGCCGGTGATTACGAACGTCGATGTGCGCCCGACCACGGCGCCTGCCGAATTGCGCGATGCGCTGGTGCGACAGGTTTCAGCGCCGGTCCGCTGGTTGGAGTCGGTGCAGTTGCTTATGCAACAGGGCGTCGATACGTTTGTTGAAGCGGGGCCGGGAAAAGTTTTGTCAGGTCTTACACGCCAGACCAGTCGTGACGTGAAGACGCTGAACGTGGAAGATGCGGCAAGTTTGGAAGCGACCAGAGCGGCGCTTACTGTAGAAATGGTTTAGTTTAATTAACTCACAGAGGAGCAAAACACGATGCCCGATCAAGAGATCGAGAACAAGGTAAAACAGATTATCGTCGATGAGCTTGGTGTCGATGAAAACGAAGTGACGCCCAACGCAAGATTTATCGACGACCTCGGCGCCGACTCGCTGGACACGGTCGAACTCGTGATGCGTTTCGAAGAGGAGTTTGGGATCGAGATCCCCGACGAAGACGCTGAGAAGATCCAGAGTGTGCGAGACGCGTATAACTATATCGACCAGCACAAAAAGTAGAACTTTAGCCGCGGATGAACGCGGATTAAACGCAGGTCTGCGCTTATCCGCGTTCATCTGCGGCTTAAATAATCGTAAGGAGTTTTAACTTGACACGTCGTGTCGTGATCACAGGCCTCGGCCTCGTCACACCTGTTGGCAACACTGTCGAAGACACGTGGACTGCCCTGATGAACGGGCAGAGTGGCGCTGACTACATCAAGAAATTCGACGCCGAGCGGTTCTCAGTCAAATTTGCCTGCGAAGTCAAAAACTTCGACCCACTGACATTCATCGCTAAGAAAGAGGCGCGCAAGATGGGCGCCTTTATTCATTACGCGATTGCGGCGTCAATCGAAGCGATGGCCGACAGCGGCATCCAGATGACGCCCGAGGGCAAGTTCCCGGCCGACATCGCCGAGAATGCAGGCACTTACATCAGCAGCGGCATCGGAGACTTCTGGGCCATCGAGCGCGAACACTCGAAGTTGCTCGACGATGGACCGGATCGCGTCTCGCCGTTCTTTATCGTGTCGGCGATCGTGAACCTTGCCGCGGGCCAGGTCTCGATTCGTTTCGGCGCCAAGGGACCAAACTCAGCCACCGCGACCGCCTGCTCCGCCGGCGCACATGCGATCGGCGACAGCTTCAAGATCATTCAACGTGGCGATGCTGACGTGATGATCTGCGGCGGCGCGGAGTCGGCGATTACGCCGATGAGCGTGGCGGGTTTCTCGGCGATGCGAGCGCTCTCGACCAACAACGACGATCCGTTGCACGCGTCGCGCCCGTTTGAACGAGACCGCGACGGGTTCGTGATCGGCGAAGGCGCCGGGATCATGATTCTCGAGGAACTCGAGTTTGCCAAGAAGCGAGGCGCGAAGATCTACGCCGAACTCGTCGGTTACGGTGCTTGCGCTGACGCGTTTCACCTGACCATGCCTGACGAGACCGGTTCAGGCGCGCGGCGCGTGATGCAGCGAACGCTCCGAGACGCGGGCGTCAAACCCGACCAGGTTGGCTACATCAACGCGCATGGCACGTCCACGCCTTACAACGACAAGTTTGAAACGCTGGCGATCAAAGAGACGTTTGGCGCGCACGCTTACAAGCTTGCGGTCAGTTCGACAAAGTCGATGACGGGTCATTTGCTCGGCGCTGCAGGTGGTATTGAGGGCGTCTTTTGTGTGCTGGCACTCAGTCGCAACGTCATTCCGCCCACGATCAACTACGTGAATCCGGATCCGGATTGTGACCTCGACTACGTTCCCAATGAACCTCGCGAAGCAAGAGTCGATTACGTGCTTTCGAACAGCTTCGGGTTCGGAGGCACGAACGCGGCGTTGCTGTTTAAGAGGTACGAAGGTTAATGAAGATTATTGTGATGATGAAGCAGGTCGCGAACAAAGACGCGATCCTGCGGATTAACAAAGACGCCACCTGGATCGAGGAGGGCGATCTCTCCTTTGAAGTGAGCGAGTCAGACGGTTACGCGCTCGAAGAGGCTTTGCGCGTGCGCGAGAAGCTGGGCGGTGAAGTGATTGTTTGTTCGATGGGCCCGCAGCGTGTGAAGAGCGTTATAAAAGACGCACTCGCGCGCGGCGCCGATCGCGCAATTCATGTGGTGGGCGACAACCTCACACATCTCACGCCTTATGCGGCTGCAACTGTGCTCGCCGATGCGATCCGTGATGAAAAGCCAGATCTCGTTATGACGGGGTTGCAGTCAGATGACTATGGCTACAGCCAAACCGGCGTGATCATGGCTGAGCTCCTCGGTCTCCCGCATGCAACCATCGTGATCGAACTCGACGCCGCGGCAGACAAGCTCCGCGTTAAGAGAGAACTCGAGAGTGGCTGGTATCAATGGTATGAGATGTCTTTACCTGCGTTATT
>DASVGE010000366.1:0-7123 GCA_036379695.1 Pyrinomonadaceae bacterium | reverse complement strand
AGGCGAGCATAGGCAAGCACAATTTCAATAAACGGTACGCTTTTGTCGCGTTCATACTTCGATATGTTTTATAAGTGATTTTCACTCCCGCCCGCTGGCCAAGCCGCTCTGCCATTTCCTTTTGAGACAAGCCAAGCGCATCACGAATCTGCAATAGCTTCTCAGCTAAGCAGACGCACTTAACAAAGCAGGAATAGCCGCCCTCACTTTGATTGAGGAAATAGATCGCCTGTCACCGGATACCTTGCAGGCAGCGTATCAGCAAGCGCGTGAGTGGCTGGCAGACTCACAAAGTTTGGACGTGCTCTTACGATTGAACGCGGCAGCGGGCAAACTCGCTGCCAGTGTGCGGCGAGAGTTGAGCAGAGACGAAGCCGTAGACATTCTCTTAACGAAGCCTTACGACTTGGACCAAAAGCTAAAGGAGTATGAGCATGATCTAATCAAACAGGCGCTCATACAATCGGACGGCAAAGTAAATCACGCGGCGAAGTTGTTGCGCAAAAGCTATCAGGGCTTAGCGAAGATGATCGAAACGAAGCACCCTGATCTAATACCGTTGCGGACCCCAGTGCGCCGCCGATCACGAAGGAGGCGCAAGCGAAAAAACTAGCTTGCAATATTTTTTCAGCGTGCTAGTCTGAGCGCGGATTGATAGACCGCCTGTGAGGCTTAGTTACGGTGACCGTTTCTAAGTAGCGAGATGCCCCTTAGACAGCTTTGCCTCAAAAGTCGGAAATCGCTGAGAAATCGGGTCAGTACCGTAACGCGGTAGCGTCGGGTGAACGCATTGGTCTCAATATCCTAAGAATTATCGTTTCTCGAGAACAACCCGACGCTTCCAAGTACCATACCTGACTTTTGAGGCAAAGCCCCCTTAGACGCATTTATGCGTCGATGATCACGCGGACACGTGTGCTCTACCTACGATTACGAGGAAATCCCCTTTACGGCAGCGCATACGCCACAACTTCATCCGACAGCACGCTACTCAGCGATCGCAGAAATCCGCCACCCCCTGACGCAACTACTACAAACTGCTTCCCGGTGTTCCTGCCCTGAAACGTCATCGGCGTCGCGTGACCATTGGCCTCGAGCTGCGCTTCCCAGAGTTGCTTTCCCGTCTTCGCATCAAACGCACGAAACCGACGATCGGTAGTGCCGGCGATAAAGACCAATCCACCCGCCGTGACGATTGAGCCGCCCAGGTTTTGTGTCCCCGTGTTATGAATACCTTCGAGTTCTTCAACAATACCAAGCGGAACTCGCCACGCGATTTCACCCTTCTGTAAATCCACTGCCGTCAACGTTCCCCACGGCGGCTGCTGACACGGACGACCATTCTGATCACGAAACCACGCATACTCCTCAAATCTTCCGCGACGCACATAAGGAATCGGTGAGCCCGGAGGCTGCGGGTTCATCTGTCCAATCGCACCATCCTCATTCATGTTTACGAAGAGATAACCTGACGCCGGATCAAACGACGCGCTGGACCAATTTGCGCCGCCGTGGTAACCGGGAAACATCAACGTCGGTTCCAGTCCCGCGGGTGTGTACATGCCTTTGTTGACAAGTTTGTCGAATAGCTCAGTGCAATACTTTCGCGATTCAGCAGAAACGTTGCTGATTTCGTCGCGCGTCATCGATTGACGAGCTAATGCCCGAGGTTTGACGGGAAATGGCTGTGTGGGCCAGGTCTCTTCACCGGGAACATTGCTCTGCGGTACAGGCCGCTCCTCGATCGGAAACAAAGGCTTTCCGGTTACGCGGTCGAAAACAAAAACAAACCCCATCTTCGTAACCACGGCGACTGCCGGCACCGAACGACCTTCACGTCGAACTGTGATCAACGACGGTTGCGCCGGCAGGTCGTAGTCCCAGAGATCGTGATGCACAAACTGGAAGTACCATTTCAGTTTGCCGGTTGCTGCATTGAGCGCGACCAACGAGTTGCCAAACAAGTTCTTCCCTTTTCGATCCCCACCATAGAAATCGTAAGCAGGTGAACCGACAGGCAAGTAGACGATTCCCCGAACCTGGTCCACGCTCATGGTTGACCAGACATTCGCGCCCATTCGATCTTTCCAGGCGCCGGTGCTCCATGTGTCTCTACCAAACTCGCCCGGACGCGGCACGGTGTGGAATGTCCAAACTAATTTCCCAGTTCGAACACTAAAGGCACGGACATCGCCACCTGGTCCTGTGCCGGGATATTCGGGAAGCCCCCAACCAATGATGACGAGATCTCTGTACACAACCGGCGCCGAAGTCACACGCGCGCCCCATGAAGGTTCCTGCCTGAATTTGTCAGCGCCACCGGCACGAAGGTCTACAACGCCATCAATCCCGAACCGCGACACCGGTTTGCCTGTATCAGCATTGAGAGCTATCAACCGGCCATCCACCGTGCCGAACAAGATACGGCGCTCTGATGTTTTCTTGTCTTCCCAATAGGCCACGCCGCGATGTGAATTGAACTCGCGCTGAGACTTGTTTGCTTGTGGATCAAACTTCCAGAGTTCTCGGCCTGTCTCAGCGTCGAGAGCAATCACCCGGCTCGAGGGTGTTGATAGATACATCACGCCATCGACCACGAGAGGAGTACACGAAAAGGAAGCCTGGAACGACGCCGTAGCCAGACCCAGATCCAATTCACCGGTGTGATAGGTCCAGGCGCGCTTGAGAGATTGAACGTTTGCGGTATTGATTTGAGCGAGCGGAGAATACCTGGAGCCACCTTCATCGCCACCGTAGTAGCGCCACTCCGTTTGAGCTGATACCGGCAAGACAAACAAAATCAGCAGGACAGGAATTCTTTTGATCATCGATTGTCTCCAGGCGCGATTATTAGCCACAGATTACACGGATTCAATCCGCGGATTCTATCCGTGTGATCTGTGGCCCTAAAGTGTGTTATGGTGCGGCCTTGACCGAACAACCAACTCGCCCATCCAGTAACCGCACACTAGTACTGATGATCATCGCTTTCCTCGGTATCTTTGTGTACGGGTTACTGGCCGCACTCCCTGGCTCAGTGCTACCGACGCTGGAACGGAATCAGTTTCTCCCCAGCGACAGCGCCGTCGGCACGTTTCTGCTTATCAATGCTGTCGGTGCGGTCCTGGCATACGCCGTAAGTGGGCCAATCATCGACCGGATCGGGACTAAAGTTGCGCTACTGGTTGGTTCAGTTTTTGTAATCGGTTCGATGATCGGATTCGCTTTGATCGTAACGAGAGTGCAGGCGACTTCCGCGCTGATCTTGATCTTCGGCTGTTCTCTCGTGCTGGGTTTTGGCGCCAACGCGATCGTTGCTTCAGGGCATGCTCTGGTCGCCGAAGTCGCCGCCGCCCGGCGAAACTCAGTTTTGAATCTCCTGGACATCTGCTTTGGACTTGGCCTCGCTTCCCTTCCACTCGTGGTGCAAGCACTCCAAAGACGAGGTGGACTAGAACTGATCTTCTGGTCACTGGGCGCGTTAACAGTGGTCCTGTTACTTCTGATTGTGACCTCACGCTTTCCAGCGCCGGCCCAATCACATTCATCCGGAGTTGGTGAAGCGGTTTCACTATTTGCCAATCCGTCGTTCCTGCTTCTGGCACTGGCACTGTTCATGTACGTCGGCACTGAGGTATCGGTCGGCAAATGGGTCGTCACGTTTATGCAGCGCGATGCGAGCATACTCGCCAGCCAGGGTGTTAGTGCTGCCCAACTGGAGTCAATGAGTCCGGATGTTCTCAACAGATTCTTCGAAACTGATCCAATCGGCGTCGGGATTGCGAGTTATGCGTTGCGTACGCTCTCACTATTTGCGATGGCGTTGTTGATAGGTCGTCTCGTATCCAGTGTTCTGCTGGGTGTTTTGCGTGTCAACAGCGTGTTGTTGATGACAGCTGGTTCACTGCTCACGGCGGTGTCGCTGCTAATTGCTTTTACTGCGAGTTCAGCTGAAACGGTCAGGCTCGGTCTCATCGCAGCGGGCTTTGGGATGGGGCCAATCTTTCCTACTTCGGTGGGCCTGGCGTCAGTAATGAACCCGAGGATTGCAGGCACTGCCATGAGCTGGGTAATGGGCGTCGGCTTCGCCGGACTACTCGTTATTCCACCTGCGGTAGGTTATGTCTCCAGCGCAGTTGGTGGCTCCGTGGGAAATGTACGTACAGGATTGACAGCCGTAATCATCGCGTCGGTGTTAATGCTATTGCTGCATGCGTTGTTGCTCATGCGGGAATTTCGAGTTCGTCGCAGACCGGAATGACACTGTCGCTGGTCAATTTGTAGGCAACAGAGTCTACCAGTGCCTGCCAACTGGCTTCGACGATGTTTGCTGAAACACCAACCGTACCCCATCGGGTCCGGCCATCGCCGGAATAGATCAGTACCCGCACCAGACTCGCCGTACCGGAAAGATTGCTCGAAATCACCCGCACTTTGTAGTCGACGAGATTCATCTGCATCAGCGAGGGATAGAATTCCTTCAAAGCGTTTCTGAGCGCTTTATCGAGTGCGTTGACCGGTCCGTTTCCGCTCGCTGCGGTGTGCTCGATGCGATCGCCAACCTTCACCTTCACGGTTGCTTCACTCATCGGCATCAGTGCTCCACGATGTTCGTCGATTACGCGAAACCCGAGTAGTTTGAAGAATGGCCGGTAGCTGCCGCGAAGCCGAGAGATGAGTAATTCAAAGCTCGCTTCCGCGGCCTCAAACTCGTAGCCCTCATTCTCCAATCGTTTCAATTCATTGAGCAGATCCTGCTCGTCATTCAATTCAATTCCGAGTTCACGCGCTTTTGCGAGCAGGTTCGCGCGGCCGGCAAGATCTGAAACCAGTACACGTCGATGGTTGCCGACGGCTTCAGGCGTGATGTGTTCGTAGGTGGCGGGATTCCGTTCAATTGCAGACACATGAACTCCGCCTTTGTGCGCAAAAGCGCTATCGCCGACGAAGGCAGCCCTGGTGTCGAGCGACACGTTGGCGATCGCGCTAACGAAACGTGCCGTATCGTGCAACCGCCGCAAACGCTGTGGGCCAATCACGACGTGACCGAGTTTCAATTCCAGATTGGGAATAACCGCACAGAGATTTGCGTTGCCGCAGCGCTCGCCGTAGCCGTTGATCGTGCCCTGCACATGTGAAGCTCCGGCGGACACCGCGGCCAGAGTGTTAGCTACCGCAAGCTCGCCATCATTGTGACAGTGAATGCCTAACGGCAGCGCAATCTGTTCGCGTACTTCGCGTGTGATTCGCGCAACGTCGTCGGGCAAACTTCCTCCGTTTGTATCACACAGGACGATACACTTTGGTCCGCCTGCGGCTGCGGCTTTTAACGTTGCCAGGGCGTAAGCAGGGTCAGCGCGATAACCATCGAAGAAATGCTCGGCGTCATAGATCACGGAAGGCACACGGGAGCTCAGGTAACTGACTGTGTCTTCTATGATCTCGAGATTCTCTTCAGGACTTAAACGAAGTGCGTGCGCGACGTGAAAGAGCCACGATTTACCGAATATGGTTACGACCGGAGTCTCGGCCTTTAGCAGTGCTTGTACACTGCTGTCTGTATCGCAAGTGAGTTTGTGACGTCGCGTCGAGCCAAAGGCCGCGATGCGTGCGCCTTCCAATTTCAGTTTTTTCGCTCTTTCGAAGAATGCGACGTCGCGCGGGTTCGAACCGGGCCAGCCACCCTCTATGTAATCGACGCCAAACGCATCGAGATGCTCTGCGATGCGACATTTGTCGGAAACTGAAAAGTTGACGCCTTCGCCTTGCATGCCGTCGCGAAGCGTTGTGTCGTAGATTTCGATTCTTTGATTCATAAGTGTGATTCACCCATCAGGAATCTATCTGCGCCTCTGGCTGCCTGCCGGCCGTCTGCTATGGCCCACACTACCAACGACTGACCACGAGTCATGTCGCCCGCAGCGAAGACTTTCGAGACGCTGGTCATCTTGTCTTCATCTGTAGCGACGTTGCCGCGGTCATCGAATCGAACGCCGAGTTGGCTCAATAGACCTTCCTTCTCCGGACCTGCAAAACCCAATGCGAGCAGCACCATTTGCGCTCGCCACTCTCTTTCAGTTCCGGCTATCTCGATCGGCCGAAACTGCCCGTCTTTACTCCACTCAATGTCAACTGTTCTTACACCTGTTAGCCGGCCGTCTTTGTCGCCAACAAAACTCCTGGTCATGATCGAATAGGTGCGCGGATCGCGACCGAACAGCGCGGCCGCTTCCTCTTGCCCGTAGTCGAGTCGATAAACTTTCGGCCATTGAGGCCAGGGATTATCGGGAGCTCGCGTCTCAGGCGGCCTACTTAAAATTTCAAACTGGACGAGACTTCTGCATCCCTGGCGCAAGGCTGTGCCCACACAATCCGTCCCCGTGTCGCCACCACCAATCACGATCACGTCCTTGTCTTTCGCCGACAGAAAGCGGCCGTCGCGTTGATTACTATCCAGCAGGCTTTTCGTGTTGAGATGGAGAAAGTCCATCGCGAAGTGAATTCCCGAAAGCGAGCGTCCTTCGAGCCCTAGATCGCGTGGACGCGCCGCGCCGCCACAGAGCACGATCGCGTCAAACTCCGTCATCAACCGATCGGTGGGATAATCACAGCCGACGCTCGTGTTCACGACAAACTCGATTCCTTCCGCAGCCAGCAAATCCGTGCGGCGCTGCACGATACTCTTTTCAAGTTTCATGTTGGGTATGCCGTACATCAGAAGACCACCGATTCTGTCTGCACGCTCAAACACGGTTACCCCATAGCCGCTCTGGTTAAGCTGCGCAGCGGCAGTCAAACCAGCCGGACCAGAACCAACAATCGCCACTCGCTTGCCAGTGCGAACCGAAGGGGGTTGCGGTGTTACCCAGCCGGCCTCAAAGGCGCGATCGATGATCGCCTGTTCAATGCGCTTGATTGTCACCGGATTATCGTTGACGCCGAGTACACATGAGCCCTCGCATGGCGCGGGGCAAACTCTGCCCGTGAATTCCGGAAAGTCATTGGTTTTACGAAGCCGATCAAAAGCTTCATGCCAGCGTCCGCGATAAACCAGATCATTCCATTCCGGGATTAAGTTGTTGATGGGGCACCCCGAGGCAGCGCCGCCCAACACATTTCCCGT
>DASVGE010000365.1:0-6747 GCA_036379695.1 Pyrinomonadaceae bacterium | reverse complement strand
ATCTCGACGAAGCAATCGCCATCGCCGCGCGCATTCCCGGCGCCACGATCGGAACAGTCGAAGTCCGTCCCGTGAGCGAAGTCGAAGGCTTGCCGGAGAAGTAGCTAATTGAAGTGGCTAATAACTACCTCGGCTATGGTGTCGCAGATCGCCTGCCGTCGCTCCGGATTCAGCAGCACTGCCCGGTTTTGATCGTTGGCGATGAATCCCAACTCAATCAAGACGGCCACTCCTTGAAAAGTCAAAACCGCGAGATCGTTTCGCTGTTTGATCTCTCGGTCCCTGAAGCCTGTAACTTGAACTAACGCCGTCTGAAGTTGCTGAGCCAACGCCCTGTCATCGTTGCCTCGGAAAAGCACCTCTAAACCATTGGCTGAATCAACCTCAGCATCGTTGAGATGAAGCGAGACAAAAACCTGCGCTCCTGCGTTTCTGGCATTAGTGGCTCTTTGGCCGACAGGCGCATGATCTTCATTGTCGTCTCGCGTCATAAACACTTCGTGATTTCGTGCCCTGAAGGCGTCTCTCAGGGTCAAGCCGTATTTCAGGACTATTGATGCTTCCTCATGTCTGACCTGGTTTTCTATGTGGGTCGCTCCCGGATCGAAAACACCGGGTTGCCTGTTTCCCATGCCGTGTCCGGGGTCTATCGCTACTCTCATTTTTGCCTCCTTATTTTCACACTTCGGAATCGTGAAACTCGAGTGAAACCGTTCCACGGATACATGGCAAAAACGTGAAATCTATTTCAGCGCTTCATACCGGCTTCTTCCCGGTGACGACGATCATCTGGGCTGGAAAGCGCATCTGGTTGGCGGGGAAGAATTCTTTGACGGCTTGCTTGATTTCACTGGTTATTTGGGCCTGTTCGTCTGAGGAGAGTTTGGCGAGCTTATCCCGGAGCGTGTCGGAGGTTTGTGAACGCATGTTCCAGAATTGAGTTGGTGAGATTGGTGCTTCGATGTTGAACTTCACGACGTGTTCTTTTACGTCGCTCGCGCCGGCTTCAGTCACAACACCTGCCAGTTTACCCGGCTCAGCAAAACGAAAAGCGTTTGGCGCATCAGGATCGACAACGCCCGCATCGATGTGGCGATCGATGACGTCGGTTACGAGGTAACAAAAAGGATTCACTTCGCTCTTGGCCCACACCGCCAGTCCCAGGCTTCCGCCCGGCTTCGTTACCCGCAGCATCTCACGAACGGCTGCAACCGGATCGGGAAAGAACATCGCACCGAGACGGCTGACAGTGACGTCGAATGAATTCGACGCAAACGGCAAATTGTCTGCCTTACACTGGCGAAACTGCACGTTCGTTATGCCGCGACGTTGCGCCTCCGTGCGAGCAGTCTCAACCATCTCAGCCACAGCGTCCGTGCAGGTTACGGATTCAACTATGTCGGCAATCGTAAGTGACGGTTCACCGGCGCCACCCGCGACGTCCAGCACGGATTGTCCTTCATGAATGCCCGCATGCTCGACGAGAGCGCGCGTCAACGGCATGAACATCGTGCGAATTGTGTTGCTGTGTCTGGCCCAGTACTGCGCCGATTCGCGCCACGCCTCAACTATATTTTCACTGGTCATCTTCCTGCTCCTTCGATAACCTATGCTTACTATATGCACATTCTTCTGATTAGCAACTCAACTCTACACGGCAGCGGCTATCTCGATCACGCAGAAGGCGAGATCCGGAGTTTTCTGGGCGATGTGAAGCGCGTACTGTTTGTTCCTTATGCGCTTTTCGATCGCGATGCGTACGCGGCAACGGCGCAGAAACGTTTTCAGAAGATGGGATACGACTTGACGTCCATCCACACTGCGGCGAATCCCGTGCAGGCAGTTGAGGACACGGATGCGATCTTCATCGGTGGTGGAAACACATTCCGGCTTTTGAAAGCGCTTTACGACTTCGAGCTGCTTGGTCCGATTCGCGAACGAGTCGAAGGCGGCATGCCTTATATCGGATCGAGCGCCGGTTCGAACGTGGCGGCGCCGACGATCAAGACGACGAACGATATGCCGATCGTGCAGCCACCGTCGTTCGACGCGCTGCGGTTAGTTTCGTTTCAGATCAACCCGCACTATCTCGATCCGGATCCGAACTCGAAGCACATGGGTGAGACTCGCGAAGAACGGATTCGACAGTTTCTCGAAGAGAACGATACGCCGGTGGTGGGTTTGCGCGAAGGGGCGATGTTGCATATTGAGAATGGTGAGACGATTTTGCGTGGTTCAACGGGCGCAAGGATCTTCCGAAAGGGATTGGAACCACTCGAAATCCTGCCTGGCGCACAACTCGATCTAATATTTAGCCACGGATGAAGGCGGATAAAACGCCGATCTGCGTTATCCGCGTTTATCTGCGGCTTACTTTCCAAGCCAACCGCCACGGAAGCCGGCGCGGCGGAGGCCGTCGATGATGAATGGGGAACGTCGCATCAGTCGCCAGATTAAGCCGGTGCGGTAGTTCTCGATCATCATGACTATCGGTCCCTGGTCCAGGCCGTAATAACCTTTCGATACCCAGCCTTTTCCCTTGGAATTGAACGTCGGATTGTAACTGCACTTGAACCCGTACAGGTTAGTCATCTCCGGAAAGTCTTTGTTGAGACGACTCAGAGTCGGTAGCACCACTTCCGGCGCAAATGGCAACGACGTCGCGACCGCCCACGGCGCGAGGGTGCCGTCGTCAGGTCCGTAAGGAATCGAGCGCGCTTTGTAATCGAAAAAACGCACCCGCTTGCCGTTGATGCGGCGCTCTGCCGGCCCTGGTCCATCAGTGGCAGTGATCCCCCAACTGAAACGGCCGTAACCCACAAACTTTTTCGGATTGCGCATCGCGTACGTCTGCTGCACGTAGATCGCGCGACGACTGTTCTCGAAATAATTCAGCGCTTTGCCGCGCATGTAGTCATCCTGGATGCCGCGAAAGTCAATCCACATGTGCGACAAGTGATGGATAAACAGTGGACCGGCGTAAAGAAATTCGTGCCCGTAGAGTTTCTTCCACTTGTAAGTCCTGGTCCAGGCTCGATAACTCTCCGGCGGCAGCGGGAACGTCGGCGACGCCAGACCCAGCACATACAGGATCAACGCTTCGCTGTAGCCGGTCCAACGATACTTAATGAATCCGGTTTCCGGTTTCCAACCGTGCGAGACTGTCAGACCACCATTCTGAGCCCAGTTCCAGTCGGCGCGTTTGTAGAGCGACTCCGCGAGCGACCGGATCTCGCGCTCGGCTTTGTTGTCACGATCGAAGTAGCGCGCCGCAGTGAGACCGCCGGCGAGCAGGTAGGTGGTATCGATCGTCGAGAGCTCACACTTCCACACGCGGCGGCCCGTCTTCATGTCGAGGAAGTGATAGTAGAAACCTTTGTAGCCGGTCGCGTTCGGCTCTTTTCCGTGCGGCGCGTCGTGAAAGAAGCGCAGCGTCGTCAAAGTGCGCTTTACCGCCTCAGCCCTGCTGAGATACTTGCGCTCGACCGCGATCGGATACGCCGTAAGCGCAAACCCGACGACAGCGACCGAAGCCGGTGAGCCTTGCTTGGTGCTGTCCGGAATGAGCCCGTTCTCGAGGTTTATCTCCTCCGCAAAGTATTTAAAGGTGTCGCTTTCGAGCCGAGATAACTCTTCGTCTGTCAGCGACGGCTCTAAAACCTTCATCTCGACGTCCCCGGTTTGAATTCCACTGTGATCGCCGCGATTGCGTGTGCCGGTAAACTCGCTCGCAAAAACACTGCACCATCGCGAAAGCTCAGCGCCTGTTTCTCACTGACGACTTGTGACGCCTCTTCCAATCGCTCCACGTCCTTTGGCCTCAGATACTCCGGTTGGCCCATCTCCAGCCACATACGTTTCGGATTGGCGTGATCTTCATCGATGCGTTGGATGCGCGCGGCAAGCGGCTCACGAGCATTATCAAGTCGAATATGCACGTCTTCCGTTTCGATCGAATGACCCGGCGTCGTGTGATTCGTAAGCACAACAGTTACGCTCGACTCTTTCTGAATCACGGAACAATCGACCGTCTCGTGCAACCCGTCGACAAGCGAATATCGATCGCCGAGCTGATGCAGCAGTTCAAACGCGCGATACGTTGGCTTGGGAATACCGTGCAGGTTGAGCAGTCCGAAGCCGCCGTGAAACGGCACTGAGGGAAAATAATTCTCTTCAAAAATATCGGAGAAGGTCCAGAAGCTGTAACCGTCGACGAGCCCGTGTGCTTCCAACACAGTCGAGGCCGCGAACGCTGCAGCGTATGGCTCGTCGTGCAACGGATCGAAAGGATTAGACGACGAGTTCCATTCAGTGAAATAAACCGGTCTGTCACCCGCGTATTGACGCGTGTTTTGCGCAACCTCTCGCATGATGCCGCGCTGGCTTTTGAAAAGCTGCTCTTCGGTGTCGCCGTCCTGTTCGTACCAATCGTTTGGATAGTAATGCGTGCTGACAAAGTCTGCGGGCACGTCGTTGCGCTCGCAGAAGTTGACGAACTCTCCGATCCATTCGATCCGCGCTGTCGCCGGCCCACCAACTTTGAACGACGACGACACGTTCCTGATCGCTTCAGCCGTGTAACGATAAAGCTTGAAATACTCGCGCTGAGTTCCGGTCCAGAACGACTTGAGATTGGGCTCGTTCCAAACTTCAAACAGCCACTCGCCGACTTCCCTCTCACCGTAACGTTCGACGCAGTGAGAAACCAGACTTTCAATCAGCGCCGCCCATTGTTTGTAATCTTTCGGTGGCGTCACGTTGGCCTGGTAGCCAAACACTGTCCGCGCGCCGGAAGCCAGTTCGTCAGGCATGAAGCTCAACTCGACAAACGGCTTCATCCCGATCGAAAGCAGGAAGTCGAAGATCTGATCGGAGTTGAAGAAGGAATAAAGCAGCTTGTTCTTCTCACAAAATACCGTGCCGTCTGACAGCAGGCCGTGAAAGCGAACGCAGCCAAAGCCCAGCTCTAAGGTGGTTCGTTTTAGCTGGCGCTGCCAATCGGCGCGCAAAGCCATGCGCGCATGGTCGCTGCCGACCGTGTGCTCCCAGAAGTGCGGGAACGGCGTCGTTGCTTCTGCCAGATCACAGAAGAAAGTCAGTCTACTCACAGAACTTGTCGCAATGCGCGCCGGCTCATTTCGGCTGTTACTCCGTAAACCAGATGTGACGCGAGCGCATAAGCATGAGTCGAGACCGGATACTCAGTTGGTCCCTTCGAGAGTCCCAGGGCCGGCACGGAGATCTCATCGGCGAGCACCCAAAACGCGGCGCCGAAAGGAAGGCCCGCGCCGGTCGTCACCTGCGGAGTGACTTCGGCAAGCGCTCCATACAAGCCGCCAGTGGCGATACCAAATGCGTAATGTACCGCAGCGCCCGCCGGTTTCTTTTCGCTTTCCTGAAGCTCATGCCCGAAGACTTGTCGCGAGATCACCTTGGCAGTTTCGACGGTGGCGTCGTCCTGCTCTTTTGCGTCCTGTTCTTGATCGCCTTTCGAGCCATCGCTCGGTTGCATAGATTGCGCGCCGTGTGGTTTCTCGGTGTTTGCGGCCATGCGCATCCACGCCGCCTGGAACTGGTTCATGGTCCAGGAAGCAACCAGCCCACCGGCCAGTCCCGCCACGAGACCTTTCCAAACGTTTCCGTTGTCATGATGCATAACTTGTATTCCTTCCATTTCTCTGATCCGAGAGTGAACGCCAGGCCACAAACGCTGCGAAGCCCAGCCCCGCCAGCAATGAACCCGTAATCAGCGGATGCACCGAGGCCTTGGTGTAAACACTCGACTCGGCTACATAACCCGGATAACCGCCGCGCTCTCTTCCGTCCGCCAAAGGCTCGTACAGACTGTCGCGGCGACCGGCGGGCTTTTCTCGATCAGACTTCTGAAGATCAAACATCGTGGCCTCCATCAACTTGTCAGTCAGTCGCGGCGCATGATGGCCCGCTTCTGACAGCGCCTTACCGCCTCCGCCAACGTAAACATCGCGTTCGGAATGTTCAGCGCAATGAAGTATCGCTTCAGCCACAGTCTCCGGCGCGTAAACCGGCGGCGGATTCAGCGGCTCGACGGGCATGAGGTTCCTGGCGTGCTGGACGTAAGGGGTATCGATCGCGCTCGGCTTGATCAGCGTTACTGAAATCGGCGCGCCCTCTTGTTCAAGCTCGAGGCGTAGCGCGTCGGTATAACCTTTCACGGCATGCTTTGTTGCGCAGTAAGTTCCCTGGATCGGAATGGCGACGTCAGACAGAACGCTGCCGACGTTTATCAGCGCGCCGCCGCGTTGGCGCAGGTGAGCGCACGCGACCATGGAACCGTGAACCACGCCCCAGTAATTCGTTTCGAACAGACGCCGGTGGTCTTCGAGTGGCTGGTCGAGCACTGGTCCATAGATCGACACGCCCGCGTTGTTGACCCAGGTGTCGAACCCGCCGAAACGACGAATAGCTTCGACGGCGATGTTCTGGATGTCGTTAAACTGGCCCACGTCGCCGGCGACGTAGTACGCCTCACCGCCGGCGTCGATGATTTCATCACACACTCGTCGAAGGGTTGCTTCGTTTCTGGCGTTTAAAATGAGCCGTGCGCCGCGCTTCGCCGCCATGCGCGCAGTCACCAGGCCGATGCCCGACGACGCACCCGTTATGACAATCACCTGGTCCGACAGTTTCTTGAGTTTTACGTTCACTAGAATTGTGTACCTCCTTGGAGTGCGGTGCCTCGGCACCGCTTTGGCCAAAGCGGTGCCG
>DASVGE010000364.1:0-64252 GCA_036379695.1 Pyrinomonadaceae bacterium | reverse complement strand
TGCAATGCCACCGCACTCCAAGGAGGCGCTCTTTACCGCGACGTCAGGTCTTCCATAGTAATGCGCATCCGCTTCACGGTGATCTGCTTTTCCGTGCAGCACTGCAAGATCTCCTGAACACGCGCGTCGCTCATCTTCATGCTCGAGATCACTATCTCATCAATCTCGTGCTGCGCGCACACGGTCCCGAGATCTCCGTTGCCGCCAAACACGCGCAGCCCGTGAATCACTTTCCCGCTCTTCGCCGGATCGTCGTCGAGAAAACCAATCGGAGCCAGCTGTAACTCACGATTGTTCCTCAACTCGCGCAACAGCAGTTCGCCGCCGTCACCCGCTCCATAGATCAGCACCCGGCGTCCATTCTGTTTACTAACCGCAGGCACCAACTGCCGGAACAGCCGGAACGCCATGCGACTGCCCGCCAGAAAAAGAAACATCAGCACCGCGTCAATTATGAATACCTTGCGCGAAAAACCCTCAAAACGAAACGCGAACAGCAGCACCAGCACGCTGCCCACCGAGCTCAGCATCACCGCCTTCGCAAACACAATCAAATCGCTCATGCTCGTGTAGCGCCAGAGCCCTCGGTACACACCCATCACCAAAAACACCGACATCTTGATAAAGATGAGCACCGGCAACGTCCGATTAAACAGACTCCACGCGCCGCTGTCTGGCGGGAAATTGACTGCGTACGCAGACCAGTACGAGAGGGTGATCAGCACCACATCCAGCAACACCTCGAAGATGCGGCGCTTGTAAGAAACATCGACGAGGAAGGCGTAAAGCGGCTTATCTTTCAGCGCCATCTCCTCTTCGCTCTCGTCGTAAACCTTGACGCCGGCGAGGTACACGCCGATGAGCGTGAGCAGGATCGTGAAACCCGCAATCGCCGCGAGGCTGACGTCCAAACGCGTCCTTTGCACGACGATCGCGAGCAAACCGGAAAGCCCGGCAAAACCGTAAAGCATCAGCACGGCAAACCGTTCTGACATTCCCAACGCGACCAGTCGATGCGACGTGTGATCGCGCCCGCCCTGCGAAGCCGCGCGTCCGGAGAGTTTGCGCAGCACGGTGACAAACGTCGTGTCGAAGATCGGAATGAAGAGCACCAGGATCGGAACCGCAAGCACCGGCAGGAAACTTCTCGACCTGCCGCCGCTCACGTGCATCAACGCCGAGCTCGCGAGGAAGAACCCGACAAACATCGATCCGCAGTCGCCCATGAAGATCGACGCGGGATTCGTGTTGTAAACCAGGAACCCGAGCAGGCCACCGGCAAAGACCAGCATTATCAGCGCCTCGGTGAACTGGCCGCTGTTTACAAAGCTGAGCGCCAGGAACCCGGCCGCGATAATTGCGATGCCGGAGGCGAGGCCGTCCATGTTGTCGAGCAGGTTGATGGCGTTCGTGATGCCGATCAGCCAGAAGATGGCGAGCGCCATGTTGAGCAGCACTGAGCCGGTCCAGGGCAGCGACAATCCGTAGTAAACAACGAACGCCGATCCGAGAATCTGTCCGATCAGTTTTTGATAAGGCTTGATGTGGATCAGATCGTCAACGAGGCCGACGAGAAAGAGAAACGTGCTGGCGAGCAGAATCTGCGGCCCGTATGTCGTCTGAAGCGAGAACACAACCAGCGTTGCGATCACCGACAGCCAGATCGCGGCCCCGCCGAGCATAGCGGTCGGTTTCTTATGCCAGCGATCGGTCTTTGGTTGTGCGACGAAACCGTAATGCCGGGCCAGGCCTCGCACCAAAGGCGTGAGAATCAGCGCTAAACAAAAAGATGTCGCGACTGCCAGAATCGTGCGCGGGCTAAAGGGCATAGGAGTAACGAAAACTATGCCACAAAGAGGCACAAGAATTTAAGCCGCAAAAAGGCACAAAATGCACAAAATATAAAACCAGATATAAAAACCAACTTCTCATCCTTTATTCTGCTGCGCTTTCGTGGCCCATCTTTTGTGCCTTTTGTGCCTTTTTGTGGCTAAAACTTTTGTGCCTCTTTGCGGCTCTAATCGGCGCCGGCGGTGCGGCGGCCGATCTGGTAATCGACGACCTTTTCCAGGATGCCGTCGAGGCTCTCACTGGGCCGAAAACCAACCAGTTCGCTGACTTTCCTGATATCCGGAACGCGCCGCGGCATGTCTTCAAAACCTTCCTCGTACGCCTCGTCATAAGGAACAAACACAATCTCCGACTTCGAATGAGTGATCTCTTTCACCCGCTCGGCGAGCTCCAGAATTGATATCTCCACGTTCGAACCGATATTGAAAACCTGCCCCACAGCTTCCGGCGTATCCATGAGCTTGATGAGCGCGTCGACCACGTCGCCCACGTAACCAAAACAGCGGCTCTGTTTGCCGTCGCCATAAACCGTGATCGGCCGGCCCGCCAGTGCCTGCTTCACAAACGTCGGGATCACCATCCCGTACTGTCCCGTCTGTCTCGGCCCAACTGTATTGAACAACCGCACGATGATGGTGGGCAGCTTCTTCTCGCGCCAGTAAGCGAGCGCGAGGAATTCGTCGATCGCTTTCGAACAAGCGTAACTCCAGCGACCTTTCGTCGTGGCGCCCATCACGAGATTGCCATCCTCGCGAAACGGCACGTCGCCGCTCAGTCCATACACTTCCGACGTCGACGCAATCAGGACTTTCTTCTTCTTCTTGTTCGCCAGCGAGAGCACCACTTCGGTGCCGCGAACGTTAGTCTCGATCGTGCGCACCGGGCTTTCGACGATCAGCTTCACACCAACCGCCGCAGCGAGATGAAAAATAACGTCGCACTCATCGACCAGTTCCGCCGTCACGGGATGATTGTGAACAGTATCGATCGTGTAATGAAACCGCGGATGACCTTTGAGGTGCTGAATATTTCCGATTGAACCGGTTGAGAGATCGTCGATAACGTAAACCTCATCGCCGCGCTTCAGATAAGCGTCAGTCAAATGAGATCCGATAAAACCGGCTCCACCTGTGATTAGTACTCGCAAACGTTATGCTCCTTTACAATTTCGATTCCAGCCACAAAAAGGCACAAAATACGATTTCGATTCCAGCCACAAACGGCACAAAAATCACAAACGGGCTACAGGAAGCATTTGAGCCTTTTGTGCCTCTTTGTGGCGCAATTCACCGTAGAGACCTTTAATATCTTCAAACAAGCGTTCCTTGGAGTAGTTTACTTCCACAAACTCGAGACCGCGCTCGCCTAACTCCTGCTGCAACGATCGATCGCGAATGATCCGGCTCAGCGCCGCGACGAAAGCTTCTTCATCGCCCGCCGGTACGCCGATGCCGCGTCGACAGACCTGGTATGGCCCATCTTCAACTACCTCGCCGAGAAGATCCACTACGCCGCCAACCTGTGTCGCCACTACCGGGCGCGCATTCGCCATCGCTTCAATCAACGTGAGCGGCGTCCCTTCGTTACGCGACGTCAGCGCCACCACATCAAGCGCAGGATAGAAATACTCCGGATCCTTTCGACCACCGACAAAGATGACGTCCTTCTCCAATCCCAATTCCTGCCGGCGCAACTCCAGTTGCGAACGCAACGCTCCCTCGCCAATCACGATGAAGCGAACCGCGCCGAGCCTGCGACAAGCCGGATCGGTCGCTTTCAGGCGCGCGACCACGTTCAGGAACATCTCGTGGTTCTTGATCTCCGTTAAGCGACCGACGATACCGATCAGGATCGTATGATCCGGAATACAAAGCTCGTGACGAAACTTCGCTCGCCGCTCTGCATGTTCCGCAAAAATGCCGAGATCCAAACCCAGCGGAATCACTTTGATCTGGCCCGGTTGTCCGACGCGAAACGTCTCGCCTATCTCCTTGCTCTGTTGCCGGCTCACTACGATCAGGCGATCGGTAACCAGTCTGGCCAGCAGTCTTTCGATCGCGAGAAAGAGCTTCGTCCGGCGTTGCCCGTAATAGCTGTGAAACACATGCCCGTGATACGTGTGGACAAACTTGCACTGGCGGGGCTTGCCCACGAGTGTTCCAAACGTTAACCAGCGATATAGAAAACCGGCCGTGCGTCCGACAGTTCCCGCTTTCGCAGTGTGCGTGTGAACGATGTCGGGCCGCTCGCGCCGGAAGAGTCGAAACAATTTCCAGACGGTGACGACGTCGTTCAAAGATATCTCGCGGCTCATCTGCGGAATGTAAAGCGGCTTCACTCCCAGATCGTCCGCGAAGTAGCTCATGTCCTCTTCACCTTCAGGCACAACGCCTGTGACCAGTAAAGATTCAAAACCCGCTTCCCGCAAACCTGACGTTAACCAGACGACGTGCTTCGCTGGCCCACCTACGTTCAGGCGAGCAATGATCCGGATCACTTTTGTGGGACGTACATCAGACATGAGTTGCGGGATTGCTGCAACTACCGTTGGGCTTCGAACTACATTTTGTTGGCGCCGGTTTCAGCAACGAGGTTCGAGGCGCGCAACAAGCTCTCAAACGTTCCGGCGTCGGTCCACCAGCCTTCAATCTCTTCCCAGGTCATCGCATCGCGCGCGATGTAAGCGTTGTTGACGTCCGTGATTTCGAGTTCGCCGCGACCGGAAGGCTTCAGTGATCGAATGATGTCGTAAACGTCAGCATCGTACATGTAAATGCCGATCACCGCGTAGTCTGACTGGGGTTTCGCGGGCTTCTCCTCGATACTGACGACGCGGCGGCCATCGAGTCGCGGCACGCCGAAACGCTCCGGATCGGGCACCTTTTTCAGGATGATCTTCGCGCCGCCACCCTGCGCGTGATAAGCGTTAACGGCCGAGAGGATGTTTCCCTCGATGATGTTATCGCCGAGGACCACGCAGACCGGACCACCCGACACGAAGTGCTCGACGAGTGAAAGTGCTTCGGCGATGCCGCCTTCGCCTTCCTGGTAGGCGTAGTTGAGATGTTTCAGGCCGAAGGCTTTGCCGTTACCCAGCAGGCGCAGGAAGTCGCCGGCGGAATTGCCTCCGGTCACAACCATGATGTCGTTGATGCCCGCATTCACGAGTGTCTGAATGGGGTAATAGATCATCGGCTGGTTGTAAACCGGGAGTAGATGTTTGTTTGTGACAGAGGTCAGCGGACGCAGCCGCGTGCCTAACCCACCGGCCAGAACCACACCTTTCAAATGTCGCCTCCTGTTGTGCCCCAAAGAAGCACAGAATTAGTTCAGCCACAAAAAGGCACAAAAGTCACAAAAAGAAGAATGAAGAATCAGGAACCGAGAATAAGAACAAGTCAG
Source organism: Pyrinomonadaceae bacterium (assembly GCA_036379695.1). Lineage (GTDB taxonomy): Bacteria > Acidobacteriota > Blastocatellia > Pyrinomonadales > Pyrinomonadaceae > PSRF01. Next base: position 58,999 of record DASVGE010000364.1, on the reverse strand, counting down.
GAAGAGGGGCTTGCGCCCGCTCTTCCAACAGCGGGGGCAAGCCCCTCTTCCTGACTTGTTCTATTCCTGACTTCATTTTTTTCCTGACTTCATTTTGTTCCTGACTTCATTTTGTTCCTGAGTTCATTTTGTTCCTGAGTTCATTTTGTTCCTGACTTCATTTTGTGCTTTTTGTGCCTTTTTGTGGCTAAAAATTTCTTGTGCCTTTTTGTGGCTAATCAATAAAGCGGTTGAACCACAGTTCGAGCATTAACAACGTCCACAATTGATGTGAATAGTCGCGTTCGCCGCGCGTGTGTAATTCGATCAACTGTTTGACCGTTTCCGGCTTGAACAAACCTCTTCGTAAAGCTTTTTCCGAAAGCACCACTTCGCGCAGAAACGGCTGCATCTTGCCGCGGAACCAGTGGCCGATCGGAACTCCAAAACCCATCTTGCGCCGGTTGAGATTCTCGCTTGGCAGCAGCTTGCGCAACACTTTCTTCAGTAAATACTTCGTCGTCAATCCGCGCAGCTTGAGGTTCTGCGGGAGGCTGGCCGCAAACTCGATCACGTGATGATCGAGAAACGGTGAACGCGCCTCGAGTGAAACCGCCATCGACGCGATATCGACTTTCACCAGCAGATCGTTCGGCAAGTAAGTCATCTGGTCCGTCAAAAGCATCGCATCGAGAACGCCGATGCCATTCGCGCGCTTGAACCACTCTTCCAGCAAGCCCGTTGCGTTAGCCCCGTTTGTTTGCTGGCGGAAGAAATCGGAATAGAGCGGCTGCTTGGTCTCTTCGTTGAAGACACTCACCCAGCGTGTGTAGCGCGCCACCTTGGGCAGTGACACAACCGAGAGCATGCGTTGCGCGGATTTGATCCGGCTGCGACCTGTTGGCGACGCCGGGATCAGGTTCACGGCTTCCTTGATCAACGACTCGCGCAGGAACGACGGCACCTTGCGATACTTCTCCGTCAGTCCAAGCGCGATGTAACGTTCGTATCCCGCAAACGACTCATCACCACCATCGCCGTTAAGCGCAACCGTGACGTGCTTGCGTGTTTCTTTTGCGACGTAATAAGTCGGCACCGCGGATGAGTCGGCGTACGGTTCACCGTAATGTTCGACCAGAGTCGGTAACACTTCGAGCGCGTCAGGCCGGACGATAAACTCGTGATGATCGGCGCCGACGTGCTCGGCGATGCGGCGCGCGTGATGAAGCTCGCTGAAGTCCTGTTCTTCGAATCCGATCGAAAACGTCTTGACCCGCTCACTCGACTCCTGGCTCATCAACGCTACCACCGCACTCGAGTCGATCCCGCCGGAAAGAAAAGCACCGAGCGGTACTTCCGACATCAAACGCACGCGCACCGCTTCACGCAGGATCTCGACGGTGCGCTCGCCCGCCTCTTCTTCGCTGATGGCGAGCTTCTTGGTGAAGTCCGGTTGCCAGTAACGCTGTATCTCGATCTCGCCCTTGCGCCAGCGTAGCCAGTGTCCCGGCTCGAGCTTTCGTATCGAGCGGTAGGCAGTCAGTGGCGCGGGGATGCACATGAAGGAGAGGTAATAATCGAGCGCTTCCGGTTGAATGTCGCGACTAACGTCAGGATGAAGCAACAGCGCACTGAACTCGGAGCCGAAGATGAGGCCTCCGTTTATGTGCGCATACAGCAGTGGTTTTTTACCGACGCGATCGCGGGCGAGAAACAGTTCCTGCGTTCGTTCGTTCCAGATCGCGAAGGCAAACATGCCGCGCAGGTGTTTGGGACAGTCGGCGCCAAACTCATCGTACGCGTGAACAATCGCTTCGGTATCGCTGTTGGTGTAGAAGGTGTGACCGAGCTTTTCGAGCTTCTCGCGCAGCTCGAGATAGTTGTAGATCTCGCCGTTGAAAACGATCCAGGAGCTGCGATCGTGATTGTGAATGGGCTGTTGACCGCTCTTCAGGTCGATGATCGCGAGGCGCCGCATCGCCATTCCGGTGGAGCCGTTGACGTAGAAACCATCCTCGTCGGGACCGCGATGACGGATCGCGTCGTTCATCCGCGACAACAACTGCTCGTCAACCGGCCTCCCGTCGTTTCGAACGATGCCAACGATTCCACACATAACTACGCCTTGCTCCGCCCCTCGCGGCTTTCCCGCTTTTCTTTAACCAGCACAAACCCGACGGCGACAAAGATGAAATAAAAGACCAGCAACTGCGCTCGCTGGCGATAAGCCGTGCCGACGTTTCCCTGAAATACGGAATAAGCGATCGAGAGCATCGTGGTGAAGATCAAAATCGGCGCGATCTGTCGCAGCCGGTACTTCATCGAGTACCAGACGCCAAGCACCAGTAATGGAAATGAGCACCACCAGATGATCATCTCCGGAAAAGTGATGCTCTGTCGTAGTGAAGCGAGTTGCCAGGGAAATGGCGCGAACAACAGATAGAGCAAACCTACGGGAATGGTCGAGATCGCACCCTGCGTTGTCGACACGTCCACTTCCTGCCCGAAACCGGATCCGGCGCGCGCGAGGTCAGTGCGGCTTCGATTCAGTTTTTCCAAGGAACCATAAGTATCAATTTGCTGGGTGGCGTAACGAGTCACACCGAGATAGGTAAGAGACACGCCCACCAAAACGATGACCACAAATTGCCGCGCGAAGTTTGTCGCTGAGAATTTCTGGAACCCGATGATAAATCCACCCGCGATCGCTACGGCGATCATGTAGAACACATAAAACCGTAAACTGAGAATTGAAAACAGCGCCACGATCAATATCGCCACATGCTTCACTGACAGTTTTTCGTTGAGGCGCAGGCTCGCAAGTATGGCGAGGGCAAGGAAGAATACTATCGGCGCATCCTTCAACCCCTGCGCCGACCAGAGAACGAGCGACGGGAAGAACGCGACACAAATAGCAGCTATTCGCGCCACCCGCATATTCCGGTAAACGTGCAGTGCGCAATGATAGACGAGCACCGCCGTGGCCGCTCCGATAACCGAATTGACGAACTGTATCGCAAGCGTGTTGCGTCCGATGATCGTGTAGATCAGGGCGATGAGGTTGACCATTCCCCACGCGGACGCCTGGCCGTTCATAAACCGATCGGCGGTGACTTTGTAAACCGGGTCTCCTTCCCAGGCTTTCATTTGCGCGTGGCCGAAGTAGTCGTAAGTAAGCGCATCGCCGCCGAAAAATTCCTGCAGGTTGAACATGAAGATGCCAACGGCCACGAGCATTCTGATCAGCACCCCCCACGCAAAGAGTTGCAGCAGGAACGCACCTTCCTCTTTATCCTGGTAAATGAAATAACCGGCAATGCCTGCGAGGATCAGGCACAACAGCACCGCCTGACCGGCGTCGTAGATCGAGAAGTGTGTGTAATCAGGGAATTCTGAAACTATCGTGGGCACAAACACGATGATTACGGTGCAAACGATCAGATAGAAGATTAATAAGAGAATTTTCATTTGCCGTAATCATGCGCAGATCACACAGATTATCTAGTTGTTCTGTGTAATCTGTGGATTGTCTTTTCGCACGACGAGATGGTTTTCCAGTACCAGTGCATCGAAGCTCGCGCGCGTAAAGGTATTGATCGCGTCCTGCGGAGAAAGAACGATTGGCTCCTGCACGTTGAACGAAGTGTTCAGCAGCAGCGGCACCCCGGTTAACTTGTCGAACTCGCTAATCAGTCCCCAGTAACGGGGATTGATGTGACGGCTGACTGTCTGCGGACGCGCCGTGCCATCCACGTGAACCACCGCCGGTATGTTTGCGCGCTTCTCCTCGACAACGTTCAGCACTGTGATCATGAACGGATCGTAATGTGGATGGCCAAACAGATCGTCCGCGGCTTCCTTTAGCATCGACGGCGCGAGCGGCCTGAACCATTCGCGCAGCTTCACCTTCTTGTTCAGCAACTCACGCATGTCCGAGCGTCGCGGATCCGCGATGAAGCTGCGATTACCCAGCGCGCGCGGGCCAAACTCCATGCGTCCCTGGAACCAACCCACGATCGCGCCGCCCGCCAATAGTTCGGCGACGCGCGGCAGCATCTGTTCGTCAGGCAGCGTTTCGAATTTTAATCCCGCCGCACGCAAAGCGGAGGCACATTCTTCCGAACTGAAACCCGGTCCGTAATAAGCGTGTTCCATGCGGAACTTGCGCGGCTGTTGTAAACGACTGTGCCAGACGAGCAGCGCCGCGCCGAGCGAGCAGCCCGCGTCGCCGGCAGCCGGTTGAATGAAGAAACGTTTGAACGGCGTCTCGGTCATGATGCGACCGTTCATCACGGAATTGAACGCGACGCCGCCGGCCATGCAAAGGTTTTCGGAACCGGTTTGTTCGTGAAGTCCGGAGAGCAGGTGCAGGGCCGTGTCTTCCAGAACTTTCTGTGCGCTCGACGCAACGTCCCAATGCTTCTGGGTGAGTTCTTCGCCTTTAGCACGTGCCGGGCCGAGCTCGTTTGTCAGTGCCTCGCTGAACTGGTAGTACTTCGCGAGGTGGTGGTCTAAGACGCGTATGTCGAGTTTGAAGTCGTGATTGCCGTTTACCGAGAGCACGCGTTTGGCGAAGAAGTCGTAGTACTCGGGTTTGCCGTAGGCGGCGAGTCCCATCACTTTCCACTCGTCACCCTCGAACATGTCAAAGCCGAGATAGTTGGTGACAGCGGAATAGAACTGGCCGAGTGAATGCGGCAGCTTGATTCTTTTCAGGGTGCGAATGTTTCGATCGTTGCCGTGCGAGAAGAGCGTGGTGGTGTCTTCGCCGGTGCCGTCCCACGTCATGATCGCGGCCTGATCGAAGCCCGAGACGAAGAATGCGCTGGCGGCGTGGCACTGGTGATGTTCGAGAAAGTGAAACTTGAAATTGCTGCTGCCGAAGTGATCGCGGATGCGGCGCGGGTGCCGCAACATGCCGAGGTAGCTTTCGCCGACCTGTGTGACACCGCGATCGACGCGCGCCTTGAACATGTCGCGCGAGATGACGGCTGACTTCAGAGCCTGCATGGCTTTGTGACGCAGCACCCAGGGTTTCCAGTACAAACCGATATGTGCGACGTCGGCGATGGTGATGCCGGCTTCGTCGAGGCAGTATTGCATCGCCTGGTATGGGAACCCGCTATGGTGCTTGCGTCGAGAGAAGCGCTCCTCCTCAGCCGCAGCTACGATTTCACCATCCTTTATGATTGTTGCGGCCGAGTCGCCGAGTGTGGTTAAACCAACGATGTACATAATGAACGGTCAACTATGCCACAAAAAAGCACAAAAGAGTAATAGCCACAAAGAGGCACAAAAGGCGCAAAAATGAAGAGTTGAAGCTGAAGAACAGGTCATGAAGAAGAGAACAAGTCAGGAAGAAGAGAACAAGTCAGGAAGAGGGGCTTGCCCCCGCTGTTTGAAATCGGCGAGCGGGGGCAAGCCCCTCTTCCTGACTTGTTCTTCACTCTAAGCTTATTTTCTTTCACCTGATTAATGACTTCTTCATTTGTGCTTTGTGCCTGATTAATTACTTCTTCATTTGTGCTTTTGTGCCTTTTTGTGGCTATCACCTTTTGCGGCGCGCAAGGCATCCGCCAGTTTGGGGGCGTGGGCGTCGATGCTGTAGTGCTGGACCGCGAAGGTGCGGCCACGGTTGCCGAGGCGGCGTCGCAGGGTTTCATCGCTCAGTAGTCGCGAAAGGTGCGTGTACCAGTCATCTTCTGTCCGTGCTACGAAATGGGTTTCGTTCGGCTCGGCGATGTCCTGACATGCTCCTACCGGGCTGACGACGAATGGAACTCCGACCGCCATGTACTGAACTGCCTTGAAGCAAGATTTTCCAACCGACCAGTTGTCTTCGACAATCGGGTAGATCCCGATATCGAGCGACTGGAAATCCGCGATCTCCCGGTTCAGCTTCCAGGGCAGGTTCTCAACCTCAACGCCGGGGATCGAAATGTTGTCTTCTCCAGTGCCGACGAAACGCAGTCGAAATCGATAATCACGCGCCAACCTCTCCAGCACCGGAAAGATCGATTTCACGTAAGGAAACGTCGAGTGTGTCCCAATCCAACCGATAACCGGCACATCAGCCGCTGGCCGTTCAGCTAAAGGTCGAAACTGCGTCGTATCAACAACCGTCGGAATCACTACCGCCTCCCGCCCTTTGCTCTGCACGTAAGCGGCGATCTCGCGATTGCCACACGTCACGAGCCGCGACCACCGAATCAAATCATTAGTCTTGCTGAACCATTTCAACATACTGCCGAGACGGCCATACGTCGGACTCTTGTATGCGACGTACGTGGCGTCATCCAGATCGAGCACCATCGGACAGTGATGCAGGTTAATCACCAGCCATTCCATCAACGGCGGCCCAAACATCATCGCCTCGCGTTGCACAAACAACACATCCGCCTCGCGCGCGCGGAACAGCTCGCGCACGCGACGAACGGAAGCGAGCGCCAATCCCATGGCGGTGCGAGGCCAGTGCGAACGGTTGTAGAGCGATCCGTGCAGCCGGGAATCAAGAAACGGGTAAACGGAAAGTTCAATACCCTGCTTGGCGAGGGGCTCAATAAACTGGATCATTCGGAAACGAGTGGCCGCGGCCTCAACCGGGTATGTGGCCAGTCCCAACACTTTCATGAGGCATAGCTTTCCGGCTTTTGACCGGTTCCGAGCCAACCAAAATTGGGAATCACCTGAAACTTCTTCAATCCCGCGCTGCTGAGCCACGCCTCGACTTCCGTCTTTGTATAGCGGTTTTCGATCGGCGCTGAAAAGCGATCGAGTTGATCGTTTACACAAACGCGGAAAGGAAGCACCGCATACTGTTTCATCGGCATCTTGTCGGCGACAGAGCGAAGCGCGGGCACGCGTTTCATTACCTGGTACGGCCAGACAAAAAACAGAAATGCCGCGACTGCGCTCGGATACGCAAACGCATGCACTGCCCAATGAGGCAATCGCGTGGTCAGGTTGCGAAAGCTGTTGACCGCGCGCAGGAGTGCCGACTTGATCGATCTGCGTTCCGGTTGCCAGTAGAGATATATCTGGATCTCGCCGCCGGGTTTCAGGTAGCGCAGCAGGTTTTGAAATGCGGCTTCGGGATCGGGAAGATGATGCAGCACGCCGATCGAGTAGATGAAATCAAAACTCTCGAGCGGAAACGGAGGATTGTGTAGATCGGCTTGAGCGACGTGTACGTTATCGAGTGAAGCCGTATTTTTCCGCGCGACTTCAACCGCGGGACCGAGATCGATCGCCCAAACTTCGCGCGCGTATTTTCCGGCGTAGTACGCGAAGCGCCCGTTGCCGCAGCCGGCGTCCAAAACCTTCTTACCTTTGAAGAAGTCAGTGTTGTGCGGCTGCATGTAGTCGAGAAACTGCTTTTCCCATTCCGCGTACATTTCCGGGAAGCGTTGCCATTCGTAGCCAAAGCTCAGGGCAGTCTTTGCTTGCTTGGCGTCGAAGGATGTGGCCGCGCCGTTGGCTTGCAGGGCAGAGCGGATCGAGGGCAGCAACATGCGGGGGATGCCGTTCTCGACGGGGAAAGAGAGATTGCAGGCGACACAGTTCAGGTTCGAGTTGAGACTACCATTGCAAGCTGGGCAGTGTAGGTTTATTTCAGCCACGGATTTACACGGAAAATACGGATTTATATAGCTGCGCGTAGCGCTCGGCGCCGACGGTGTTTAGATCGAAAACTTCTTCAGCGACGGCACGGGATTTTGTTTTGACGTTTGGGTCGTTCACTGCTTCTTCGATGGCGGTCCAGGCGGCGTCGAAGTCTCGATCGTTGAAGTCGTTGATTACGATCGCGGGCAGCGCGTCCGAATCTCCGATGCCGGAGTTGATCACGATCGGCAACCCGCACGCGAGATATTCAGCATTCTTCGTTGGCGACGATGCCAGTTTCGAAAAGCACCGTTTGATAAACGAGATACCGACGTCGCCCGCGGACAGGTACGAAGGCATCTGCTTTGGCGCCACTGAGTGAACGGAGTAATTGCCTTGATTAATTCCTCGTTCGCTCATTAGTTGTTGTACTCGTTCACGACTGCCCATTGTAAGCCAAAGCAAGTGTGCGTCGTTTCGTTTCCTGACGATGCTCGCAAAAAAGTCAGCCATCTCTTCGGTCAGGTACCAGCCGTCGAGCGAGCCGCTGTAAACCAACGTTAACCGATTGTCCAGATCCAACTCCGATCGTATTCGTGCACGTTGCTCGTCGTCGAATTTAAATAACGAAAGATCCACACAACACGGGACGACGACGTGATTTACTTCGCGACCTCTCAAGCCGTCCCATTCTTTTATGATCGGCCAGATTCGCTCAGTCAAAGTAACAACCGCATCAGAGCCCGCCAAGATCCGCCGTTCGGTCGCTTTCGTGATGCGATAACGCAGCCCGCCTTTGGGCCAGTGTCCTGAATCAACGTACTCTTCAGCCATCAAGCCGCGCACGTCGAAGATCATTTTGATCCCAAACTTTCGCTTTAACTCGAGCGCGATCGTCGCCGGGATGTGCGAGCGCGCGTGTACCAGCTCGATCTTGTTTCGTCGCACCAGACGGCTCGCGTAACGTATGCCCGCCCAGACATCGTAAGCTGTTGCGGGAAGCGACGGTCGCCGGTGATATCGCAACCAGTGCCACTCGATTCCTTGGTCCGCGAGCTCGCGTTTCAGTTCCTCGCAAGCACGCCGGCCTTCAACGGTAAAAGCCTTGTCTCTCTCAAAACTCAACAACGTGAACTTCACACCGCGCTTTGCCAGTTCGCGCAAATACGGCAGTACCTGCGTCTGGCCTAACGGCTCGAGCATGCCGTTGTACGAGATGAACAGAACGCGCCGAGCCTCAAGAGACATATCGCTTCAGCAAAAATATGAGCCACAAAAAGGCACCAAAGTCACAAAATTTTTCAGCAATTAGTTTGTGCCTTTTGTGCTTCTTGGTGGCTAAAAGTCGGTGCTTTAGTGAGCTCTGCGGCTATCCAATGGTAGGTACGAGCTAAGCCTTCCTCAAGTGAGATCGACGGTTCCCAGTTCAGGACCTCGCGCAGACGAGTGTTGTCGCTGTTGCGGCCTCTGACCCCCTGCGGCTTCGTCAGATCGTAGCGCTTCCCGATCTTCTTGCCCGCGATTCCCGCGACGATATCCACCAGCTCGTTTACCGAGATCATCCGGTCCTGACCAAGATTGAGCGGCTCGCGATGGTCGCTGCGCATCAACCGGTAAAGCCCTTCGACGCAATCGTCGATGTAACAGTAAGAACGCCGCTGCTCGCCGTCTCCCCAGACTTCAATCTCGTCGCCATCGTTTGCCAACGCCACTTTGCGACAGATCGCCGCCGGTGATTTCTCACGTCCGCCGTCGTAAGTCCCGAGCGGGCCGAAGATGTTGTGAAATCTGACTACGCGCGTATCGAGACCAAAGTCTTCCGTGTAGTGACGACAAACTCGCTCCATGTAGAGCTTTTCCCAACCGTAGCCGTCCTCGGCATCGGCGGGGTACGCGTCCGTTTCCTTCAACGGCGTGACGTCGGTTCCACTTTGCAGGTGCAATGGATAAATGCAGGCGCTCGACGTGTAGAGATAACGCTTAACGCCGCTCAGACGCGCGGCTTCGATCGTGTTCAGATTGATGAGCGTGTTGTCGCGAACGATTACGGCCTTGTTGTTTTCGATAAACCCGATGCCACCCATGTTGGCGGCGAGGCCGTAGACTTCGTCGATCTCGTGCGTGGCTCGGAGGCAGTTTTCCGGGACTGTCAGGTCCAGCAAAAGAAACTCATCCGCGCGCGTCGAATCAAACTCCGGTGTCTTGATATCAACACCTCTGACCCAGTAGCCACGTTCGACGAGGTAGTTGATCAAATGGTGTCCGATGAACCCGCCGGCGCCGGTCACCAACACTCTGGGCTGTTGCGACATTGAGGACGTTTCCTACGGTTTAAATTCCTGGATTGCCTGGACAACGTATTCCTGTTGCTCCGCAGTGAGTTCGGGATACAGCGGGAGAGCAAACGCTTCGCGCGCGGCCTTCTCGACTTCCGGAAACTCGCCTTCTTTGTAGCCGAGATAAGCGAAGCACTCCTGCAAGTGCAGCGGAATCGGATAATAGATCTTGGTCGCGACGTCGCGCGCTTTCAGGTGTTCCATCAGCGCGTCGCGATGCTCCGGAACTCGAACGACGTACTGATGAAAGATGTGACGGCTGTCGGGCTTGACGAAAGGAGGATCGAGTTTGAAGTTCAGCTTCGCCGCTTCGAGCAGGTGTGAATAGTTCCGGGCTTTTTGCGCGCGCGCGTCGGACCAGCCATCCAGATGCGGCAGCTTGGCGCGCAGGACGGCCGCCTGAAGCGCGTCGATGCGACTGTTAAGTCCGACCTCGATGTGTTGATACTCAGTTAGACCACCGTGTACGCGCAGTCTTCGGACGCGTGCCGAAAAATCAGGATCGCTGGTGGTGATGATCCCCGCGTCTCCGGCGGCGCCGAGGTTCTTGCTCGGATAGAAACTAAAGCAACCGGCAATGCCCATCGATCCCGCACGACGCCCGCGATCTTCCGCGCCAATCGCCTGCGCCGCGTCTTCGAGTACGACGACGTCTTTCGATTTACACAGCGCGAGGATCTGATCCATGTCAGCGCACTGGCCGTACAGGTGGACGGGAAGCACGACGCGCGTGCGCGCTGTAATCGCTCCGGCGATCCGATCGACGTTCAGGTTGTAAGTTAAGGGATCGATGTCGACGAAAACCGGGCGGGCGCCAAGACGTGCGATGGCGCTGCCGGTAGCGAAGAAACTGAACGGAGTCGTGATGACCTCGTCGCCCGGCCCGACGTTCAATGCCATCAGGGCCAGCAGCAGCGCATCCGAACCGGAAGCACAACCGATCGCTTCCTTCGTCTGGCAATACCCGGCGACTTCCGCTTCGAGGGCCGCGACTTCCGGACCCATCACAAACATTTGCGTCTCGAAGACGCGGTCAACGGCCACACGCACTGCATCCCGGATGGGTGCATACTGCGCCTGTAAATCAATTAATGGAACCTTCATGCTTCAAAAATTTTCACGCAAAGGCGGGCCACAGATAAACACGGATTTCATTCACGGATTTTTAATTAAATCTGTGTATGAAATCCGTGTAAATCCGTGGCTTATTTGCTATGCAGTCTCTCCAGCTCTTTGATCTGCATCCGCGTCGGACTCGTAGTAGTGGGAATAGTAACGCGAATAGTAGTAGTCGTCGCGCGCATCGACCTTGACGTTGTTCAGCACCACACCAAAGATGTGCGCTCCGACGTCGAGTAGTTGCTGTTTGGCTCGGCGCACCACAGCCCGCGAGCTGCGTCCGCCGTGGACCACGAGGATCACGCCATCCACCATCGTCGACAGGATCGACGCATCGGTAAACGATATCGCCGGCGGCGAGTCGATAATGATGTGATTGAACTGCTCACTCAGAATGTTCAGCAGTTTCCGCATCTCCTCGGAGCCGATTAGTTCGGCCGGATTCGGCGGCACCGGGCCAGACGTCAACACTTTCAGGTTCGGCGCTTTGTCACAACTCTGAATCAGGTCGTCGAGATTCCGCTCGCCTGACAACCACGTGGTCAGGCCCTTCGTGTTCGGCAGTTCAAACTGTGCGTGCAGCCGCGGGCGTCGCAGGTCGCAATCGATCATCAGCACTGAAGCGCCGGTCTGCGCGAGCATGAACGCCGTGTTGATGCCGGTGGTAGTTTTACCTTCGGCAGGCTGGCTTGACGTGATCAGGATCCTTTGCGGCGGTTTGCCGGCCGACGACAACAACAACGAGGTGCGCAGGTGTCGATACGACTCAGCAATCGGAGAACGCGCATCGGTGATCATCGCCAGCGCGGTCGTGTTTGAAGGTGCGGGCGGTGGGCCACCACGCAGTGCTCCCGACAAACGGGGCGCGCGGTCGCCACCCGCTGGAATCAATGCCAGCGCGGGCAGGTGAATGTAACGATCGACGTCTTCGACTGACTTCACTGTGTCGTCAAGGAAGTCGAGCAGGAAGGCCAGGCCGATGCCGCCGCCGAGTGATAGCAGGAACGCGATGATGATGTTTCGCAGTCGCGGTGGTCCAACCGGGCTCTTGGGCAATCTGCTCGGGGTGGCGATACTGACTTCATTGCCGCTGTTTCCATTCGCGACGTCCAGTTCGCGTTGCCGTTGCAGCAAAGTGTTGAGCAACTGCTTGTTGGTCTCGAGCGTATGCGTGATGGCCATCAAATCGATGGTATCTCGCGTTTGCTGAGTAGTGGTGGCTTTCTGCTCTTCGTACGAGCGACGCAGCAACTCCTCTCGTGAAAGTGCCGCCTCGTAGCGCCGTTGCATCGACGTAAGGATTTCGGAGGGCGCTTTTTGCAACTCCTCCTCGAGCCCTGCGATCTGGGCATCGAGCTTCTTCACAGCCGGCCATTCCTTCGTGTAGATAACCAGCAGCGCGTCACGTTGTTCCTGTAGGGCCGAAATGCGATCGCGCAGTTTTTCCACGCGGCCGGAGGCATTAACGTCGGGAATCGAGAACGGATCTTTTTCTCTCCTGGCGGCTTCAAGCGCGGCTTGCACTTGTTTTCTCTCGTTTTGTGCCGTCAGCAACTGCGCACTTAAGGTAGCCAATCTTTGGGCTTCGAGATTTCCCGCTGCTTCAGTTGTCAGTGGCAGGTTGTGGTTCTTCGCGTAATTCCACTGTGTCTCCTGGTCCTGCTTGATCGTGGTCTGGAGTCTGGCAATCTCGTTTGCCAGCAGATCTTCAGCCCTGGTTGAACCTTCCGTCGCTATTGCCAGGTTGTAGTTTTTGAAAACCTCAGCCAGCGTGTTGGCGATCTTTTGCGCCAGTTCGGGATCCGAATGGCGGTAGATGATTTTTACGAGATTGGTGTTGGGGATCGGCTCAATTACTTCGTTAGCGATGATGGCGTCTTCGTAAGCTTCCAGCTTCTCGATTTCTTCGGGCGTTAATTTGCCCAGCACATTCTGAGATTCACTGTTAACAGCCAACCCTCCGGGAACCGTGGCTTGTTCCGCCTTTGGCTTCGTCGGACTGGAGACCATGCGCCGCAAAGAATCGAAGAATCCCGTTTGCGCCTGGGCGCCAAAGAATGCCGGGTTATGAGGTAGGTCGAGCGTCAGAACCACCTGCCGTGCGAGCGCCGGATTCTGCAACAACTTGAGCTGCGTGCCCCAAAAGTTGGGATCGTTCTGTCCGTTAATAACTATCTTGTCGGTCTGGAGGATGCTGGGCTGTTTTTGCTGAATTCTTATGGTGGTCTCGCCCTCGTAAATGGCGGGCGCTCGGAACGACTGGATCGCAACCAGCGACGTAATCACCAGTACGAGGCTCAGGATCAACCACTTTCGCTTTAGAATGACAAACAGGTAATCCTTCAAAGAACCTGGATCGGGAGTGACGCCATACGGCTTACTGGCCATCAGATCCGAGAGTGGACGATCGAGCCCGCGGTCCAGACCAACGGGCATCAAGCGATTATCTTGAGTAGACATAATAATTCAGCCCTCTTACTTCAACCGATAGTGGGGTAAGAATAATAACAGAGTGTTCGAATCTAGCAAGGCGGAACCACGGATTTTCGCAGATTTGTGGCCCTATTTTGTGAAGTGGCGACGATTGACCTAGTATTTGGGTCCTGATGGCAGATCCCGATTACGTTTCACGCGCAGTTGAAGTGCTGAAGATCGCGGCCGACGCTCTTACTACGTCGACTGAACGACTCGAGCCCACGCAACTGGAGCGGGCTATTCAGTTGCTCGCGGAATGCCGCGGGAAAGTGGTCGTGGCGGGTGTAGGCAAGTCGGGTCTGGTGGCGCGAAAGATTGCCAGCACCCTGACAAGTACCGGTACGGCCGCCGTTTATCTGCACCCGGCAGATGCCTTGCACGGCGACCTCGGAATCGTCACTCCGATGGACGTGGTGTTGGCGCTCAGCAACAGTGGGGAAACTGACGAGTTAATCGCGATGCTGCCCCATTTGAAACACCGGAATGTTCCCATCATCGCGATTGTCGGCGGCATTAAATCCACTCTCGCCCGTAATGCGGACGCGGTCCTCGATGCCTCTGTCAAGCAGGAGGCGTGTCCGCTCAATCTGGCTCCGACGACCAGTACACTTGTGGCCCTGGCGATCGGCGACGCGCTCGCGGCGACTTTGATTCAGGTCAAGGGAATTACGTCCGAAGATTTTGCTTTGAATCATCCGGGCGGACGCATGGGCAAACGCCTGACGTTGAAAGTCAGCGACCTGATGCATGGCGGTCCTGACAATCCGACTGTTACGCCTGATGCGACGTGGATCGTGATAGCCAGCACGATCAGTAAGGGAGGACTGGGAGCCGTCAGCGTAGTAGACGATGCCGGGCGACTGGCGGGAATAATCACCGACGGCGATCTCCGGCGCTCGCTGGAAAAAGTTAAAGCGGTGAATCTGGAGCAACTCACCGCCAATCAGATCATGACGAAGAACCCGGTCGTGGTTTCACCAAACCTGCTCGCCTACGATGCGTTGCAGTTGATGGAGAATCGGCCCTCCCAGATCGCCGTGCTGCCTGTAGTTGACGAAGATCGAACGTGTCTCGGACTAATCCGAATCCACGACGTTGTTCGCTCAGGTCTTTAATCCGTGAAAATCCGTGGCTAGTATTCTTTGACAAAATCCTCAAGCGCGCTTTCCCAATCTCGAAGAGGCTCCGAGAGCAGGCAACGCAAACGAGAATTGCGCGGGCGCGGCGCAGGACGCCTTAGCGTATCCGCTGAAACCGGTTCCACGACCGCTTCGGCATTCCCGGTCAGCGCAACAGCCTTACGCGTAAATTCGTCGAAACTGAGACCCGGTCCGCCGTTCACGACGTGATAAATGCCCCCTGCGTCCAACTCTGCCAACTGCCGTAACCGCGCCGCCAGATCCGGGGCATACGTAGGAGTTCCGTAAGTATCCGTTATCGCCTTCAGTCTCTCGCCCCTGAAGGCGCGTTCCACAACCGTGCTCAGAAAATTCTTTCCGCCACGTCCGAAGATGTATCCCGTGCGCACGACGATCGAACGATCGTAGGCAAGTATGGACCGCTGTTCACCTTTAAGTTTTGCTTTTCCGTAAACGCTTTGAGGATTAGGTTCGTCTGCTTGCGTGTAGAACCCCTCTTTGGTTCCATCGAAAACATAATCAGTCGAGATCGTTACGAAGGCCGCGTTAGCAACACGACTCGCGACGGCAAGGTTTTCAGGTCCGCGAGCATTGGCGGCGAATGCCCGTTCGACGTCTGACTCGCATCCATCCACGTCGGTCCACGCGGCGCAATTGATCACGGCATCCGGCCTGGTCTGGTCTACCGTGCGCCGAACATCTTCAACATCCGCGATATCCAATTTCCCATGATCGTAAGCAAAAACCGTATCACCACCGGCTTCACAAAACTCACGCAGCGCCCGGCCAACCATTCCTCCCGCGCCTGTTATCAGTACTTTCAACTTGCGCCCACCTCGGTTCCATACTGCGAGCGGTAATACTCCCGGTAAGCACCGCTGCGCGCTCGTTCAAGCCACTGATTGTTGTCCTGGTACCAACGAATAGTTTTTTGTAAACCACTTTCCCAGGTCTCGCGCGGTCGCCAACTCAATTCAGTCTCAATCAACGTCGGATCGATAGCGTACCGGCGGTCGTGTCCGAGACGGTCTTTGACGAACTGAATCAACGTGTGCGGCTTTCCGAGTGTATCGAGGACCGATTTCAAGACATCGGCGTTGCGCTGTTCATTACGTGCACCGATGTTATAAACGCCGCCGGATTTGCCTTTTTCGAGCGCTGACAAAATTGCGCGGCAATGATCGTCGACGTAGATCCAGTCGCGCACATTTTGTCCGTCGCCGTACAGTGGAATCGGTTGATCGTTCATTGCGTTGGCAATCGTGAGCGGCAAAAACTTCTCGGGGAACTGTCGTGGTCCATAATTATTTCCGCAGCGGGTCACCACCGTATCGAGTCCGAATGTGTGATGTGCAGCACGCAATAAATGTTCGGCAGCAGCCTTGGAAGCTGCGTAAGGACTGTTTGGCGCAAACGGTGAGTCTTCAGTGAAATAACTCGAGTCGTCCTCTCGCAAACTACCCATTACTTCATCCGTTGAGATATGGACGAAGCGACGAACCTGGCGCTCGCGAGCAACGTCAAGTAACACCTGTGTACCGACGACATTGGTGCGAAGAAACTGACCGGCTTCCGCAATGCTGCGATCGACGTGACTCTCAGCAGCAAAATTAACTATGGCGTCGCATGAATCAGGCAGCGCGTCCAACACAGCGCTCCGGTTCGTAATGTCACCGTGGATGAAGTGATGTCGTGTTTCGTCAAACCCTGCCAGATTGTCCAGATTACCTGCGTAGGTGAGGGCATCATAATTAATTACTTTTGTGTCCGGGCGTTCATCGAGAAGAAGTTTGACAAACGCGGAGCCAATAAAACCAGCCCCACCGGTAACGAAAATATTCTGCATAGACGCGGTCTACCTTCGATCAGTATCAAAAACGTTTTGATCTCAAACCGAACTAATGTACTAAGCTCCGCAACACAACGCCAAATGGTTAACCTCATGCGCTGCTAATGGAAAGCTCGTGTGTGAGGTCCAGCCAGCTTGGAAATACGCACTGCAAAAACAACGCACCCGCCAAAAATTTCCTTGACTTCCGGTTCGGAATGAACTAAAAGAAGCGGCCTTTCTTATGAGTCTACTGCAATAGGGGCCGTCCCCCAGGAGATTCGCATGAACCTCCACGAGCTCTTATTAGCCTGAAGGAAGCAGTTAAAGATTCCAACACCTAAAGAAGATAAGCTTTCAATCTTCTCTAAAACTATGCTAAGTGGCGACTGGTAAATTGAACCGCAACGGTTCTACTCCCTTACCAACAGCCACATGGTCCAAACAAGTCAAAGCCTAAATCGGGCGTTTGCCTGTTAATTAAATCTTCCGAATTCTTAACCTATGACGTCCCGCCGTTTCGTGGTCAAGGAGAGCCCACAATGAAATCGATCGATCCCGCTGCTCTTAGAACAAGTAACAATACCCATTACACACCGCGCCGTTTCAAAAGAGTCGTACTCGTGAGCGCCCTGTTGTTGGCGGTCACGGCTATGGTTGTGCCATTTGATTCTGTTCATTCGAATTCCCGTGGAAACACGGCCGGCCAAGGCCTGGTCCAATGGACCGAGCCGAGTATATCGATGTTGAGTTTTCCATGGATGGCAGGCGAATCTGTCACTCTTTATGCTGCCGACTGCGTCACGCCAAGGAGCGATTTTAACCTCGGCGAAGTAGTATGTGCGAAAACTGATGGAGTCGATCTATCGGTGCCGAATAACCATTACATGAACTGGATAGACTCGCAGTTGAACAGCACCAATGGCGGCACGATTACTCAGAACCCTCAATTTTTCCTGTTCACGCCGACGACGGCGGACACATGGAAAGCTACGATCGGAAGTGTGACGCCGGATGATTCGTCGATCATCGGTAATCCCCCTCTCTTTACTGTAAGTGAGGGTGTTGGGATAGCGACGTACGCTGCCGATTGCACAACTCCGAAAACGACTTTCTCGTTGGGCGACACCGTGTGCGCCAAGGTGACTGGCGGCAACCAATTCAACCGCCGGTTTGCCTGGGTAGATCCTGCGGGAATAACTCGCACGTTCACATCAATCATTGCCGATCCTCAAACAGATGCGTTCACGCTACCAACCACGGAGACTTCAACGATCGACATCTTCGTGGTGGATAACCGAGGCCAATGGCAGGCCAATGTGGTTTCGAGCAGAGGCACGATTGTGCGAAGCCAGCCATTCCTCGTGCAGGGCGCTACGCCGACCGCGGATCTTTCGGTTACCAAATCCCTGGTTGGCGAGGCTCCGGAGTCCGGCCAAAACCTAACGTTCGCCGTTGCAGTAACGAATAAAGGCCCGAATCCCGCTGAGAACGTCACATTCTCTGACGCCGAACCGGGAAATGCTTCATTCGTATCCGTAACTCAGACCTCGGGACCAGCCTTCTCGTGCACCGGCTCCAATCCGGTTGTTTGTACGCGCGGAACGACCACCAGTCCGCTCTTCCTGAATCCAGGAGAAACCGCTGTTTTCGAATTGGTCTACACAGCAAATGGTGCGAACGGATCGTCAATAACGAATGCGGCCACCGTCGAGAGCGAAACGTTTGACCTCAACGAGGTCGACAACACTGATGTCTATACTGTCGTTATCGGCGGCGGGGGCGGTACTCCGGCTGACTGCGTGCTCAACTGCCCGCCGAGTCTGACCGTCGCGACGAATACCACCCAGGGTGGCAATCCCGGTGCAATCGTGACTTTCGGCGACGCCAATGCCAATGGTGATTGTGGAACCGTTACCGCAAGTCCCGCCTCCGGCTCTTTCTTCCCGGTGGGAACCACCACAGTCACGTTGACGTCGTCAGTAGGCGGCGGATCTTGCTCTTTCGCAGTAACCGTGATTGATGAACCTTCACCTACAATAACTTGTCCGGCGAACCAGACCGTAGAGGCGCCGTCAGGCCAGCCAGAAGCAACCGTTAGTGTCGGAACGCCCTCTGCAACCGGCAGCAATGTGGTAATTGGAAGTTCGAGAAGTGATGAGCGTCCCGTATCCGATCCATATCCGGTTGGGACAACTACCATCACGTGGTCCGCGACGGATGAATTCGATCGTCAGGCATTCTGTGTTCAGACAATCGTTGTCACATCAGATGACACGCCTACGATTAGCTGTCCGACCAACAAGACGTTCAATGCCACAAACGGATGCTCGTACACTGCTACGGCTGCCGAAATCGGAACTCCGGTAACGGGTGGCGCACCGTCGCCGCCGGGAGAGTCTTGCCCGGTAAGTGCTCCGTGCGCAGTGCGAAACGATGGTCTCACCCTCGCTGATCCATTCCCGGCAGGTCAGACCACGATCACCTGGACCGCGACGAATGCCGTTGGCAGTGCGTCGTGCACACAGATCATAACTGTAATCGGTACCGATACCACGGCGCCGACGCTGACCACGCCGGCAAACATCGTCACGAGCACCGATCAGTGTTCGATCCTGCTCGACGACGAGCTGTTTGGCGCAACCGCCGAGGACGACGGAAGCTGCGGTTCTTCAGTAACGATCAGCCGCACCGGTATTCCGAGAGTTCCATGTCCGGTTCCGGGAGATCCGACCCGAACGTGCGAAAGCTTCGTCTTCCCGACGGGCACGACCGTCGTGACATACACGGCGACCGATGCGTCCGGCAACAGCACTTCGGGTACTCAGACCGTAACGGTTAACGAGAGCCCGAATGTCCCACCGACAATCACGGCTCCGGCCGATCTGACGGGGACCACTGCTGTGTTTACCGGTCCCGGTGCAACGAGCTGCGGCACGTTCATCAGCGACGCGACGCTCGGAACAGCAACAGCCAACGACAACTGTGCGGGCGTGGTAGTAACCCGCATCGGTGTTCCTGCGGGGAACATATTCCCGGTTGGAGACACCGTTATCACCTACCGCGCTACCGACAGGGTTGGCAACTTTACGGAGGACACGCAGACGGTGACTGTCATTGACAACACACCGCCGGTGGTGACACCTCCGCCAAACATCACCGTCTTCCTGCCGCTGAACACAACCGACACAAGCATGGTTGTGAACTACCCGACTCCAGCGACAGCGACTGACAATTGCCCCGGAACGTTGAACATCACGTACAGCCCGGCTTCAGGTTCAGTGTTCCCAGTCGGTACAACCACAGTTACGGCTTCGACGACGGATGCTCACGGCAATACGGGCTCCGCCACGTTTACCGTAACGGTGCTCTATAACTTCACTGGTTTCTTCCAGCCGGTTGATAACCTGCCAACGTTGAACGTTGTGAACGCTGGCAAGGCCATCCCAGTGAAGTTCAGCCTGAGTGGAAACAAGGGATTGAACATCTTTGCGGCTAACTCACCGTACACGATTTCAATCAACTGTGATGGGTCTCTGCCTCAAAACGACATCGAGGAAACGGTCAATGCCGGCGGCAGTAGTCTCAGTTACAACGCTTCTTCCGACCAATACAACTACGTCTGGAAGACTGAGAACCAATGGAAGAACACGTGTCGCCAGCTGGTCGTGGTTTTGAACGACGGCAGCGAACATCGTGCAAACTTTAAGTTCAAATAATGCGCTAAGATGGTGGGGAATGCTCGACCCCGAGCATTCCTCACTTCGAGGCCCTGTTTTGAACTTACCCGACAGTTTGATGAAAAACTTTACGTTATTTATCGGGTTTTACTTGGCGCCCTGGCCGGAACGTTCCGGATCCGATTGGTTGCCAGCCCACAGCTCAAAATAAAAGGAGATTCCAAATGAACAAGTTTCGGTTCACTTTCAAAGTACTGGCAATCGCAATCTTCGTATTCGCTTTTGCTTCTCTGGCCCAAGCGCAGGCAACCCGTACCTGGGTATCCGGAGTCGGCGACGATGTGAATCCATGCAGCCGCACCGCTCCCTGCAAAACGTACGCGGGCGCCATCTCAAAGACCGCGAACAACGGTGAAATCAGCACCCTCGACCCCGGCGGCTTTGGCGCAGTGACCATTACCAAAAACATCACCATCGATGGCACAGCCGGAGCGGGCTTTGGTTCCATTCTCGCCTCCGGCACCAGCGGTGTCATCATTAACGATTCAGCGACCGCAACACCCAACACGATCAACGTCACGCTGCGAAACCTCTCCATTAACGGCGCCAGCACCACGGCCGGCAGTGGGGTTCGATTCATCGCGGGCAGATCACTGATCGTTGAAGATTGCGACATCTTCGGATTTACCGGCACCGGCTCGGTCGGAAGGGGCATCAGCGTTGAACTTACCTCGTCCGCCCCGAAGAACGTGTTCGTTAAGGACACGAACATCACCAATTGCACGGTCGGCATCAGGATAGGGCAGACGGCCAGTTTCGTTGCCGCACTTCTGGACAACGTCAATATCGACGCCACGGGTAACCAGGTTGCCGGAACTACGGGTGTCGAGCTCGCGGCTGGAGGATTTGCCGTTATTCGCGATTCAACCATTGCGCGTTTTCAGAACGGCGTTAACAACACGGGCGGCGCCAACTCGGGAGCAACCCTTATTGGCTCAACCCTCTTTAGCAACACCACCGGCCTCAACGCTGGCGCGAGCACAGCGCGTTCTTCGATGTCTTCGTTCATCAGCAATGACACCGGCGTAGCGCTGGTCGGCGGCGCGTTTAATTCGGGTTGTGACAACTTCTTTAACGGCAATACAGCCGACATCAGCGGAGGCGCCATAACCAACAACTGCGTTAAGTAACGTCGTTTAGCCACATTACGCAGGCTTGCGATAACCGCAGGTAATCGCGGTTAACCTTTAATCGCCCGCGGGCACCCGAGAGTGCCCGCGGGCGATTTTTATTTGGGTGGACCTAAATAGGAACATTTTTCGCGTTTAGAACATAGATGATCAGAGGTCTGCTATTAACCACAAATAAAAGCCCAACCCTACTGAAGGAGAAGATCACATGAGTAAGTTTCGCTTTACCTTGAATCTATTCGCGCTCGCCGTCTTTACCCTGACGGTGGCTTCCTTGTCCCAGGCCCAGACCCGCACGTGGGTTTCAGGTGTCGGCGACGACCTTAACCCCTGCAGCCGCACTGCCCCCTGCAAAACCTACGCGGGCGCCATCTCGAAAACCGCCGACAAAGGCGAAATCAGTACCCTCGACCCCGGCGGCTTTGGTGCAGTGACCATTACCAAAAACATTACCATCGATGGCACGTCCGGCGCGGGCTTCGGTTCGATCCTTGCATCGGGTGTAAACGGGGTCGTTATTAACGATTCAGCGACGGCAACCCCTGGAACCATCGTCGTAACGTTGCGGAACCTGTCAATCAACGGTGCCTTCACGACAGCAGGCAGTGGCATCCGATTCACTTCAGGCAAAGCGCTGATCGTCGAGGATTGTGATATCGCCGGATTTACCGGTACCGGTACGGCAGGCAAAGGCATCAGCGTCGATCTGACCGCTGGTCCGAAAAACGTGTTCATTAAAGACACGAACATCACCAATTGCACAGTCGGCGTCAGGATTGCGACGACGACCAGTTTCGTCACCGCAGTTCTCGACAATGTGAATATTGACGCGGTGGGTAATCAGGTTGCCGGCACCTCGGGCGTCGAATTAGCGGCTGGAGGATTCGCCGTTATTCGCGATTCGGTCATTTCACGTTTCCAGCATGGCATCAACAACTCGGGCGGCGCTAACTCGGGAGCCCGCGTGATTGGGTCGACTCTCTTTAGCAACGCAAACGGTATCAACGCCGGCGCCAGCGCGGCGCATGTTTCGGACTCTCAGTTCATGGGCAATACCGCCGGAATCGCGCTGACGGCAGGTGGCTCGGTCCTTACTGGTTGTGACAACTTCTTCGCCGGCAACACAAACGACGTTACCGGAGGCGCGCTGACCAACCAGTGCGTTAAGTAAACTTCGTCAGCCTTAACCTTTAATCGCCCGCGGGCCCCTGAGAGGCCCGCGGGCGATATCGTATCCACAGATTTACACAGATTTTATTTAATCAATCTTTGTAATCTGTGTAATCTGTGTAATCTGTGGATCTGCTTGACCGCCTTTAATGCTGCGGCTTAGACTGCAGATTCTGAGCAAAGGGCAGCCCCGAGTCTGATGAGCACTCCTGCAAGCGACGGTGCATCGCTGATAACCAACTCCACAAAAGGAACAGAGCCTACTCGTACGCCCCGGCACGAATTGCCAGACCAACCTTTGGTGGTTATTCAATCGCGGAAGTCGTGGAGCCCGCTGGATCTCCATGAGTTGTGGGTCTATCGCGAGCTGCTTTACTTCCTGACGCTGCGCGACATCAAGGTGCGTTACAAGCAGACGCTGCTCGGCGTGTCGTGGGTGTTGTTGCAGCCCCTCATAACTACAATCGTTTTCACAATATTTCTCGGCATACTGATACGAGTACCTTCGGAGGGCACGCCGTATATCCTCTTCGTCTACCTGGGATTGCTGCCCTGGACTTTCTTCAGCGCCGCAGTGATTTCAAGTAGCAATAGTTTGGTCAGCAACGCGCACTTAATAACGAAAGTATATTTCCCACGCTCGATCATTCCCGTCTCCGCTGTAGCCGCGCGGTTGCTTGATCTCGCGATTGCCTTCATCGTGCTGATTGCGTTGATGGCCTGGTATCGTGTGGCATTAACCCCGGCGATCCTGCTGCTACCGGTGCTGATAGCGCTTATCACGTTGCTGGCATTGGGTGTGGGCATGGTGAGTTCCACGCTCAACGTCAAATACAGAGATGTCGGCGTGCTGATCCCTGTGCTCCTGCAGCTTTGGATGTATGCGTCGCCGGTGGTTTATCCGACGAGCCTTGTGCCGGCTAAGTGGCAGAAAATTTACCAATTGAATCCATTGGTTGGCCTGATCGGGAGCTTTCGGGCTGCGGCGCTGGGAGGACCGATCGACTGGCCGGCATTGGCGTGGTCTGTTTTGATAATTGCGGTGCTTCTCACTTACGCTGGTTTCCTGTTCCGGCGCAGGGAGACGCTGTTCGCGGACATCGTATAGATGAACAGATCTATCATTAAGGTCGAGCACCTCTCGAAGCTATACCGGCTGGGCGCGACGCGCGTTCACCACGAGACTCTCCGCGACAGATTATCAGAGGCTTTCAGGACTACCTTCAGCAGACAAAACAACGGCAAGGATAATAATGACAATACGATTTGGGCGTTGAACGATGTCAGCTTCGAAGTTTCGCGCGGAGAAGTTGTCGGCATCATCGGACGAAACGGCGCCGGCAAGTCGACGTTACTCAAGATTCTCTCTCGCATCACGGATCCGACGCGCGGCCGAATCGAATTGTACGGACGTGTTGGCTGTCTCCTCGAAGTTGGTACCGGGTTTCACCCTGAATTAACGGGTCGAGAAAACATCTTCCTCAATGGCGTGATCATGGGGATGAAGCATAAAGAACTGGCCCGCAAGTTTGACGAGATCGTGGCTTTTGCTGAGATCGACAGGTTTCTGGATACGCCCGTCAAACGATACAGCAGCGGCATGTATGTACGTTTGGCTTTCGCGGTTGCGGCGCATCTCGAACCGGAGATTCTGATTGTTGACGAGGTATTGGCTGTCGGAGACGAACAATTCCAGAAGAAGTGTCTTGGCAAGATGGGGCAGATAGCGGTTGAAGGCCGAACGATTTTGTTTGTGTCGCACAACATGCCGGCCGTGCTCAACCTGTGCCCGCGAGCGATTCTGCTGGAGCAAGGCAAAGTTACGAAGGACGCCAGCGCATCCGAGGTCGTGGCCTACTACCTGAACACCGGTGGGGCAAAACTCGCGCGCAAGGAGTGGCCGGATATTTCGACCGCGCCCGGAGATGATGTGGTTCGGCTGCGCAGCATTTCTGTTATCGATGAGAACGGAGAGGTGCGCCAACAGGTCGACATTCGCAGGAAGGTGGGCATCAGATTTGAGTACGATGTGCTGCAACCGGGGCTCCGGCTGGTGCCAACCTTCAACATAGCCACGGAGTCAGGCACGATCGTATTTTGGGCCGGTGATCGGAACCCGGATTGGGAGGACACGCCCCGGCTCAAAGGTCGATACGTGACGACGGCATGGATTCCCGGCAACTTCCTGAATGCGGGAACCATGATTGTCAGTGCTACAATCAGCCGGGTCAGGCCCACACACGAACATCTATATGAACAAGGTGTGTTGTCGTTTGAAGTCATTGACCGAATGGGTGAGGGCACCGCGCGAGGAAATTTCCCCGGTCACTTCGCCGGCGCTGTGAGGCCGTTATTGCCATGGGAGACAGACTACGTGCCGAAAGATGAAGGAGTGCTGAAATAGCGAATTGAGGGTTCTTTATCCACAGATTACACAGATTTTCTTTAATCAATCTGTGTAATCTGTGGTGGATAGAAAAGTGAGACTATGGCACTACCAAGCAGGTCAGAGGTAAACACGCAAAACGCACGTCCGATGCATCCGGCAATCAAGGTCTGGCGCAATAAGTCGCTCAAGTCTTTTTTCAATATTCTGAAAGCGACGCGCGAAAGACGTGAGCGTAAGAGCGACGTCAGCAGCCTGCCGTTTGTAATCTTTTACGAGCCTACCTCGTTTTGCAATCTCAAGTGTCCATCCTGTCCAACGGGGACGGGCATGCTGGATCGTCCCAAGGAACGACTCGATCCCGAGCAATTCAAAGCAACGGTGGATGCGCTCGCCGACAAGGTGTTCGTGCTGTACATGTACAACTGGGGCGAGCCACTCCTGCACAAGGAATTCTCCAGGCTCGTTAAATATGCGACGAGCAAAGGCATCGTCGTGAAGACCAGCTCGAACCTGAGCATCCCGCTGAGCAACGATCAGTTGAAAGACGTAGTTGAATCGGGACTACAACAGATCAAGATCGGAATCGACGGAGCTACTCAACAAGTCCACGAACAGTATCGAAAACGATCGGATTTGGAGTTGGTCCACAAGAACGTGCGCACCATCGCTGACTTCAAGGAACAACTGAATAGCGCAACGCCGGAAATCTCAGTTGCCTATCACGTTTTCGCTCATAACGAATCCGAAATCGAAGAATTCAAAAAGCAGATGCCCGCGCTGGGTGTAAACCACTTTGGACCAAGTCCCTCGTGGTTGCCGCCGGACGGAACAGTTTCGAAGCCCAAAGATCCGCGTTTCGACATGTACCAGATCGCCAATAAAACGATCTCAGGCTTGCGCTCTCAGGGTGAAGAATTAAAACCGTGTGGCTGGTTGTACTACGCCACGGTGATCAATCCTGGTGGATCGATCTCGCCGTGCTGCGGCGTAGCGAGCGAGAGTTATGACTATGGCGAACTGCCCGCCAAAGGTGGCGCGGCGGAAATGGATAATGGATTTCGAGCGATCTGGAAAGGCAAGAAATATGCAGCCTCACGGAAGCTCTTCACTGGCAAAGAAAGACTCGAAAAGTGGTCCTCGAAAAACCTGCGCGATTTGCATCCTGACGGCATGGCTTTTTCCCAGCTCAGCACAAAATCTTCTCTGATCTGCGCGGACTGTCCGATACCTCATACCCTGGAACGTTGGACCGGGGAGCTCGAGGACATTTACAAGCTGTACCGACAGGAGACGAAACGTTGTCTGCGCTCTCTGAATCTCGTTGGCGCGACGCTTAACGCAATCAAGACAATCATCCTTCGCTCGGCGCTACGTGGGCAGTGATAAGTTTCGTTCATGAAGTTCTCTAATCCTCGAACATCTGCGATGGTTAACTTATGAAGGCGGTGATTCTAGCCGGAGGGCTAGGTACGCGTTTGGCCGAAGAGACTGAGGTTAAGCCCAAACCGACAGTCGAAATTGGCGGCTATCCAATTCTGTGGCATATCATGAAACACTATGCCCATTATGGAATTCTGGAGTTCTACATTGCCCTGGGGTACAAAGGCGACGTCATCAAACGTTTCTTTCTCGACTACTACACCTGCAACGGCAACATCACGATCGATTTTTCAAAGGGCGAAGTAAAAACTCGCAGCAAGGATTGCGAAGACTGGGTCGTGCACCTCGAAGACACGGGCGAGCACACCAATACCGGTGGCCGCATCAAGCGCCTCGAGTCGTGGCTTAAGGACGAAACTTTCATGGTCACGTATGGTGACGGCGTCTGCAATGTAGATTTGAAAAAGCTTGCTGAGTTTCACAAGTCTCACGGACTCGACGCAACCGTGACCGCGGTGCGACCTCCGGCCAGATTCGGAGGATTGGTATTTGACGGCGACGTCGTGACGGACTTCACCGAGAAACCTCAGATTGGCGAAGGCTGGATCAACGGCGGTTTCATGGTATTCGAACCGGCAATGTTCGAGTACCTTGAGGGAGACGACAGCAGCCTCGAGGCTGACGCCCTGGAGGGGCTCGCCTCGGCGGGACAACTGGCCGCCTACCGGCACGAAGATTTCTGGCAGTGCATGGACACACTTCGCGACAAGAGACTTCTGGAGAGCCTCTGGCAGCAGAAAAAGGCGCCGTGGAAAGTATGGAAATGAATCCATTCTGGCTCGACCGCCCCACTTTAGTAACCGGGGCCACCGGACTAGTCGGTGGCTGGCTTGTTAAGCGACTGCTGGCGGTGGGCGCGGACGTGGTCTGTCTCATCCGCGACGAAGTACCGCAATCGGAATTCACACGCACCGGCTCAGCAAATCAGGTCAAGGTAGTCCGTGGAGATGTTCAGGACCAGGCGCTGCTCGAGCGGACCCTGGGAGAGTATGAAATCGACACCGTCATTCATCTCGCCGCGCAGACGATCGTTCCGATCGCCAATCGAAATCCGGTATCGACTTTTGCCTCGAACATAGGCGGCACATGGTCGCTCCTCGAAGCCAGTCGGCGCAGTCCCCTCGTCAAACAAATCGTCATCGCTTCTTCCGACAAGGCATACGGCGATCACGACACGCTCCCCTACTCTGAAGATGCTCCGTTGCAGGGCCGCCATCCGTACGACGTTAGCAAGTCGTGCGCGGATTTGATCGCGCAGTCGTATGCGACGACATACGGATTGCCGGTTGTAATTACGCGCTGCGGAAATTTTTACGGCGGTGGTGATCTCAATTGGAATCGTTTGATTCCGGGAACGATTCGATCCGTATTGCGAAACCAGCGGCCCGTGATTCGTTCCGACGGCCAGCACATCCGCGACTATTTCTACGTTGAGGACGGCGCCATCGTCTACATGCTTCTGGCTGAGCGCCTTGCGAACGATCCCAACCTGCGCGGACACGCCTTTAACTTTTCGAACGAGATCCAGGTGACGGTTTTAGAGCTGGTCGAAAAAATTCTCGCGCACATGAATTCCGATCTCGAGCCCGACGTGCGCAATGAAGCGTCGAACGAGATTCGTCATCAATACCTGAGCGCCGGCAAAGCGAGACAATACTTCGACTGGAAGCCACAGTTTTCGCTCGACCAGGGACTGGAGCAAACAATCAAGTGGTACAGGGAGCTGCTGGGAGCCTCTTGATGGACATGCCGCAAGTCAGTTGCCGGTCGTGCGGCAAGCGAGAGCTGATCACCATCCTATCCCTGGGGAAAACTCCCTTAGCGAATGCGTTGCTCACTCGTGAACAACTGGGTGAGAAAGAACCCGTCTTTGACCTTGATCTGGTCTTCTGTCCGTCGTGTACCCTCGTACAAATAACGGAAACGGTGCCGCCTGAGACTCTGTTTCGGGAGTACTTTTATCTCTCGTCATTCTCCGAGACGATGCTGCGCCACTCGGAAGAAAATGTCCGCGAACTCATCGAGTCGCGCAAGCTCAACAGCGAGAGTCTTGTCGTCGAGATCGCCAGTAACGACGGCTACCTGCTGCAGTATTACAAACGCACCGGGATTCCTGTCTTGGGAATTGAGCCGGCCCGGAATATTGCTCATACTGCTGAAGAACGTGGGATTCCGACGGTCTGCGAATTCTTCGACGCCGAGCTCGCAAAGAAGTTTGTTGCCGAGGGGAAGCGCGCTGACGTTGTACATGGCAACAACGTGCTTGCGCACGTTTCGGATCTCAATGGCGTTGTTAACGGCGTCCAACTGTTATTGAAGGACACGGGCGTCGCCGTAGTCGAAGTGCCGTACGTCAAAGACATGATAGACGGCAATGAGTTCGACACGATTTACCATGAGCACCTCTGCTACTTTTCGTTAACCGCACTCGATCATCTGTTTCGTCGCCACGACTTGTTGATTGCAGACGTGAAACGCCTGGATATTCACGGCGGCACACTCCGCATTTATGCGACGAAGCAAGAGAGCAGTGTGCGATCCGCGGTTGTTGAAAAGATGCTGGCAGACGAGGCGGCATGGGTGGGTAACGAGGAGTTTTATCGTGGTTTCGGAAACGACGTTGAACGATTGCGCGTCGAGCTTGTTGATATGCTGTCGCGATTGAAAGCGGAGGGTAAACGGATAGCGGTTTACGGCGCGTCTGCGAAAGGCAGCACGCTGATGAACTATTTTGGACTCGGCAGTTCGCTGCTGGATTTCGTGGTCGATCGAAGCACGGTCAAGCAGGGACATTACACGCCGGGCACGCATCTCCCGATCTATTCGCCGGATATGCTGCTAACAGAGAAACCCGATTACGTTTTGCTGCTGACGTGGAACTTTGCTGATGAGATATTGCAACAGCAGGATGGGTATCGGAAACAGGGCGGCCGTTTTATCATTCCGATTCCGGAAGTAAGAGTGGTCTAGAGCTCTGCCCTGGTTCACTTTTCTATCCACAGATTACACAGATTAATTTAAATAAATCTGCGGATGACGACTCTCGTACGTGTAACTTGTCATGATCTTTACCGAAACGAAACTGAGCGGCGTTTTTATCATCGAGCCTGAGCGGTTAGAGGACGAGCGAGGTTTCTTCGCGCTTAGTTGGTCGGCCGCAGAGTTTGCCCGTCGCGGCCTGGATTCACAACTTGCCGAATGCAACATTTCCGTAAACAACAAGCAAAGCACGTTGCGCGGCATGCATTACCAGGCTGACCCGCATGGGCAAACCAAACTGGTGCGCTGTACGATGGGCGCCGTTTACGATGTCGTGATTGATCTGCGGGCTTCGTCGCGGACGTTCAAGCAATGGGTGGGTGTCGAGCTCTCGGCGCACAATCGTCTGATGATTTACATCCCGAAGGGTTTTGCACACGGGTTTCAAACCCTGGAAGATAATTCAGAAGTCTTCTACCAGATGTCTGACCCGTACGTGCCCAACAGCGGCCGGGGCGTGCGCTGGGACGACCCGGCTTTCGCCATCGACTGGCCGGGCGGCGAGCGGATTATCAACGAGAGGGACAGGTCGTGGCCGGACTTCCAATGAGCTCTCGTCCATTGTTGGATTGGGTCAGTGTTGGATCGGGTCAGTGTTGGATCGGGTCAGTGTTGGATCGGGTCAGTGTTGGATCGGGTCAGTACAGGGAGCGGTAGCGACCTGGTCGATGATCGGCATGCAATCTTCGCGAAGGGTTTAGATTCCGATGGATGGACCAGGTCGCTACCGCTCGCTGTACTGACCCGATCCAAGTGCGGATTAGCTTATGCACAGCGGCTTTGCCTCAAGTCCTTTTTCATTCACACCGGCTTCAGCCCGGTGGGAGGCGCTCAGAATAATTAAGACGCTGTACATAGCTTTGCCTCAAACATCTTATTCACACCGGGCTTCAGCCCGGTGCCGGGCAGGAGAGACTAGCCAGAAAACCGTTTCAACGGTTTTCCGCGTAGGGGAAACTGGATGAGTTCTGAGATTGTTGCGGACAATCGAATACTGGCGCAGGCTCTCGCCACGGCGGGAAAAGACGAGAAGCTGCGTAACGCGATCTTCGATGCTTTGCGGCAGGCGGAGGTCGAGTCGCACGACCCTGCGTATTTTCGCGAACAGGTTCGCTGGCCGTTGATACTTTCGCTGTTGAGCGAAGCGAAGACTCATACCGTCGTGCTCGAGAACGGCCTGATCTTTGAAGTCAGTCCAGACAGTCGAATCGAGCAGGCATTACTGCTGAGCACCGAGGCGCATCCCGATCACGTCTGGGAACCACAAACGACGAGACTCCTGACCGCCCTCGCAGCAGAGACAACTAACGTCATCGTCGGCGGCGCTTACATCGGCGATCACGTTCTCTTTCTGGCGCGCGCTGTCGGCGGAGGCGCAATTCACGCCTTCGAACCCATGCAGCACTCGTTCGATCGACTCGTGCACAACCTGAACGTCAACAACATCCGGAACGTCGTCGCCAACCGGCTCGGCTTATGGGATCGCGGCAACGTCGTTCTCACGGTCGAAGGTCATCTCGGGCTCGCGTCGTCAAAACCCCAGACCGACGAGAACACTTCCGGAGAAAGAATCGAATCGATATCGATCGACGAGTACGTTGAATCGCACCAGGTCTCGCCAGTCGGATTGATCATGCTCGACACTGAAGGAGGAGAAGAAAAAGCACTTGCCGGCGCCCGCGAGACAATCGCCAGGGACAAGCCAAACATCGTGTTCGAGATTCACCGGCATTTCGTCGATTGGAGCGAAGGGCTCGAGAAGACTTCAATCGTACAGTTCCTGCAATCGCACGGTTACTCGGTCTTCGCCATCCGCGACTTCCACAACAACTATCCGATGGCAGGCCGTCCCATTGAGATTATTCCCGTCGATCGCGTCTACCTTGAGGGGCCGCCTCATGGCTTCAACGCGCTGGCAACCACCGACCCGAATCTGGTGAACCGGCTCGGACTGCGCATCGTCGAAAACGTCAGCCCAAAGCTGCTGCTGCACAAAGATCCTGCGCTGCATCATCCGATATTTTAAGTACCCGACTGATGATCACTGTTCTCGGAGCCTCTGGTTTTATCGGATCTCATCTGGTCAAGAGACTGGATGAGCTGGGCACACCCTTCCACGCTCCTGACCGCGACGCGACGATTTCCACCCGCAATGCCGGCCACGTGCTCTACTGCATCGGCCTGACGTCAGACTTCCGCTCAAGGCCATTTGACACCGTACGAGCACATGTCTGTAAACTGCTCGAAATCTTACAGGACTGGGAATTTGATTCGCTGCTTTATCTGTCGTCTACACGTTTGTACGGAACCGGTATGCCAGAGGCCCGAGAGGAAAACTCTTTTCAATTCAACTCTTCGAATCCAAGCGATCTCTACAACATCTCGAAGGCGATGGGGGAATCACTCTCGCTCGCCTGTGGAAAGAAGACACGCGTGGTGAGGCTTTCAAACGTTTACGGAGACGACTTAACCTCCGAGAATTTTCTTCCCTCAGTAATCAAAGACGCGCTGACTAAAAAGAAAGTGAAACTGCAAACGTCCGCTGACTCGGCAAAGGATTACGTGAACATTCGCGACGTGGTGGATGGGCTGATTGACATTGCCACGAACGGCACGCACACGATTTACAACCTGGCGAGCGGAGTCAACGTTTCGAACCGGCAGCTTATGGACAGAATCAGCGAACTGACCGGTTGCGAGGTGGAGTTTGAGCAAGGAGCGCCGACAGTGAGTTTCCCTCCCATCAATATCGATCGAATGCGAACGGAATTTGATTTCCGGCCCTCGAACCTGCTCGCAGACATCACAACGTTGATCGAATCATACCGGCGTGACGGAGGTTTAGGTGATCAAAATTGATCTTGAGAACGGCGTCGTCATAGTCGAGGAAAACGGCGGCGAGATCGAGCACGGCATCGGGAGCCGCGAAGCTTTCGAAGTAATCTCCAACGCGTGGCTGAGGAGTGGCTGGGACAACAAATACGTCTACAGCTTCAGTTGGTTTGGACGCCCGATCATTCAGCTGCCTGAGGACATGATCCGTTTGCAGGAGATCATCTACTCGGTTCAGCCGGACGTGATCATCGAAACAGGCGTAGCTCACGGCGGGTCGCTCGTTTACTACGCGAGCTTGTGCAAAGCGATGGAGCGAGGCCGTGTCGTGGGCATTGACATCGAGATCCGGCCCCACAACCGGAAGGCGATTGAAGCTCATCCACTGTTTCCTTTGATTACGCTGATTGAAGGAAGCTCAATCGACCCCGGTGTCGTCGCACAGGCTAAGGCGCAGGTGCGCGACGGAGAAACCGTGCTGGTGCTGTTGGACTCGTGCCATACCAAAGAGCATGTACTGGCTGAGTTGAATGCGTATGGTCCTCTGGTTACGCGTGGATCCTATATCGTGGCGATGGACGGAATCATGGAACAGGTAGTGGGCGCTCCACGAACGCAACCAGACTGGTCCTGGAACAACCCGCGCGCCGCGGGGCAGGAGTTTGTCGCGGGCAACCCCCACTTCGTTATCGAAGAACCGGCGTTTCAATTTAACGAGGGCAACGTCTCCAAACCCGTAACGTACTGGCCGGGCGGTTACATCAAGCGAATCGTTTGAGGTCCACAGATTACACAGATTTATTAATCAATCTGTGGATAGAGTGTTCGAGAGATAGCACGTGGCAGTTGGCAATCCATTAGTCAGCATCGGCTTGCCCGTTTACAACGGCGAGCGATATCTTCGGCGCGCGCTCGACTGCCTGCTGGCGCAGGATTACGACAATTTTGAAATAATCATTTCTGACAATGCTTCCACCGACAGCACGCGACAAATCTGTGAGGAGTACGCGGCGCGGGACGAGCGAATCAGGTTGAATTGCAACGCCACCAATATTGGCATCATTGCAAACTTCGAGAGCGTGCTTGAAAAAGCGAACGGCAGTTACTTCATGTGGGCGGCGCACGACGATCTCTGGAGCAAGAGTTTTGTCCGCATGATGGCTAACGAACTGGAGAGCCATTCGGACGCTTCAGTGGCCATGAGCGCCGTCGAGCGTTTGCACGAAAACGGAAGCGCCGGTGATGTGGTGCGGTTCAAAGACGCGGCCGATCCTAACTCGATCACGACGTTTCAGCTCGTGATGGCGCTGGCTCATGGCAGTCCGCATCATTATTTTATTTATGGACTCTTCCGTAAAGACTTCCTTAGAGAGGCGTTTAAAAATTTTCCCAGCGTCATTGCCAGCGACCGCCTGATGATGATTCAGATCGCGATGAGCACGCGTTTTCGTTATGTTGATGAGGTGTTGCACACCAGGTACATCAACGACCAGCCGATTCCCGTCAGATATAAAAACGAAGAATTTGGCAAGGCCTGGCATGATCGGCACGCGCATTTGAAGAAAGACCTCGCGATCGGACCGTACCTGCTGCAATCACGACTCATCCCCTGGCAACGTAAGTTTTGGATTCCGATCATTGTCATTTGGCCGCCGTTAAGAAGACTGTATTATCGTACGCACTTCAACCGGTTGCTCGCGAGATTGTTGGGCCAGGGTGGCCGGAGAAAGCGCATCGTTAGTTACCTCAAGCGCTTAGGTAATGTTAATTCCAGGTAGAGGGATCTGATGGACCGAAGCTTACAAATCGAATCAACACTAATTAACGACGACAGTGACTGCTATGTGATTGCCGAGATTGGGCACAATCACCAGGGTAAGTTGGAAACGGCCAAGGAACTGTTTCGTGCGGCTAAGGAATGTGGGGTCAACGCCGTCAAGCTGCAGAAGAGAGACAATCGCAGTCTTTATACGCGCGAGATGTACAACAAGCCGTACGACAACGAAAACAGTTTCGGCACGACGTATGGCGAGCATCGCGAATACCTCGAGTTTGGAATGCCGGAGTATAAAGAGCTCCAGCAGTATGCCGCCGAACTGGGGCTGGCGTTCTTCGCTACCGCCTTCGATTTTCACAGCGCCGATTTTCTCGCTGAACTGAATGTACCCGCGTTCAAGATCGCCTCAGGCGACTTACGAAATATTCCGCTCTTGAAATACGTCGCCGCGTTTCAGAAACCCGTAATCTTGAGCACTGGTGGAGGCACCATCGACGACGTCCAGAGGGCTTACGACGCGGTGATGCCGATCAATCGGCAACTTGCCATCTTGCAGTGTACGGCCGGATATCCGTGTGCATTCGAAGAAATGAATCTGCGCGTGATCACGAGTTTTCGTGAACGGTTTCCCGATGTCGTAATCGGATTGTCGTCGCATGACAGCGGGATCGCGATGGTTGTCGGCGCTTACATTCTCGGCGCGCGAATTGTCGAAAAGCATTTCACGCTGAACCGCGCCATGAAGGGTACCGATCACGCGTTTTCACTTGAACGAGGCGGGATGCGTCGCGTCGTTCGGGATCTGCAGCGGGTGCGGCTGGCACTGGGCGACGGCGTCAAGGCTACCTACCCAAGCGAGGTTGCGCCGATAGTGAAGATGGGGAAGAAACTCGTCGCCGCCGCTGATCTGCCCGCCAATCACGTATTGCGCCGCGAGGATATTGCAATCAAGTCACCGAGCGACGGATTGCCGCCGTATGAACTCGATCGAGTGATTGGCAAAGTGCTGCGGCGCCCGCTCAAAGAAGACGAGAACATTGCTCTTGAAGACCTGGATGGTAGCCGATAACCTCAGAATACTAGACGACGAATCGCTCGCGAAAGTCATTAGTAACATCCGGCTGGTCGCTTTTGATTTCGACGGCGTTTTCACTGACAACTCCGTTTTCGTTTTTGAAGACGGGCGAGAAGCCGTGCGCTGTATGCGCAGTGACGGGATGGGAATCGGTAAGCTGAAGGCGTTGGGACTTGCTGTTGTCGTGGTTTCGACTGAAGTCAATCCAGTGGTCCAGGCGCGCAGTCGCAAACTCGTCATCAAATGCATCAACGCGTGCGACGATAAGCTTGCGGCGATTAACGAGCTCGCGGCTGAGGCAGGCATTTCGCTGGAGCAGGTTGCGTTTGTCGGCAACGATGTCAACGACCTGCCCTGCCTGACTCACGTTGGATTGCCGATCGTAGTTCAGGATGCTCATCCGGATGTTGTACCGTACGCCGCTTACCAGACGAAGATACCGGGCGGGTATGGAGCAGTGAGAGAGGTCTGCGATCTGTTCGAAAAAGTTTTGAAGGGAACACGCCATTAACACCCAGGACCTCTTCAACTTGAAAGACCGGGTGGTGATCGTCACCGGCGGCTGCGGTCAACTAGGACGTCAGATGACTGGCGCCTTGTTGAGTTACGGAGCGAAGGTCGCGGTGTTTGACGTCGCTGCCGAGAGATTCCCGCTCGACGAGTTCGAAGCACAAGATGCTGTGTTGGCGTTGACTGTAGACATTACCAGTCGCGATTCGATTGAGGCAGGTCTGCGTGAGGTAGTTTCCAAATGGGACACACCACACGGTCTCATTAACAATGCGGCACTCGATGCGCCACCGAACGCACCCGCTGAGGAAACGGGACCGTTCGAGAGTTATCCCGAGAGTTCGTGGGACAAGGTGATGCAGGTAAACACGAAGGGTGTGTTTCTGTGTTGCCAGGTGATAGGTGGCGCGATGGCGGTTGCCGGTCGCGGGTCGATTGTAAATATCAGTTCGATCTACGGTCTCGTGTCGCCCAATCAGAGTATCTATGAATATCGACGCGAGATGACGGGCACGCCGTTCGTGAAGCCGGTGGCATATTCCGTGTCGAAGTCAGCGTTGCTAAATCTGACGCGTTACCTCGCGACTTATTGGGCGAAGAACAACGTGCGCGTCAACACGCTCACCTTTGGCGGTGTATTCAACCAGCAGGATCCGAAATTTCTCGAGAACTACTGCGCGCGAGTTCCGTTGGGCCGCATGGCGCACGAACACGAATACAACGGCGCGATCATTTTCCTGATGTCCGATGCCTCGTCCTACATGACGGGCTCAAACGTCGTGATCGATGGCGGCTGGACCGCGTGGTAAATGACTCGCGGTTTCTGATTTCTTCTTTTGTGCTTTTTGTGGCTTTTTGTGGCTAAACATCTTCCTTGTGGACATGACGGTGAAGCAAATACCAAACTGGATTGGCGGCGAGGAACGAGGGGCGCTTTCGGGCGAATGGTTCGATAAGCTGAACCCCGCGAACGGAGAGTTGATCTACAACGCCGCGCGATCGTCTGCTGCCGACGTCGATAACGCTGTTGCGTCAGCCAAAACCGCACAACCGCGCTGGGCCGAAACTCCTGCTGTCGCTCGTGGAGAAATGTTGCTCAACGTCGCAATGGCATTGAAGCAGAATCGCGAAGCAGTCGCCGCCGTCGTCGCAGCCGAAACCGGTAAATCTCCGAAAGACGCACTCGGCGAGACCAATGGCGCCATCGCCCTCGGCGTGTTCATGGCGGGCGAAGGCCAGCGACTGTATGGCCGGACGACAACGTCGGGCGCGGCGAACAAATACGCAATGACCATTCGGCAGCCCGTCGGCGTCGCTGGATTGATCATTGCCGCCAACACACCGATCGCAAATGTCGCGTGGAAAGTTTTCCCGGCGTTGATTTGTGGCAACGCAGCCGTACTCAAGGCCGCTGAAGATACGCCCGCGACCGCATGGCTATTCAGCAAGATTGCGCACGAAGCGGGTCTGCCTGCCGGCGTGCTGAACGTCGTAAACGGCTTCGGCCCTGAGGCGGGTGCGCCGCTCGTGGTCCACCAGGACGTCGGCGTGATCAGTTTCACCGGCTCGACTGCCGTGGGACGAACCATCGCAGTCGATGCGGGAAAACGCCTGGCCAAGATCTCGCTCGAGCTCGGAGGCAAAAACCCGCTCGTCGTTTGCGACGATGCCGACCTTGAAAACGCAGTCAAATGGGTTTTGCTTTCAGCGTTCAGTAACGCCGGCCAGCGTTGTGCTTCCGGCAGTCGAATCATTGTTTTCGACGTGATCTATGAGAAGTTTCGATCGATGCTGGTCGAAGCGACGAGCAAGTTGAAAGTCGGAAACACCAACGACGATGATTTTGGTCCGGTGATCAATAAGCGGCAACTCGACAATATGCTGGCTGCACTCGAACGCGCGAAGTCCGCGGGCGCCGTGGTGCTAACCGGCGGCCACAAACTCGACGACGACCAGCACCGGCACGGCTTTTACATCGCACCGACGCTGGTTGAGAACACGGGAGTGAACGACGAGATCTCAACCACCGAGCTGTTTGGACCGATCGCGTCTCTGTATCGAGTCAGCGACTTTGCGGCGGCGCTGGAGTGTGCGAACAATTCACCGTATGGTCTAACCGCATGCATTCATACAACCAACGTCGATCGCGCAATGGAGTTTGTTCAGAAAGTTCAAAGCGGAGTTGCGGTAGTTAACGCCGGAACATTCGGCAGCGAACCTCACATGCCTTTCGGCGGTGTGAAGCAATCGGGTAACGGCTCGCGCGAACCGGGAACGGAAGCACTCGACATCTATTCGAATCTCAAGGATGTCTACATTACGACCGATCCGGCTAAGTTATAAGATCGGGAACATTGTTGGATCGGGTCAGTACAGCGAGCGGTAGCGACCTGGTCAGTGATCGGCATGCAATATCCTCGAAAGATTTTGGACTCTGATGGCTGGACCAGGTCGCTACCGCTCGCTGTACTGACCCGATCCAAGTGCGATTAATCAATCGAATGTCGAAACGAAATGCGAGTATCGTCGCGCTTATTCCTGCCAGATCGGGATCGGCGCGAGTGGCTGACAAAAACATTCGCATGCTCGCGGGCCATCCGTTGATTGCTTACACCATCGCCGCCGCGCTCGAGAGTGGCATCTTTACGGCCGTGGTCGTTTCGACTGACTCCGAACACTACGCCGACATCGCACGCTATTACGGCGCAGAGACGCCCTATCTCAGACCAACTGACATCTCGGGCAGCGTCTCTCCTGATATTGAATGGATCGAGTTCACTTTGGAACGCCTGCGTGCGGATGGTCGCGCCTTCGACTGCTTCAGTATCCTTCGCCCGACCAGTCCGTTTCGTAGCGCTGCAACGATCGCGCGCGCGTGGGGTGAATTCCTTGCGGAGACGGGCGTCGATTCGCTGCGCGCCGTCCAAAAGTGTAAAGAGCATCCGGGTAAGATGTGGGTACTGCGTAATAAGAGAATGTTTCCGCTCCTGCCGCTGAGTCCGGCAGAGCAACCCTGGCACAGCAGCCAGTACCAATCGTTGCCCGAGGTGTTTGTTCAGAATGCCAGCCTGGAGATAGCATGGTGCAGCGTGGTATTCGATAAACACACGATCGCCGGAGACGTTGTGATGCCGTTTTTAACCGAAGGCTACGAAGGCTTCGACGTTAATTACCCCGCCGATTGGAACCTGGCTGAGACAATGATAAAAGATGGCGTCGCAACACTGCCTCGCATCAGCAAGTCACCATACGTCTTCGAGGTAAAGAACAAGGGATGACCCAGATCAAGTTGATTGAAGTAAGTGAATTCGAACGTGTTAGATCATCGTCAATTAGCACCTATGACAAGTTGGCCTTGCTGGCAAACATGTCACGCGCCAACACGCTCGCCTCGGTCAAACGAGCAGGCTCCGGTCATCTCGGTTCGAGCTTCAGTGCGATGGATATCGTCACGCTGCTCTACTACAAGGAGATGAACACGGCGACTGCCGGCGTCGAAAATCCCGATCGCGACATTTACTTCTCCTCCAAAGGCCACGATGTTCCCGGGCAGTATGCCGTGCTCTTCTCACTTGGGATTCTTCCCCGGGGGAAGTTTGTAAAGCTGCGGCGGCTGGGCGGAACGTACGGTCATCCGGATGTCAGCACGCCGGGAATGGAAGCGAACACCGGCTCGCTGGGAATGGGAATCTCCAAAGCGAAAGGGTTTGCTTTCGCGAAACGCCTGCGCGGGAATGGCGGGCGCGTGTTTGTGATGACGGGCGACGGCGAATTGCAGGAAGGACAGATTTACGAAACGCTACAGAGCGCAGTTAACCAGAAGCTGACGAACATCACCGTCATCGTCGATCACAACAAACTGCAATCCGATAAACCGGTCAAAGAGATCAGCGATCTGGGTGACATCGAGGGCAAGTTTCGCGCGTTTGGATGGCACGTCGAGCGTTGCAACGGTCACGATTTTGAACAACTGGACAACGTCTTCAACAGTTTCAGAAACGTGACTGACAAGCCGAAGGTGCTGATTGCCGACACCATCAAGGGTCGTGGCGTTTCGTTCATGGAGCACCCTGCGGCACTCGAAGCAGGCTGTGGTTATTACCGTTGGCACGCGGGCGCGCCCGATGACGAGTCGTTCACGGCGGCTTACGAAGAACTGATTGCGAAGATCAACCAACGCTTCGATGAGTTTCGACTTGATCCGTTGCAACTTGCAGACTATCCCGCCGACGAAAAGCAAGCGAGCGGCGTGTCGAAAGAATTCGTGGTGGACGCGTATGGCGCGGCGCTGGCCGAGGTCGCTGCAACGCGCGACGACTTGATCGTGCTTGGCGCAGACCTAACCGCCGATTGCCGGCTACGCGCTTTCGAAAAGAACTTTCCCGATCGTTTCATCGAAAACGGCATTGCCGAACAAGACATGGTCTCAATGGCAGGCGGTCTGGCGCTCGAAGGTTTCCTGCCCGTAGTGAATACCTTTGCGTCTTTCCTGTCGGCGCGTGCAAATGAACAGATTTACAACAATGCCTGTGAGCAGACGCGAATTATTTACGCGTGTCACTATGCCGGCTTGATACCTGCCGGTCCGGGTCAATCGCACCAGAGTATTCGCGACATCTCGTTGCTGGGATCACTGCCTAACTTCGTAATCGTGCAGCCATGTAACGCAGCGGAAACTCACCTCGTCGTGGACTATGCCGTGAATCGCTGTCAGGAAAATTGCGTGGTGCGGCTGAATATTGGTCCATCGCCACGAATCATCGATCTGCCGCCGGATTACGCTCTGGTTGAGGGTCGCGGCGTCACGCTTGTCGATGGGAGCGACGCGATCTTGTTCGCCTACGGCCCGGTAATGCTTAACGAAGCGTTGCTCGCTGCACAGTTATTGAACGATCGGGGCTTTCATCTCAAAGTCGTGAATATGCCATGGTTGAACCGCGTCGATCGTGAGTGGTTGATCGACACGATCGGAGAGATGAACCGGATCTTCGTTCTTGAAGATCATGCGCCTGTTGGTGGATTGGGCGACACGCTCTTGAACGCAGGAAATCAAACAGGCCTCTGGGATAACCGGACTTTCCGCAAGTTTGCGGTCGAAGGTTACCCTGCGTGTGGCACTCCACCTGAAGCGCTGAGGGTTCATGGCCTCGACGGCCAGTCGCTTGCCGAACGAATTCTTCAAAAGTAGGGAACGTACTTGGACCGGGTCAGTACAGGAATGACATAAAGACATGAGCAGGATGCGATCACTGCCGCGAAGAGTCTGGCGACGGTTACGACCCCCGCCACCTCCGGAGAGCCCCTATCCGAACTGGCAGAAACTTCTAAAAACTGATGCCGGATTGTGGGCCGAGGCGGTGTCGCGTGCTCGCAACGGTCCGGCAATCCTGATCGGGACAAGCGCGGGCGGATTTGTTCCGGGAGCCATTGTCGAGAGCATGCTCGCGGTCGCGTTGACGCTTCGTGGCGCCCAGGTCCACATCCTGCTTTGTGATGAATTGCTTCCGGCTTGTATCCAGGGGATGCTTCATTTTCTTCCCAGCCAGGAAGAGTTTGCCGCTCACGGTCCACAACAGCGGTTGTGCGCACAATGCTTCCCGCCTGGCAATGAGATGTATAAGTCGCTCGGGTTGCCGATCCATCGTTACAGCGAGTTCATTTCGGCGGAGGGCCGGCAGTCGGCTCGCTTACTTGCGGCGCAAACTCCTTTGAGTGAAATCGATTCGTTTGAACTCGACGGATTGGCCGTTGGCGAACATGCGATGGCCGGAGCACTGCGCTTCTTCGCCAGCGGAAACCTGAAAGCCGAACCAGACGCCGAACCGATCCTGCGTCGCTACTTTGAGGCTTCGCTGATCACAACCGAGGTCACTCGCCGCCTGCTCGACTCTTATCCGTTCGCCGCCGCGTGTTTCCATCACGGAATCTATGTGCCCCAGGGATTAATTGGCGCGGTGGCGCGAGCGAAGGACGTGCGCGTGATTAATTGGAACCCGGCCTATCGCAAACAGTGCTTTATCTTCAGTCATCATGACACGTATCACCACACGCTGCTGGAAGAACCCACCGCGAACTGGGAACACCTCAGTTGGGATACAGCGATGGAAGAAGAGGTCATGGAATACCTGAAGAGCCGTTGGCATGGGACCAGAGACTGGATTTGGTTTCACGAAAAACCGGAAGAAGATCTTGCACGGATCGCTTCCGAGCTGGGCGTGGATTTCAACCGGCCGTGTATCGGTATGTTGACCAACGTCATGTGGGATGCGCAGTTGCACTACCGCGCTAACGCCTTCCCGAACATGCTCGAATGGGTGATACAAACGATCCGCTATTTTATTTCTCGTTCGGAGTTGCAATTGCTGATTCGCGTGCACCCGGCAGAGATACGGGGAACGCTGCCGTCGCGACAACCACTGGTCGCCGAGATTCAGAAAGTTTTTCCGAACCTTCCGAGCAACATTATTGTCATCCCGCCGGAAAGCCAGGTCAGCACTTATGCGGCGATGAGCGAGTGTGACACGGTAATCATCTACGGAACCAAAACGGGTGTTGAGCTGACGAGCATGGGGATCCCGACCATTGTGGCGGGCGAGGCGTGGATTCGTAACAAAGGCATAACCCGGGATGCCGCGACCGCAGCACAGTATTTTCAGATGCTCGATGAATTACCGCAGCAAAAACGTCTGGATGAACGGACCACGCAGCGGGCGCGCCAGTATGCATATCACTTCTTCTTCCGTCGCATGATTCCGTTGTCGTTCATGAGAGAAAGTAATGCCGGTTCTCCGTTTCGTCTTGATCTTGACAGCATTGAACAACTACTGCCCGGCCGCGATCCCGGCCTGGACGTCATCTGCGACGGGATTATGAATGGAAAAGAGTTCATCTACTCGGCCGAGCATCTGCAAAAACAGGAAGGTTCTTTATCCACAGATTACACAGATTTAATTAATCAATCTGCGTAATCTGTGGATAGAAAGTGAAAATAGGGCGCCACCCGATACTGTTCACCAGTATGTTTCTCTTTCACCCAATCAAATCGACAAGAGCAATACTGAAGTCGTTTGACGACCTCCTTTATGGGCTCCACACGAAGCTGGATCAACAGGAGCGCCGTCTGCATCTTGTCCAGGAAGCGCTGGGCAGGGTCGAGAACCGCCAAGTCAGCAATATCCAAAGCGAAAATTTGAACGATTATGAATTCCGCGTCTTCTCGCAATGGGGTGAGGACGGAATCATTCAACATCTCATTCGCAACCTGGACATCCCGCGAAAGCAGTTCGTCGAGTTTGGCGTGCAGGATTATCGCGAGTGCAACACGCGATTCCTGCTTGTTAACAACAACTGGTCCGGGCTGGTCATGGACGACAGCGCCGCGAATATTCTGCGTATCAAGAAAGACTTCATCTATTGGGCCTACGATCTAACCCCGGTACAAGCCTTCGTTACCCGCGACAACATCAACCAACTGCTGCGCGAAAACGGTGTAACCGGTGAGATTGGTCTGTTGTCGATCGACATTGACGGCAACGACTTCTGGATCTGGCGGGCGATTGACGTCATTAATCCCGTCATCGTCGTCATCGAATACAACCACAGGTTCGGTCATCAAGCAGCAGTCACCATTCCGTACGAAGAAAAGTTTGACCGTTACAAGACGGGCCATGCGCCTTTTTACTTCGGCGCGTCGTTGCAAGCGCTGTGTTGGCTGGCCAAACGCAAAGGATATGCGTTCGTTGGTTGCAGCAGTAACGGCGTAAACGCTTTCTTCGTGCGGCGCGACAAGCAACCACCCAACATTCGAGAACTGTCGCCCGAAGAAGGCTACTTCGAAGGCAAATTCAGCGAGACTGTTGACGAGAACCGCTTACCCATCAGAAAGGACCGCAACGAGGAGCGGGACCTTCTCATGAAACTCGACCTCGTTGATGTTAATTCACTCGAGTAAATCCCG
The DNA here is from genome assembly GCA_036379695.1 of Pyrinomonadaceae bacterium. Lineage (GTDB taxonomy): Bacteria > Acidobacteriota > Blastocatellia > Pyrinomonadales > Pyrinomonadaceae > PSRF01. The sequence goes on along the minus strand of DASVGE010000364.1, from coordinate 15,462 downwards.
TCGCATCCAAATGGCAGCCCAAAGGATAGAAGTTCTTTACGACATCTCCATGTTAGGAGGCTATAACGTCCTGCGCTATCGCACCGGCATATACAGAGTCGTAGAAAACGTCGCCCGGGGTCTAGCCGCTTCACCCGAGTGTAACTTAACCTTTTGCATCGGCCCGGAAGTCGACGCATGTTTGCAACACGTAACTGAAGACGAACAGTTACATGTCGTTCCGCTTGCAATGAGCACGTCTTCGCGAATGCGTCGAAGGCTCCATCAAAGCATTACGAATTTGACCGGCAGCATCGAAGCCAGCAAATCTGCCGGCGCACGCCTCTACCGGAAAGGTACGCGAAAGCTTCTTTACCACGCTTACCAAACTGCCCGGTCACATTCAATTCCCGTGGACAGCAAAACACTCGCGCGTTCAGATATCTTTCACTCTCCTTTTCACCCGATCCCTGAACAGATGCGAACGGCAGCTAACCTAAAACGGTTCCTGACTGTTTATGACCTAATCGCCATACACGCGCCGGAGCTTTTTGAAGCGCCCGTAAACGATTTCTTGAAGCAGGCATTGGAGAGCATCGGCCCGGAAGATTTCTCCCTGTGTATTTCGCAGTCGACGAAAAATGATTTGTGCAACTACCGTCCGGACCTTGATCCGGATCGAATCTTCATCACGCACCTTGGGGCCTCGGATAATTTTCGTCCCTGCACAGACACTAACGCCATTAGCGCCGTGAAGAAGAAATACGGCATCCCACCTGAAACTGAATACCTGCTCAGCCTGTGCACGCTCGAGCCGCGTAAGAACCTGGACCAGGCGATTCGTTGTTTCGCGCGCGTGGTCAAGCAGGAACATCTGAAAAACCTGCGGCTGGTGCTGGTAGGACCAAAAGGTTGGGACTACGAGCACATCTTCGCCGCGAGCTCCGAAGCTGAGGAAGTCTCTGAACATATAATCTTCACGGATTTCGTCGCGGATGAAGACTTGTCGCCCCTCTACAGTGGTGCTTTGGCTTTCATTTATCTCTCGCTCTATGAGGGTTTCGGATTGCCGCCGCTGGAAGCGATGCAGTGTGGCACTCCGGTCATTACTTCAAACACATCTTCTCTTCCTGAAGTGATAGGCGATGCAGGGAAAATGTTTGATCCGAAGGATGCGGCTGGGATTTGCCAGGGGATTCTCGATGTTTATAGTGATCCTGAACTGCGGCGGACAATGCGCCAGGCTTCTTTGGACCGTGCGAAATTGTTTAGCTGGGACCGGTGTACACGAGAGACAATCGCGGCTTATCAGACTGCTTTAGTAAGTTAATGAAAATAAGTATTTATCTTGAACCGGCCGGGAGTGGGATTGGTGGCGCAGAATTCGTCGCCGCATTGTTGGCTGAAGCCCTCGCAAAAGATCACCAGGTCGATTTGTTTCATCGGATTCCGTCGCTCACGATCGACAAGCTCGTCGCGTTTTCCGGGACGAACTTACAGAACGTACAGCTTCATTATGTGGACCTCGCGGAGCAGCAACTCTCGCGTCGTAACCCACTGAGCCATTACAAAGACTCGCGCAACTTTCTCGCGGAGCTTAGCAAGTCGTACGACGTTTTCGTCCCGATCACGCACGGTGTGCCGCCGTTTTGTCACGCGAAGAAAGGTGCTCTCATCCTGCTCTTTCCGACCCCGACTGCTCCGTATGTCAATCCTGAGGGAGGACTTGATCTGAAACTCGCGCTCAAACGCCCTGGGCGCTGCCTCTATCAGACTTGGGTATGGAAGAAACGGATGGAAAGCTACCAACTCAAGACGGCTATTTCCGAGTTTTCGAGGGAGTGGGGACGCAGGCGTTGGGGAATTGAGTGTGAAGTGATTCACCCGCCGGTCAATACCAACGTATTCCGTGAAGTCGAAAAACAAAAATTCATCCTGAGTGTGGGAAGGTTTGCCATCGAGGGCGAGGGGCACACCAAGAAACAGGAGCAAATGCTTGACACGTATCGCCGTCTGAATGGTGAACGTCCGTTTGACTGGCAATACTTCTGCGTCGGCGGCCTCAGCGCAACCGCAGCGCACCAGGAGTTTTTTGACAAACTAACGCAGCTCGCGCCTGCCAGCGCACACCTCAAAGCCAATATCGATTGGAGCGAGCTGATCAGTCTTTACGAGCGGGCAAGTATTTTCTGGCACGCGGCAGGGTACGGACAGGACCAGAACAAACAACCGATATTCGTCGAACATTTTGGGATATCCACAGTTGAAGCCATGGCCGCGGGCTGCGTCCCGGTGGTTATAAATAAGGGCGGCCAGGCAGAGATCGTGGAACACGGGGTCAACGGTTTTCTTTGGGACACCCTGGACGAGCTTAAAGACTACACCACACGTCTCATGAACGACGACGAATTGCGTGTGAAGATGGCCCAGGCGGCCCGCCGGCGTGCACAAATGTTTAGCAGAGAAACATTCGTTACCAAATTTGTAGGCCGATTATTGGAATAAAAACTTCTGGCGAATGGCGTGAGGATGTCGATCTCACCTTAGCCACGGATTTACACGGAAAACACGGATCAGAGAACATGTTCTGATCCGTGTTTTCCGTGTAAATCCGTGGCCCTTTTTCCTTCCAGACTGCGCGTTAGTTAGAAAGTGGTTTGGATCAAGATACCGTCCAGCCACCACCAACAAGGCGAACAGCTTTACCACAAACGCAATACATCCACGAGGCCGAGGTACCGTGAAGAGTCTGAAAAGATTTCTTGACACTTTCTTCGCAGGTTGGTATATCAATCCGGCCCAATTCGGCCTCCCCCATAACATAAGTCCTCTTCTGATCCTCGTTTCAGATCACGGGTCTTATTCACCCTTGGTGTCTTCGGCGTTCAAGCCGCTTTCCAAATGGAGGTTACCCAGTGAAAAATCTAAACGTCTACGCCCTTGTGCGTGTGGTATTGGTTCTTGCCTGCTGCCAACTATTGGCTTTCGGGCAGGATGACAAAAACAACGGAGTTACAATTAGCGGTAGTGGATCAAGCGTCAAGTGGGACGTTGCCGTTCCGCACTCTGGATTAACCCTCACGATTTCTGCACCTGACGGACAAGTCTTCCGCAAAGAAATTAAAGGCCGCTCTGCCGAATTTTCACTTATCGATAAGAAGGGCGAACGACTTGCTGACGGTCAATACTCTTACGAACTTCGCGTCACGCCTGTGATCCCGGCTGATGTTAGAGAAAAGCTCGCCGAGGCGCGCACCAAAGGAACTGACGAGGAAGTACGGCGCGATCTCGTTAAGCGCGGTGCACTGGCGGCCCAACCGCTCGTCGTTTCAGGAGGCTTCGCGGTCCTGAACGGTTCGGTCGTTGTTCCCGGGATGATGGAAGAAGGAACCGCTGGTCCAGTAGCTGCTGTGACCCAGCCGCGAGTCTCCCGGCCCGCTGCGAGTGGTTTCCGGCCCAATCCTAACGCTGCGATGAGTGGTTTCCGGCGCCATCACCCGGTAGTAGTTAATCCTTTCTTTGATTTCGTCATTGCCGACGATCTGATCGTGCAGGGAAGCGCCTGCGTCGGAATTGACTGCGTGGATGGCGAAAGCTTCGGGTTTGACACCATCAGAATGAAAGAAAACAACACTCGTCTCCAGTATGACGACACCAGCGTGAGCGCCGGCTTTGCAACTAATAACTGGCAGATCAGGGCAAATAGCTCGGCGAGTGGTGGTGGCAGTTTTCTCGCCTTCGTAGATCAGGGCGCCACCGGTAATTCAGAGTCAGGAACGCTTGTGTTTCAAGTCGACGCCGGAGCACCGGCTAATTCGCTGCGCGTGAGTAGCGGTGGCAACGTCGGCATTGGCACAGCCACGCCGGTGTTGGATGTTCATGCGAATACAACCGACACGCCGGCAATTCGGCTTGAACAAAACAACTCAGGCGGCTTTACGGCCCAAACCTGGGACATCGGCGCTAATGAAGCGAACTTCTTCATTCGCGACGTGACGGGTGGCTCACGCCTTTCGTTACGCATCCGTCCCGGCGCTCCGACCAGTTCGCTCGACATCGCGGCCAATGGCAACGTCGGCATCGGCACAGCCTCGCCGAATGCCAGAGTCGATCTCAAACAGCTTGAGGATACTTTCATCGGCGGACTCCACATGCGGCGAGCCACGACGAATGACACGTGGGCAGTCGCCACCGGCGTCGATAACCACCTGTACTTCGGCTACGCTGCAGATGCCACATTGGCGAACGCAGCCGCCGATTTCACGCTCAATCCACTCGTGCTCACATCTACCAACGGCGGGCGAGTCGGTATCGGCACCAACGCGCCGGACCAGAAGTTGTCCGTCAATGGCGATGCCAGCAAGACTGGTGGCAATACGTGGCTGGCGTTCTCGGATGAAAGACTGAAAAACATCCGTGGACCTTTCAACACTGGACTCAAAGCCGTAATGCAGTTGCAGCCGTTACGCTATGAGTACCGGTCCAACAACGCCGCCGGCATCACCCCAAATGGTGAACATATCGGCTTCGCCGCACAGGCTGTGAAGAACGTGATTCCAGAAGCAGTCACGGCTAACGCCGACGGGTACCTGATGGTCAACGGCGATCCGATCATCTGGACGATGCTCAACGCAATTAAAGAGCAGCAGCAACAGATCGAGGAACTGAAAACCGAAGTACGCCGGCTACGCGCAAAAACGCGCAGCAGACGGAGATAACAACCAGAACGTTTGTTGTTCAGCAATAAGAAGCTCACGGCGACGCGCTCCAGCGACGCCGTGAGCTTTCAATTTGCCCGGACTGTAAAGTATTTTGTTCGCCGACTGCTTGAACAACGGTGCAGCCCCTCGTTAGCGTCATCATGCCTGCGTACAACACCGAGAAGTTTATCGGTGAATCGATTCAGTCTGTCATCGATCAGACATACGCTAACTGGGAACTGCTCGTCGTCGACGACGGCTCGACTGACAAAACAGCAGACATCATTCGCCAACACGCCGCCCGGGACAGTCGCGTCAAATACCTCTTTCAGCAGAACGGCCGCCAGGCAAAAGCACGAAACACAGCTATCGAGAACTCGCACGGGACCTTGATCGCCTTCCTCGATGCCGACGATCTGTGGCTGCCGGAAAAACTCCAGCGCCAGTTGGAAGCTCTCGTAGCGACGAATGCGGATGTGGTTTATAGTAACGGTCTCATTATCTACGAACCGGGCGCGATACCCGGCGCGACCGATTTTCCAATCGTGGCAGGAACAATCGAAGGCCGAAAGATGCTGGATGTGCTACTGCTGCAGAACCGCATCCCGGTTCAGTCCGTGCTGGTGCGCATGGAAGCCTATGGGAAAGCAGGCCCCTTCGATGAGTCGCCGCAGTTTCACGGCTGCGAAGATTATGAGATGTGGATCAGGTTGGCGGAAAGCGGTGCTTTGTTTCATGGTATGAACGAGAAGCTGATCAAGTACCGCCGCCACCCGTCAGGAACAACCGCTCAGAACAGCGACTGGCTCAAGCCTGCGCTGAGAGTGGTGAGCCATCACCTCGACGCAGGCTCTCTCGACGAAAGGACGAAGCGCAACCGGCTCAGACGGCTTTATCGCGACGTGATCGCAGCGCTACTCGAAGAGGGCAAGCTTGGCGAAGCGAAGGAGTTTTTGAGAGAGTTTTCCGCCTGGGACAAATCAGGAATCGTTACCTCGCTGCAAAAGCTGCTGATGAAAGTCTCGCCCGGCAGTTTCAATACGATCAGCAGAGAATGTCTTTACCGGGCCGAGTGGCATTTACAAAAACTAACAGGGAAAGCGACAAACAGTTGAATGGTCATCACTGAGACGGAACTTAAAGGTGCGTTCGTGATCGAATTGGAACCTTTTGAGGACGTTCGCGGTTTCTTTGCGCGGGCCTGGTCTGACTACGAGTTTGAAGCCGCCGGTCTTAACGCACACTTTCTGGAGTCGAATGTTTCGTTTAATGAGAAGAAGGGCACCTTGCGTGGCATGCACTACCAACTGCCGCCCCACCAACAGGCAAAGCTGGTGCGCTGTACGCGGGGCAGCATCTACGACGTGATTATTGACATCAGACCCGACTCGCCGACCTTTAAGCAGTGGATTGCGAAGGAACTCTCCGCTGACAATCACCTTATGTTTTACGTGCCGGGAGAGTTTGCCCACGGTTATCAGACACTCGAAGACAAGACGGAAGTTTCTTACCAGACCACCGCTTACTATGCCCCCGAACACGGTCGCGGCGTGCGCTGGAACGATCCGGCGTTTAATATCTCCTGGCCCATCGACAATCTCGTAATGATTGAAAGGGACCGCGACTATCCAGATTTCAAGTAAGACCCATCCACAGATTACGCAGATTGGGTTGTAAAATCTGTGTAATCTGTGGATAGGTTTTTGTGCCTTTTTGTGGCATGTGATAGGGTGACGATTTCTATGGCCAAACGAGCTCTTATCACCGGGATAACCGGACAGGACGGAAGCTACCTCGCCGAACTTTTACTATCGCTGGGTTACGAGGTTCACGGATTAGTCAGACGCGTCGCACTCGAAGATCCGCAGCGACGTTTCACGCGCATCGGGCATCTGCTCGACCAGGTGGTGTTGCACCCGGCGAGTCTCGAGAGTTACCCGTCGATCTTCCACGTCGTCAGCCAGCACGAGTTTACCGAGTGTTACCACCTCGCGGCGCAGAGTTTCGTGGCGGAAAGTTTTCGCGACGGCTTCTCGACGATGAATACGAACATCAACGGCACGCATTACATGCTCGCCGCTCTCCGGGAGTTGCAGCCGGGGTGCCGTTTTTACTTCGCCGGCTCGAGTGAGATGTTTGGCAAAGTTCGCGAGACACCGCAAAACGAGTCGACTCCGTTTCACCCGCGTTCTCCGTACGGCATCAGCAAGGTCGCTGGTTTTGATCTCACGAGAAATTACCGTGAGGCGTACGACATGTTTTGCCTGAGTGGCATCCTGTTCAATCACGAAGGACCGCGTCGCGGTTACGAGTTTGTCACGAGGAAGATCACTTCGACAGTGGCCCAGATTAAACTCGGCCTGGCCAACGAGCTGCGCCTCGGAAATCTCGACGCCAAACGCGACTGGGGACACGCCAAAGATTACGTTCGCGCGATGCACCTGATGCTACAGCGCGATACTCCCGACGATTACGTCGTCGCCACCGGAGAGACGCACACGGTGCGCGAATTCTGTGAGCTTGCGTTTGGGGAAGTCGATCTCGACTACCGCGAGTACGTGCGCATCGACGAACGCTTCCTGCGCCCGGCCGAAGTCGATCTGCTCGTTGGCGATGCGAGTAAGGCACGGCAGGAACTGGCTTGGGAATCGAATTACACCTTCCCCGAGTTGGTCCGCGAGATGGTGCAGTCAGATCTGGCGATGCAAAACCAGACGGCGCAGGCTGTTGGCATTCGCAACTAGGTATGCAACTTCCGTTAGTCACCGTCATCATTCCAACCTTCAATCGACGGCAATGGATCTCGATCTGTCTCGACTCAGTCAAAGCGCAGACCTATCCGCACATCGAGACACTCGTGATTGACGATGGTTCGTCTGACGGCACCGTCGAGTGGCTCAGGTCGCAACCCGAATACTCCTTCGCACACGTACACGAACAACCCAAGAACGGCGGCGCATCCATCGCGCGCAACGACGGCATCCGCCTCGCGCGCGGCGAGCTGATCGCGTTCATCGACAGTGACGATGCACTCCTGCCAAACCACGTCGAGACCGCTGTAAACGTCTTTCGCGACCACCCAAACATCGGACTGTTTTGTTGCGATTCGACGCTCATTGATTCCGACGGTGAGGTTATCTTCGGTGGTCGCACCTGGCACCAGATCCAGAGCGAGTCGAGAAAGATGCCGGTGCAAACAGGTTTCCGCAGCTTGAGCGACATCTTCGTGTACTCACACTGCTTTCCCGGTTTCACTTTGCCCAAAGCAGTGTTCGACAAGATCGGTGATTTCGATCAGTCGATCTTTCCGATGGACGACTACGACTTGTCGCTGCGTGTCGCGGGCGCGGGTTACGGAGTTTTTTACTGCAATGAACCGCTCGCGCTGCGTCGCGAGCACACCGGCCAGTGTTCCGGCATCGCGAACTCAGTCGACACTTGTCGCAAACAGATCCGCACCCTGCACGCCGCTTTACAACGCAACCCGGAACTGTGGAGCGCGTCACCGGCAATAAAACGGCGGCTCGCGTCTGCGAAGATGGAACTGGCGGTCAGCCGCATGGTTGCGGGTGAACGCGCCGGTGGTTTCGGCACAATGCTGCAAGCCGTCGCCACCGATCCGGCTCAACTCTTTCGCGTCGCGCATCTCGGACGCCGTCGCTTACGCCGCCTCGTCGCCTCTGCCTGAACATGCGTATCTGTTACCTCGCCGACGGACGCTACATTCATACCCATCGTTGGTTGCGCTACTTCAGCAACCAGGGCCACGACACGTTTCTTTATTCGTTTGCGCCAGTCACACCGGAGCATGTCGAAGCAGTCGAGAAAGCGGGCGGCAAGTATCTTGGCGAGCTCAGTCCTTTTTATCTGAAACGCTGGTGGCGCACGTTGGCGCAAATTGCGCGGCTGCGGCGGTTCCTGCGCAGAGAGAAGATCGACGTGTTGCACTCTCACTTTGTGGGTGTAAACACGTGGTACGGCGCCCTCACGCGCTTTCACCCAAACGTGATCACCGTGATGGGTGGCGACATCCTGGGCGACGACTGGAAACCCGGACCGGACATTCGCGAACGCCGGTTGACTCCGTACGCGTTGCGCAACGCTGACCTGATCACCTGCTGGTCAAACAACCTGATTCCAATCGTCCGGCGCTACAGTGGACCAGACGTTCCGATCGAGGTGGTCCATGGTGGAGTTGATCTGGAACGTTTTTCTTCTTCTGACGGTTCGAAGCCGCAATATCTTCTGGATCGTTTGAACCTGCCTCGCGATGCGCGCGTGATTCTGAGCCCGCGGCTGATGCGCCCGCTCTACAATCTCGACAAAATCGCCGCGGCGGCAGATGCGATCTGTACCGCGGTCCCACAGGCTTATCTGGTGTTCGCGGTTTTGCCGGTGGCGACTGACGAACAGTACGAAAAGAAAGTTCGCGAGATTCTGTCGCGCGGCGCCGCGAAAAATCGGGTGCGCTTTGTCGGCGCGATCTCACACGAAGAGATGCCGGATTATTACCGTTTAGCTGACGTGACTGTTTCGATTCCGAGTAGCGATGGGACGCCGATGTCTGTGCTGGAATCGATGGCTTGTGGGACGCCTGTGCTGGTCAGTCGCATTCCAAATTATGACGCGCACTACATCGAAGATCAGCGCACCGTGATGATGGTGGACCAGAGATACTCCGGTCCGGTGGGCGCGGGATTAATCAAGCTCCTGCAGGATCGTTCGCTCGCCGGGCGCCTGGCTGCGGAAGCGAAGCGGAGAGTGGTTGCCAGCGCCTCGTATGAAGCTCAGATGGCTAAGATGGGAAAGTTGTACGAAAGTATTAGCCGCGGATGACACGGATGAACACGGATTTTCTAATCGGTGTTCATCCGTGTTCATCCGTGGCATAACAAAAATGATTAATGTGGTCCATCTTATCGAGACGCTTGGGCCTGGTGGCGCGGAGAGGTTGCTGTATACAAACTTGAAGCATTTCGATCCGGAGCGGGTTCGGAGTACGGTCGTTACTGTTTACGAGCATGGTACGCAGTGGGTGGAGCCAATTAAGGCGCTGGGTGTGCCGGTTATCAATTTGCATTGCCAGGGCGCGCGCGACATTCCGAAAGGAATTGGACGGTTGCGAACCTGGTTGCGCGCTAACCGGCCTGACCTCGTTCATAGTCACTTGTGGGCGGCAAACGTTATCGGAAGGATCGCCGGACGACTGGCTGGTGTTCCGGTGATAAGTTCCATACACAATCCCGATCACGAGCCACAGGCGTGGTCTGATGGGGCTGATGTGAGTCTCATGAAGCGTCGCACGGTGAAAGCGATGGATCGCTGGAGCGCGCGTTTGGGTAGCACGCGGATGGTTGCGGTTAGCGATTACGTCAGAAAAAGTGCCGTTCGCGATCTACACTTTCCGCTCGACTCGATAGACTTGGTTTACAATCCTTTCGACGTCGACTTGATGAAGGCGCCGGTTGATAAAGACCGGGCCGAGCTGTTGCACGAAGTTGGTTTACCTCTTGAGAGCCAGATACTGCTGAACGTAGCGCGCGTCTCACCACAGAAGGGCTTGCTTTACGCGGTGCGTGCGCTGCCTGAAATCCTGCGGCAGTATCCCACCGTGCATTTGCTTTCCGTCGGCGCTACGACCGATCCGCGCTGGACCGCGGAACTGAAACGCGAAGCGGAAACGCTGGGCGTCGCCGATCGTTTTCACATGCTGGGCGCGCGGACAAACGTGGTTGACTTTCTCCGTGCGTGTGACATCTTTGTTTTCCCTTCGTTGTATGAAGGGTTGGGAATTGCGTTGATCGAGGCGATGGCAGCAGGATGTGTCTGCGTGGCCACGAACACTGGCCCAATTCCGGAAGTTGTGCAGGACGGGAAGGATGGTGTACTTGTTCCACCAGCCGATGCGAAGGCGCTTGCTCGTGCCGTTTGTGATCTGTTGAGCAATCCAGCGCGGCGGTCCGAGTTAGGGGCAGCCGCGAAGCAGACTGCGTTTAGCAAGTTTCAGCCAAAGGAACAGGCCGAGCAGTTGACGCGCGTTTACGAATCAGTATTAGCCACAAAAAGGCACAAAAGCCACAAAATGGTTTTTTGAACCTTTTGTGCTTCTTTGTGGCAAGCTAAGGAGTAGAAATTGTCGAGCGAAATCTCTAACCGCTGTCTTTCGGTTGTGGTGCCCGCTTACAACGAAGCGGCCACCATCGAACGCGTCGTCGAGAAACTGCTGCAACTACCTGAGTTGCTGGAAATCATCATTGTCGATGACTGCTCGACTGATAAGACCGCCGAAATCACGCAGCGACTGGCAAACCAAAACTCGTCGATCAAGGTTGCGCGGCACCAGAAGAACTCCGGCAAAACAGAAGCGCTCAAAACCGGTTTCGCACTAACCACGGGCGACATCGTCATCGTGCAGGACGCCGATCTGGAATACGATCCACGCGACATCCCGGCGGTGATCAGGCCAATCATCGAAGGCAGTGCCGACGTCGTTTATGGTTCGCGTTTCCTGGTCCGCCGGGCCACGCGCGTGCTTTACTTCTATCACTACCTCGCCAACAAATTTCTGACGTTCACTTCGAATCTCTTCACCAATCTGAACATGACTGACGTCGAGACCGGCTACAAAGCTTTTCGCGGCGAGATCATTCGCAACATGATCATCACTTCGCGCGGCTTCGGGTTTGAGATCGAAGTGACGGCGAAGGTAGCGAAGCTCAAATGCGCCATCTACGAAGTTCCGATCAGTTATTACGGTCGCACTTATGAAGAGGGAAAGAAGATCGGCGTGATGGATGGCGTGGAAGCGTTCTGGCTCGTGTTTCGCTTCAATCTGTTTTGTGGTCTGAGTGCGTCGTTCCGGCAACTGCCTCTGCAACAGGCCCGCCGGGAAAGTTTTCCTTCTGCCGAACTCGAGCAGATTTCTAAATGAGCCACAAAAAGGCACAAAAGGTGCTGTACCTTCTGGGTATTCTGTTGCTCGCCGTTGCGTTTAGGGTTTACGGCGTGTGGTCGCATCCGGCGGTTCCGGTGGGTGATGCTGAGGATTACCATCAACTGGCGACACGACTGGTTGAAGGTCGCGGATACGTCAATGCCGCGGGCAAGCCAACCGCGTGGCGTCCGCCGGCTTACCCGGTTTTCCTGGCGGGCGTTTACAAGGTCGGTGGTGTTAGCGTCGAGCGCGCTACGATGGTCCAGGTGATTATCGGCGCGTTGACGGTATTAATGCTGACGGCCTTGGGAGCGATGATACTCGGTTGGCCTCGTGCGCTCATCGCCGGAGTGATCGCGGCGGTGTATCCGGCGTTGTTCTGGTTACCACGGCTTTTGTTGTCGGAAAACTTGTCGCTGTTTCTCCTGTTGCTGTCGCTCGGCGCAATCATCCTTTACCTGCGGTCGTCGCGAATGGTTTGGATAGTCGTGTTCGGTGTTCTTTGCGCCCTCAACACACTCGTCCGCGGCGCAAACCTGTTCCTCCCGATCGTCGTCGCCTTCGGGCTCCTGATTTTCCAGTGGCGAAGCTGGAAACAACTTGTAGCGCCGCTGTTGGCGATGACTGTAGCGTTTATCGTTACGCTGTTGCCCTGGACCATCAGGAACTATCGCGTCTTTCATCAACCAATTCCCATCGCCACGCAGGATGGATTAACGCTGTACGGTTCGTACTGGCCGCCGGAAAAGAATTCCAGACGCATTTGGGGATCGCTTCCGGGCAACGAAGACCCGGCCATTCGCGCCGCCGAACAAACCGGTGACGAAGTATCGGCGTCGAGGTTTCTGAACCACATCACGCGACAGCGCCTGCGCGAGAACCCCGGTTTTTTTTTCGCCTGATTCCGTCAAAACTGGCGTCGTTGCTGGTGCCGCTTGATTGGGAGATCTTCGCCCACGCGCCCGGAACTACGAAATCGCTAAACATCGGCTACCTGTTAATACTCCTGCCGGCGCTGCTCGGCTTCATCGCGATGTTGCGCGAGCGAGCGCCGTATCAATGGCTGTTGTGGATTGTGCCGGGATTGGTGTTGCTACAGTCGATACTGTTTTACGGTTCGCCGCGGTTTCGGCTGCCCGCGGAATTGATCGCCATCATACCTGCCGCCGCCGGCGTCTCGCTCATCTGGCAATTTTTCAAACGACGAGCAAAGGCTGTAGGATAGTTGTACCAATCATCAAGCGAGGGAAAGAATGAACATACTGGTTACTGGAGGCGCCGGTTTCATCGGCTCTCATATTGTCGATGCACTGGTCGGACAGGGTCATCGTGTCAGGATTCTGGACGCCGTCGTGCAACAGGTCCATGGTGATGCTGGTCCACAGCATCTCAATCCGGACGCCGAGTTTCTACAAGGTGACGTTTGTGACGCGGATCTCGTCAAGCGCGCGCTCGAAGGAATAGATGTCGTCTATCACAAGGCGGCTGAAGTGGGCGTGGGCCAATCGATGTATGAGATCACTCGCTACGTGCGCGCGAACGATCTCGGCACCGCAGTGTTGCTCGAAGAGATCGTCAAGCGACGCCCACAAGTGCAGAAGCTGGTCGTGGCCTCGTCAATGTCGATCTACGGCGAGGGCGCTTACTCGTGCGACAATTGCGGGCCGCTCCAACCGAATCTCCGACCCTTGTCACAACTCCTCGAGCGCGATTGGGAGATCAGTTGTCCTAACTGCGGTTTGAAAGCGAAGCCGGCTCCCACAAACGAAGACAAGCCACTCTTTCCATCGTCGGTCTACGCCATCTCGAAACAGGACCAGGAACAGTTCTGCCTCGTCGTCGGACGGGCCTACAATATCCCGGTCGTGGCGCTGCGGTATTTCAACGTCTATGGCCCACGACAGGCTCTTTCAAATCCCTACACCGGCGTGTGCGCGATCTTTTCAGCACGCCTGCTAAACAATCAAGCGCCAATGGTTTTTGAAGATGGCGAACAAACGCGCGACTTCGTACACGTCAGCGACATCGTGCAGGCAAACCTGCTCGCGTTGGAAACCGATCGCGCTAACTACCAGACTTTGAATATCGGCACGGGCTATCCGATCTCGATCACGGAGATCTCCCTGATGCTCGCGCGCGGATTGGGTAAAGACATCCGACCGGAAATCACAGGCAAATACCGCGAAGGCGACATCCGCCACTGCGTCGCCGACATCTCGCGTGCACGGACATTGCTCGGCTACGCACCAAAAGTGACACTTTCCGACGGCATCCCCGAACTGCTCGAGTGGGTGCGGCAACAACAAGCCGCCGAGAAAACCCAAATCACTGAGCTCGAGCAACACCAGTTGGTTCGATAAATCCATCCACAGATTACGCAGATTGTTTTAATCTGTGTAATCTGTGGATGGTTTTAAAATGCATTATCACTTAATCGGCATCTGTGGAACTGCGATGGCCTCGCTCGCCGGCATGCTTCAGGCGCGGGGTCATCACGTTACCGGATCGGATCAAAACGTTTACCCGCCGATGTCGACGATGCTGCAGTCGCTCGGCATCAACGTCGCGCAGGGGTTTAAGCGCGAACATCTCACGCCCGCGCCGGATTGCGTCATCGTTGGCAACGCGATCCCGCGCGGTAATCCCGAAGTTGAAGAGACACTCCGGCGCAAGCTCCTCTATCGATCGCAGGCAGAAGTCGTCAAAGAAGAATTCATACGTGGGCGCCATTCGCTCGCAGTCGCGGGCACGCACGGCAAGACCACTACCACCAGCATCGCCTCATGGGTTATGGACCAGGGTGGTTTGAATCCGAGTTTCCTGATCGGTGGCGTGGCGCAGAACTTCGGCAGCAGTTTTCGTGTGACTGATAGCGATTACATCATCATCGAGGCTGACGAGTACGACACTGCTTACTTCGACAAAGGTCCGAAGTTTATGCACTACCTGCCGGAACTCGCCATCGTCAACAACATCGAGTTCGATCACGCTGACATCTACGCGGATCTCGAAGCAGTGAAGCTCGCTTTTCGTCGTTTCATGAATCTCGTTCCGGAGAATGGACGACTGATCGCGGGTTGGGACAGTCCAAACGTCAGAAAGGTAGTTGAATCGTTTGGCGAGAGGCTGTTTACACGAGTCGAGACTTTCGGCACTGAAGCGAGTGCGAAGTGGCAGGTTCGCAATGCTGATTTCAGCGAAGGACTTTCGCGGTTCGAAGTCTTTTGTGAAAACCAGAGTTGGGGAGAATTTCAGACACCACTGTTGGGAGAGTTTAATCTGCTTAACTGCGTGGGCGTGATTGTTGCTGCTGATGCGTGGGGAGTCAGCAGGGAGAAGATCCAGAGCGCGCTGGTAAGCTTTCAGAACGTAAAGCGGCGAGCAGAGGTGCGTGGTGAAGAGCGCGGTGTGGTGGTGATCGACGACTTTGCACATCATCCGACCGCGGTTCGCGAAACACTGCGCGCGTTGCGGGCGCGATATAAAGATCGCCGTTTGATCGCCGTCTTCGAGCCTCGTTCGTGGTCTTCGCGTCTGGCGGTTTTCCAGGACGACTATGCGAACGCGTTCGCCGCCGCCGACTACGTCGTGATCGCGGCTGTTTTCGATAGCCAGAAGGTCACAGAAAAGGGACGGGCGCTCGATACGAGCGAGCTAATTGACGCCATTTCGAAACAAGGCAAACCCGCTTTAGCGCTCCCCGACGCGGACCAGATCGTCGCTCATATCGTTCCGGAGCTTCGTTCGGGCGACGTGGTGGCCATTATGTCAAACGGCGGCTTTGGCGGAATTCACGAAAAGATCCTCACGGCCCTGCAAAGACATTAACCTCCTTGGAGTGCGGTGGGG